>JAYFRE010000006.1:0-39676 GCA_034926235.1 Rhodospirillaceae bacterium
TTTTTCCTCCGTTTTCCGTCTAATGGGTCAGGATTCGGGATAGGAAATGCCGGGCCCGGTCTGTCTGGGGGGCGTCGAAGAACGCCGCCGAAGCGGCGGTTTCGACGATTTCACCGTTATCCATGAAGAAAACGCGGTCGGCGACCCGGCGCGCGAATCCCATTTCATGAGTGACGCACAGCATGGTCATGCCGCCGGCGGCCAGTTCGGTCATCACATCCAGCACTTCGCCCACCATTTCCGGGTCCAGGGCCGAGGTGGGTTCGTCGAACAGCATGATCTCGGGGTCCAGCGCCAGCGCGCGGGCGATGGCGACGCGTTGCTGCTGGCCACCGGAAAGCTGCTGCGGATGTTTCTCGATATGCCCGCCCAGCCCGACGCGCTCCAAAAGGGCGCGCGCTTTCTTCTCGGCCACGGGCCGGGGCCTTCTCAGCACCTTGGTTTGGGCCAGCATGACATTGCCCAGGACCGAAAGATGGGGGAACAGCTCGAAATGCTGGAACACCATGCCGACCGAGCTTCTAAGCGCACGCAGATCGTCGGTGGCCGGGGTCAGCTCGAAGCCGCCGATGGTGATACGGCCGGAATCGATTTTCTCCAGGCCGTTCAGGGTCTTGATCAGCGTGCTTTTGCCCGATCCGGACGGGCCGCAGATCACGACCACCTCGCCCCGCGCGATGGTGGCCGAACAATGTTTCAGGGCCTGGAAGGCTCCATAGGATTTCGAGATGTCGGCGATGCTGATGATCATGGCCGGGCCCTTCCATAGGCAAGACGGGATTGCAGGTGTTTCACCAGACGCGACGCGGTGAAGCTGAGGACGAAATAGATCAGGCCGACGGCGATATACATCTCGATCAGCCGGTTGTCGCGCTGGGCGATCTTGCTGGCCGCGCCCAGCAGATCGGTCGCCGAGATGACGTAGACCAGGGACGAATCCTGAAACAGGATGATGGTCTGGGTCAGCAGGATCGGCAGCACGTTGCGGATCGCTTGGGGAAAGATGACATAGACATAGGTCTGGCGTTTTGACAGCCCCAGCGCGTCGGCGGCCGAATATTGCCCGACCGACACCGATCGCAGCCCGGCGCGGACGATTTCGGCGAAGAAGGCGGCCTCGAACAGGACGAAAGTGATGAAGGCGGTCATGTGCGCGCCGACCGGGATCGGCCGGCCCGCGCCCTTGACCCAGCCCAACAGCCAGGGGGCGAGGAAAAAGACCCAGAACAGCACCAGGATCAGCGGCAGCGAGCGCATGACGGTGACATAGACGCTGGCCAGCGTGGAATAGACGCGGTTGGTGGACAGGCGGGCGATGGCAAGCAGGCTGCCGAAGAAGATGCCGCCCAGGAATCCTACCAGCGTGATCTGCAAGGTGAAGAAGAGCCCCTTCAAAAGATAGGGGGCGGCGTCGATCAGGATGGAGAAATCGAGATGCATCATGCCCGCGCCTCGTCGCCGGAACCGCCGGGCAGACGCAGGGCGCGTTCGATGCCGCGCATCGTTCGCCAGGCGATCAGGGCGATAGTCAGATAAATCAGCGTCACGACGCCGAAGGCCTCGAAGGTGCGGAAGGTGTTCTCGCTGATTGCCTGGGCGGTGGCGGTCAGTTCGATCAGCCCGATGGTCAGCGCCACCGAGGTGTTCTTGAAGATGGTCATGAATTCGTTGGTCAGGGTCGGAATGATGATGCGGAACGCCTGGGGCAGCAGGATGTAGCGGTAGGTGCCGCCCGTCTCGAACCCTAAGGCCGCGCTGGCCTGGCTTTGTCCGCGCGCCAGGGCCTCGATGCCGGCGCGCACCTGTTCGGCGAGCCGCGCCCCGGTATAAAGCGACAGGCAGAGCAGGGCGGGAAAGAAGCTGGCCCAGGGCGGCGGCATGCTCTTGATCGCCCGGCCGAGCGCTTCGGGCACCAGTTCCGGCACGACGAAGAACCACAGGAACATCTGCACCAAAAGCGGGACGTTGCGGAAGATCTCGACGTAGAATTGGGCCGTCTTGGCCCAAAAGCCGGTTTTCAGCGTGCGGGCTGCGCCGGCCAGCGTGCCGATGGTCAGGGCAAGGATCCAGGCGCTAAAACCCAGGGACAGGGTCCAACCCAGCCCCTGGAGAAGCCAGTCGAAATAGGTGTGTATGCCGTCTGGGGCCGTTTCAAAAAGCAGGGACATGCGGGTCGGGCCTTGTCGGGCTGATCGTTCGTGGGAAAAGAGACGTCCACGCGGTCAGATAAAACCGCCATCTCCGCCCTGCCGACGCGGTGTCGGCGGGGATCGAGCCCGACGGTGCAAGACCGTCCGGCTCGATCCGCCAAGGGATGGGCGTTACTGCCCGTTCGCCTTGTCGCTGGGGGTCTTGACCAGAGCCTTCAGGCCCTCGGACTGCGGGAACGCCAGATTGATGTTTTTGGGCGGGATCGGGCTTTCGAACCATTTGGTGTAAAGCCGGTCATATTCGCCCGAGGCCATCGCCGTGGTCAGGGCTTCGTTCACCAGGGCGCGGAAACCGGGATCGTCCTTGGAGAACATCAGCGCGTAAGGGTCGCTGGGAAAGGAATCGTTCAGAAAGACGAAGGCGTCGGGCTCGGTCGCGTTGGCTTTCAGTCCGGCCAGCAGGATGTCGTCTTCCATGAAGGCGGCGGCGCGGCCGGTTTGGACCAGCAGGAAGGATTCGGCATGGTCCTTGCCGGGCGTGATCTTCATGTCCAGCTTGCGGTCGGTGTTCAGCTTGGCGACGAATTGCGAGGTGTTGGTGCCCTGGGTGACCGCGACGGCCTTGCCTTTCAGCCCGTCGGTTTCCTTGATGCCGGAATCCTTGCGGGCCAGCCATTTGAACTGCGGCGCATAGGTGGTAACCGAAAAGCCGACTTCGTTCTGGCGGGCGGCGGTGTTGGCGGTCGATCCGCATTCGATGTCCACGGTGCCGTTCTTCACCAGGGGGATGCGGTTCGAGGAATTGACCGGCTGATAGACGACCGTCAATGTCTTGCCCAGATCGGCTTCCAGCTTGGTGACGACCAGCCGGCACAGATCCATCGAAAAGCCGATCGGCTTCTGATTTTCGTCCAGATAGGAGAGGGGGACCGAGGATTCGCGGTAACCGATGGTGATGGTTCCGCTGTCCTTGATCTTGCTCAAGGTCGGTCCCGGCGCCGCGGCGTGGGCCGTGGCTCCGATCGACAAAGCAAGCCCGCAGGCCGCTAGTCCGGTGATGATGGTTTTCATGGCTTGATCCGTCCTTTCTTCTCGCTTCAAGGGCAGGGACGCGGAAAAGCGTCCGGTCCGATCGCGCCGATGGCGGCGTCGATCGCATCGCCGAACCGCTCGACGATGGCGTCGAGATGGCTTTCGGTGACGATGAAGGGCGGCGCGAACAGGATGTGATCGCCATGGACGCCGTCGATGGTTCCCCCCATCGGATAGATCATCAATCCCCGCGCCATCGCTTCCTTTTTCACCCGCGCGTTCAGCTTCAGCTCAGGCGCAAAGGTCGTCTTGCGTTCCCGGTCGGCGACCAGCTCGACGGCCCGGAACAGGCCCCGACCGCGGATGTCGCCGACGCAAGGATGCTGGCCCAGCCGTTCTTCCAGCTTCTGTTGGAACAACCCGCCCATGACCCGGACATTGTCCAAAAGATGGTCGCGCCTGATGACGGTCTGCACCGCGACGCCGGCGGCGGCTGCCATGGGATGGCCCATATAGGTGTGGCCATGTTTGAACGCGCCCGATCCTTGGGCGAAAGCCTCGAAGATGCGGGACTGCATCAGCACCGCGCCGATCGGCTGGTAGCCGCCGCCCAATCCCTTGGCGATGGCCATCAGATCGGGGGCGATGCCTTCCTGCTCGACCGCGTGCAGGGTGCCGGTGCGCCCCATGCCGCACATGACCTCGTCGGCGATCAGCAGCACGCCGTATTTGTCGCAGATCGCCCGGATGCGCTTGAAATAATCGCCGACCGCCGGTACCGCGCCCGCCGTCGATCCGACTACGGTTTCGGCGACGAAGGCCATGACCTGGCTGGGACCCAGACGTAAAATCTCTTCTTCCAGCGCGTCGGCGCAGCGTTTGGCATAGGCGGCGTCGGATTCGCCCTCCTTCTGGAAGCGGTAGGCGAAGCAGGGGGCGATGTGATGAGTTTCGATCAACAGCGGGCGATAGACTTCGCGCCGCGCTTCGTTGCCGCCGGTGGCCAGCGCGCCCAGCGTGTTGCCGTGATAGCTCTGCCGCCTGGCGATGATGTGGCGGCGTTCGGGCTGGCCGGTTTCGACGAAATATTGCCGCGCCATTTTAAGCGCGGTTTCGATCGCCTCTGACCCGCCGCTGACGAAATAGACATGATCCATGCCGGCGGGCGCGTCTTCGATCAGCATGTCCGCCAGCCGTTCGGTGATCTCGGTGGTGAAGAAGCTGGTGTGGGCGTAGGCGATTTTGTTCAACTGCTGATGCAGCGCTTCCAGGACGTCGGGATGTCCGTGGCCCAGGCAGGACACCGCCGCGCCGGACGACGCGTCGATATAAGCCTTGCCGTTCTGGTCGAAAATCTCCACGCCCCGGCCGCCGACGGCGATGGGCATGGCGGCATTGGCCACCCTGTGGAGAATGTGGGTCATAATGCTCTCCTGACCGGTTTTGGGTCGAAATGAGTGTGGAGGGCGGCGAGATGGCCGTCGGTTTGACGCAAGGCCGACAGGGCTTCGTCGCCGCCACGTCCGGCGATGATCGCGCCCAGAATCTCGGCGACCGCGACACTGGGGGTCATGGCGTGGAAAAAGGATGGGGACCCGGTGGGAACGATGATCGACACCGTGCTGCGTTGGGCCAGGGGCGAGACTTCGCTGTCGGTGACGGCGATGATCGACAGCCCCAGCGTGGCAGCGTAATCGGCCAGTTCGACCGTCATCCGGGTATAGGGCTGAACGCTGACCACGAACAGCGCGTCTTCGGGCCGGGCATGAGCCAGAGGATCGGCTCCGGTCTGGGCGATCCCGTCCAGCAGCGCGCTTTTCTCGCTGATCAGGGTCAGCATGTAATGCAAATGCCAGGCGGCGGCGTGGCTGGCGCGCAGGCCCAGCGCATAGACGCGGCGGGCACGGACCAGGATGTCGGCGGCCTGGGTCAGACGGTCCAGGGTTTCAGGCTGGCTCAGCCAATCGATCTGCTGCGACAGAGTGTGCGCCATGTCCAGCGCCAGCGCCTTGTCGCCCTTGACCTTCTGGCTGGCGACCTGGGCGGTGGCGCGTTTGGAAAAGCCGCCGATCGCGCCGTCGCGCATCGCCGCGCCATAGCGTTCGCGCACCGAATCATAGCCGTCCAACCCCAGATATTTGGCCAGACGGGTCATGGTCGCCGGCTGCACGTCGGCCCGGCGGGCCTGTTCGCGCATCGACAGCAAGGCGACGTCGCCGGGATTGTCGAGCACGAAGCGCGCCGCCGTCTGCAATTGAGCGGACATACCGTCGTAAGCTGCGATGATTTGTTGAGCCAGAGGTCCTTGTTTCATGGGGTAAACCTTAAATCTGGTTGCGCCGGATTACAACATATGTTTCATCATATCATAAAATGAACCAAATAGATCATATAAAAGGCATGGTGCACAAAATGAATGCAAATGATGAATTGATGCCGGTTTCGCTGATCGTTTCGCCCACTGGAGGACGAAGGACAAAGGAAGATAATCCGAATATTCCATTGAAAATAAATGAAATTACCCAGGCGGTCGCGGCTTGTGCCGATGCCGGGGCGACAATGGTCCATCTGCATGTTCGCCGCCCAGACGGACGCCATCTGCTCGATGTATCTGCCTATTTAGACGCCATACCTTCTATCGAAAAAGCGGTCGGCGATCGTGTGCTGATCCAGATCACGACCGAATCTTTGGGGCTTTATTCACCCGCCGAGCAAGAGGCGGTGCTGCGTGCGGTGCGTCCGCCGGCGGCGTCGCTGGCCTTGCGCGAATTCCTGAAAACCCCGGCGGACGAACCGGCCTTCATCGATCTTCTGTCCTGGATGGCGCGGGAGAAGGTGGTGCCGCAAATCATCCTTTACGATCCAGAGGAAGCCAGGACCTTGGCCGATTTACGCGAACGCGGCGTTTTGCCCTGGGCGGACGTGCCGGTCCTGCTGGCCTTGGGGCGCTATCGGGCCGGACAGACATCGGCTCCGTCCGATCTGCTGCCTTTCCTGGCTTCGGACATGCCCCGTTTCGCCCATTGGAGCGTTTGCGCCTTTGGCCGCCGGGAGACGGCGGTGGTTGCGGGGGCTGCGCTGATGGGGGGGCATGCCCGGGTCGGGTTCGAGAATAATCTGTTCCTGACCGACGGGCGCATGGCCGACGGCAACGACGCCCTGGTTCGTTCCGCGCGGACCGCGATCGAGGCGTGCGGCCTCAAGGTCGGCTCGATCGGGGATCTGATGACGGCGTTCGCGCCCTACCGGGCCTGAAAAGACGGCGGAGATTGCCAAGCCGGGGTGGCGGTTCTAGGCTGGGCCGGCCATGACGTCCCCGCCGCCCGCGCCCTCGGTCTTTCTGGTTCCCGGACGGCTGTTCCGCGGGCTGATCGACCTTTTGCTGCCGCCGCGCTGCCTTGCCTGCGGCGCGGTCGTTTCCGCGCCCGGTACGCTGTGCCCGGCATGCTGGGGCCGGGTGCGATTTCTGGGGCCGCCCTGCTGCGCCTGTTGCGGCCATCCCTTCGAGATCGATCTGGGGCCGGATGCCTTATGTCCCGCCTGCCTGCGCGAACGGCCCCGCTATGGCCGCGCCCGCGCCGTTTTTTTGTATGACGAGGGCAGCCGCGCGCTGATCTTGCGTTTCAAGCATGCCGACCATACCGGCTCGGCACGGTACTTCGCCCGCTGGATGGCGCGCGCCGGGTCGGAATTGATCGAGAACGCCGACCTGCTGGTGCCGGTGCCCTTGCATCGCTGGCGGCTTTTGGCCCGGCGCTATAACCAGTCGGCGCTTCTGGCTCATGCCCTGTCGCGGCTGTGCGGCGTGCCGGCGGCGGCGGATGCCCTGACGCGGCGGCGCGACACGCCGTCGCAGGGGAAAGGCGGCCGGGATTGGCGGCGGCGGAACGTACGGGGCGCGTTCGCCGTCCGAAATCCTGGGATGGTCGCCGGGCGGCGCATCCTGCTGATCGACGATGTTCAGACCAGCGGGGCGACGCTGGAAGAATGCGCCCGGGTTCTGCTGGACAGCGGGGCCGGGAGCGTGGATGTTCTGACATTGGCGCGGGCCGAACGGGATTGAAGACCGGCCGGGGGCGGCCCCCCTGGCGCGGCGCGGTCCCAAACCCATATTGAGAATGAATCGAAGCGCCATGCCGAAGGAGATGTCATCGTGGCCGAGATTGAAGTCTATAGCACCCGCATCTGCCCTTATTGCCAGCGCGCCAAGCGTCTTTTGCAGGCCAAGGGCGCGGCCTACCGGGAAATCCTGGTGGATGAGGAGCCCGAACTGCGGGATGCGATGATCGCGCGGGCGGGCGGGCGGCGGACCGTGCCGCAAATTTTCATCGATGGCCGCCATATCGGCGGGTTCGACGATCTGAACGCGCTCGACCGGGCCGGAGGGCTCGATCCCTTGCTGAAGGGCTGAGATGATCGGAACCTTTACCGCCGCCTGCCTGCAGGTCAATGCGGGCGAGGACATGATGGAGAATGTCCGGGTGGCTGCGGATTTGACCCGCGCCGCCCGGTCGGTCGGGGCCGATCTGGTCTTGATGCCCGAGAACGTCGCCATGATGGCGAAGGACCGGGCCGATATGATCGCCAGGGCCGAGCCCGAGGAAACGCATCGGGCTCTCGCCGCTTTCCGTGCGCTGGCGCAGGAAACCGGGGCCTGGCTGCATTGCGGGTCGTTGGCGGTGCGTCTGGCGGGCGGGCTTTTGGCCAACCGCACCTATCTTCTGGACGGAACCGGCGCGGTCCGGGCCGTCTATGACAAGATTCACATGTTCGACGTCGATCTCGGCGCGGGTGAAAGTTACCGGGAATCTGAAACCTTCCTGCCGGGAAACCATGCCGTCCTGGCCTCGACGCCCTGGGGCGGGCTGGGTTTGTCGATCTGCTATGATCTGCGCTTTCCCATGCTTTATCGCCGTCTCGCCCAGGCGGGGGCGTCCTTTCTGGCCGTTCCGGCGGCTTTTACCGAAACCACGGGCCGCGCTCATTGGCATGTGCTGCTGCGGGCGCGGGCGATCGAAAATGGCTGCTACGTCTTCGCGCCGGCCCAGTGCGGTGAACATGCCGGCGGGCGGCGGACTTTCGGCCATGCGCTGATCATAGCGCCCTGGGGCGAGGTGCTGGCCGATGCCGGCGAAGGGCCCGGCTTCATCACCGCCAAGATCGATCCGGCACAGGTGGCGCGAGCGCGCGGGCGGGTGCCGTCTTTCGCCCATGATCGGCCCTTTACGCTGGACGCGGCTAAATGAGGATTCAAAACCCGCCTTCCAGGCGCTACAGTACGGCGGGAACGATCCTGTCATAAGGAAGAGCGCGGGTGATTCTGTTCAACCTTGTCTGTTCGTCGGACCATTCGTTTGAATGCTGGTTCCGGGACGGCGCGGCCTGCGAATCCCAGATCGCGGCGGGCGAGGTGGCCTGTCCGGTCTGCGGCGACAGCCTGGTGCGCAAGGCGCCGATGGCTCCGCATATCGCGCGGGGCGGGGTCCGGCGTGCGGAGACGGAAAAGACCGAAACGGACGGCGACATTTCTGCGAAGGAACTGCGTCAGGCGCTGGAGGTGCTGCGCCGGCATGTCGAGGATAATGCCGATTATGTCGGCCCCCAATTCGCCGAGGAAGCCCGCCGGATGCATTATGGCGAAACCGGGGAACGCCCTATCTATGGCGAGGCGTCGCCCGAACAGACCAACGCGCTGCGGGACGAAGGAATCGAGACCGTCGCCATTCCCTGGCTGCCGCGTCAGGATTCTTGATCCGGGACCCCCGGTTCTGTTTTCTTGAAAAAAAGTTTACCCGACGGCGGTTCCCGCCGGTGGGGAAGCCTTAACCACTGGACGATTCCACAAGATGTGGTATAGCCAGCGCAACGTTCTGCAATAGGTTTTTTTAAAAGCATGGCCGGACATTCCCAATTCAAAAACATCATGCACCGCAAGGGCGCGCAGGATGCCAAGCGCGCCAAGGTGTTCACCAAGCTGATCCGCGAGTTGACGGTCTCGGCGAAGACAGGGCTGCCTGATCCCGCGTTCAACCCGCGCCTCAGGGCTGCGATCGCCGCCGCGCGTGAAGCCAACATGCCCAAGGACACGATCGAGCGTGCGATCAAGCGCGGTTCGGGCGGCGCGGACGCGAATTACGAGGAAGTCCGCTATGAAGGTTATGGCCCCGGCTCGGTGGCGATGATCGTCGAGGCGCTGACCGACAACCGCAACCGCACCGCTTCCGAAATCCGGTCGGCCTTTTCCAAGCATGGCGGCAATCTGGGTGAAACCAATTCGGTCAGCTTCATGTTCGACCGCATCGGGCTGATCCATTACCCGGCCGCCGCAGCCGACGCCGAGACGATGTTCGAGGCGGCGCTGGAGGCGGGCGCTGAAAATGTCGATTCTTCGGAAGAGGGGCACGAAATCACCTGCGCGCCCGATGACGTCAACACGGTGCGCGAGGCGCTGGAAGCCCGCTTCGGCGCGCCCGGCAGCGCCCGGCTGGACTGGCGTCCCCAGACCACGGTGCCGGTGACCGATGAAGCGGCCGCGCAAACTCTGCTCAAGCTTCTGGATGTGCTGGAAGACAATGACGACGTTCAGCGTGTCCAGGCCAATTTCGACATTCCGCAGGACGTGATGGAGCGTCTCAGCGCCTGATGGAGGCGAACGCGCGATGAGACTTCTGGGGCTTGATCCGGGTTTGCGCGTTACGGGATGGGGGGTGATCGACGTTTCGGGCAACCGTCTCGTCTGGGTCGCCGACGGGGTCGTGCGTTCGACCCCGGACGCGTCTTTGGCCGAACGGTTGGTCGAACTGCATCGGGGCGTGGATGAGGTCATCCGCCTGCACACGCCGGAGGAAGCCGCCGTCGAAGAAACTTTCGTCAACCGCAACCCCGCATCGACACTGAAGCTGGGACAGGCGCGCGGCGCAGTGATCGCCGCCGCCGCGCTGACCGGTCTCAAGGTGTTTGAATACGCCCCGACGCGGGTCAAGCAATCGGTCGTCGGAACGGGGCGCGCCAGCAAGGAACAGGTCGGTGCGATGCTGCGTCATCTGCTGGGCGGGGCTGTTTCCGCCGGCGTTTTGACCGGGGGCGATGCTGCCGACGCGCTGGCGGTGGCGATCTGTCACGCTCATCACCGTTCCACCGCCCAGCACCTTGTCGCCCAAAGGATGCATGCATGATCGCCAAGCTGAAGGGATTGCTCGATTCCCAGGGCGAGGGCTGGGCGGTGATCGATGTCGGCGGGGTCGGCTATCTTCTGTTTGCCTCTTCGCGCACGCTGGGGCGGCTGCCGCGTCCGGGCGAGGCGGTTTCCCTGCTGGTCGAAACCCATGTGCGCGAGGATCACATCCATCTTTACGGTTTTGCCGACGCCGCCGAACGCGACTGGTTCCGGCTTTTGCTGACGGTCCAGGGCATCGGATCCAAGGTGGCGCTGGCTCTGCTGTCGGCGTTTGCTCCCGACGATCTCGCCCGCGCCATCGCTGCCGGCGACAAGACCATGCTCGCCCGTGCGCAAGGTGTGGGCGCGCGGCTGGCCGGCCGATTGGCGCAGGAATTGAAGGACAAGGCGGCGGCGCTGTCCTTCCCGGTTTCCGCCCAGGGCGGGGCGGTTCTCGCCGCCGGCGACGGGCCGCTGCATGATGCGCTGTCGGCGTTGATCAATCTCGGCTATCGGCGCGTCGAGGCTCATGCAGCCCTGCTTGCCGTCCAGGCCGAGTTGGGCGAGGGCGCACCGACGCCCGCCTTGCTTCGCGCCGCTCTGAAAGAGCTGGGCAAGGAGAGCGGGCGGTGAGCGGGCTTGAGGACGAAAAACGGGTGATCGGACCGGGCAAAGCCGCAGGCGATGCCGATGCCTCGCTTCGCCCGCTGTCCCTGGACGATTTTACCGGCCAGCGCGAGGTTTGCGCCAATCTGCGCGTCTTTATCCAGGCCGCGCGGGCGCGGGGCGAGGCGCTGGATCACACGCTGCTGTTCGGTCCGCCGGGGCTGGGTAAGACCACATTGGCGCAGATCGTCGCCCGCGAATTGGGGGTGGGGTTTCGCGCTACGTCCGGACCGGTCATTGCCCGTGCGGGCGATCTGGCCGCGCTGCTGACCAATCTGGAGCCGCGCGACGTCCTGTTCATCGACGAAATTCACCGCCTTAATCCTGCCATAGAGGAAGTCCTTTATCCTGCAATGGAGGATTTCCAGCTTGATCTGATCATCGGCGAGGGGCCGGCGGCCCGGTCGGTGCGGATCGATCTGGCTCCGTTCACCCTGGTCGGCGCGACCACCCGCTCCGGCTTGTTGACAACCCCCTTGCGCGAACGGTTCGGCATTCCCTTGCGGTTGGATTTCTATTCCCCCGACGAGCTTAGATCGATTGTCGCGCGCGGCGCGGGCGTCCTGGGCGTGGCGATGACCGCCGATGGGGCGGCCGAGATCGCCAAGCGGTCACGCGGCACACCGCGCGTTGCCGGCCGGCTTTTGCGCCGGGTGCGCGATTTCGCGGCGGTTGCCGGAACCGCGCCGATCAACCGCACCGTGGCCGATGCGGCCTTGTCCCGCCTGGGCGTCGATCTGTCCGGGTTGGATGCGATGGACCGGCGTTACTTAAGTTGCATCGCCGATCATTACGGCGGCGGGCCGGTCGGGGCTGACACGCTAGCCGCTGCCCTGTCCGAACAGCGCGACACGCTGGAGGATGTGATCGAGCCCTATCTGCTGCAACAAGGGCTGATCCAGCGCACCCCGCGCGGACGGATGCTGGCCGCGGCCGGGTTCCGCCATCTGGGACTGACTCCGCCGGCCCGCCCGGCTCAATATGATTTTCTGTCCGGGACGGGGGAGGATGAGGATGTCTGACATGAACGCCGCCGGAACCATGGCGGGCATCGAGCACAGACTGCCGGCGCGTGTCTATTATGTGGACACCGACGCGGGCGGCATCGTCTATCACGCGACCTATCTGGCCTTCGCCGAACGCGGGCGAACCGAGATGTTGCGCATGATCGGAGTTGACCTTCTCGCGCTCAAGGAAGAAAAGCATCTGGTATTTGCGGTCCGGCGGTGCGAGATGGATTTTTTGCGCCCCGCGCGGTTGGACGATCTTCTCGATGTGCGGACAAGAATGCTGGCCATGGGCGGGGCCACGCTGGACGTGATTCAGTCGGTTTATCGGCAGGATGAAGAACTGGTGCGGATCAGCGTCCAGCTCGCCTGCATGCGGCTCGACGCCCGGGCCGTTCGGATTCCCGCCGCCGTGCGCGGCATGTTGCAAGATTATGTGAAAGAGACGGATTAACGCCATGGATCCCGTGCAAGCCACAGCTATCAGCGGTGCGGTTTCGTCCGATCTGTCGATGTGGAGCCTGTTTTGGCAGGCCGACATCATCGTCAAAGCGGTGATGCTGACGCTGGTGATGGCGTCGTTCTGGTGTTGGGCGATCATCTTCGACAAATGGCTGCGCCTCAAAAGCCTGGTGCGCCGCGCCGATCATTTCGAAGACAGCTTCTGGTCGGGCGGCTCGCTGGAAGAGCTTTACGACCGGATCGGCCAGCGGCCGCAGGATCCGATGTCATCGGTCTTTGTCGCGGCGATGCGGGAATGGCGGCGTTCGGCCGTCAATGGCCGCGCCGACCGCGCCGCGCTGCGTCTTAGCCTGCCCCAGCGCATCGACCGGGTGATGTCGGTGACGATGGAACGCGAGATGGAACAGCTTCAGGCGCGGATGAGCTTCCTGGCTTCGGTCGGATCGACTGCGCCCTTCATCGGCCTGTTCGGCACGGTGTGGGGCATCATGAACGCCTTTCACAATATCGGCATGACCAAAAACACCAGCTTGGCCGTGGTCGCGCCCGGCATTGCCGAGGCGCTGTTCGCCACCGCGCTGGGACTGGTCGCGGCCATTCCGGCGGTGCTGGCCTATAACAAGTTGTCGGGCGATATCGACCGCTATTCGATGCGTCTTGAAGCCTTTGCGGGCGAATTCGGCGCTATCCTGTCGCGCCAACTCGAGGAAAAGGCTTAAAGGTCATGGCTGGCGGCTATATGAGCGGCGGCAAGACGGGGCGGCGCGGCGCGCGGCGCGGCGGACGGCCGATGTCGGACATCAACATCACGCCGATGGTCGATGTGATGCTGGTGCTGCTGGTCATCTTCATGGTCACGGCGCCGCTTTTGACCGCCGGTGTGCCGCTGGATCTGCCCAAGACCAACGCCGCGGCGCTCAAAGGCGACGACAAGCCCCTGTCGATCTCGGTCAAGGCCGACGGTTCGCTGTGGCTGCAGGAAACCCAACTGACCCTGGACGAATTGGTGCCCCGTTTGCGCGCCGTCACCGCAGCCAAGCCGGACACCACCATCTTCGTCCGTGGCGATACCAGCGTGAACTATGGCCGCATGGCCGAGGTTCTGTCCCATTTGTCGCAAGCCGGTTTCCCCAAACTGTCGCTGGTCACCCAGCCCGGGGGCGGCGCGTCGGGCGACAAGCGCAAAGGCGCACGGTGAGTGGCGATGAACGCGTTTCAGGGCGGTGGACGGCGCATCGGGCGCGGCGTGTCTCCGGGCGTTCTCTATTCGGCCGCTTTGCACATCCTGGTGGTGATCTTCGCGCTGTTCGGCCTGCCTCATCTGCTGCCGCCGCCGGTCGAGACCGAGCTGGCGGTGCCGATCGAACTGGCCAAGCTGGGCGACATCACGTCTCCGCCGCCGCCCAGCACGCCCAAGCCCGAACCGAAACCGGAACCGCCGAAACCGGACCCTCAGCCCGCACCGCCCGCACCGGCTCCGCCGCCGCCGAAACCGGACACGCCGGCCCCGCCGCCGCCCGAGCCCGCGCCGCCACCGCCGAAGCCGGAACCGAAACCCGAGCCGAAACCGGAACCGAAACCGGAACCGAAACCGGAGCCCACGCCCGAGCCGCCGCCGGTGCCCAAGCCGAAGCCGCCCGAGCCACCGAAGCCGAAGACGGAAACGAAGCCGGTCGAAAAGCCGAAGCCCAAGGACGACTTCTTGTCGTCGATGGAAACCGCGCTCAAGGATTTGAACAAGAACAAGCCGCAGACTCAGCCCGCGCCGAAGACGCAATCTTCGGCTGCGGCGGGGCCGCAGAACAACTCGACTTTGTCGAAAAGCTCGGAACAGCCGACGATGAGCGAGAAGGATTTCCTGCGCGCCCAGATCGAACGCTGCTGGAACTTCGATCCGGGTGCGCGCGGGGCCGGCGATCTGGTCATCCGCGTGCGCATCATGATCCGGCCCGACGGCACCGTGACCCGTGCTGACCTTGATGTCGATTCGGGCCGCTATGCGAGCGATCCCTATTACCGCGCCGCCGCCGATTCGGCGCGCCGCGCGCCGCTGGCCTGTTCGCCGTTGCAAATTCCACCTTCTCGTCCGGATTTCTACCGGACGTTCCCTGATATCACGCTCAATTTCGATCCAAGGAGCCTGATCCGATGACCGCAAGACTGCTCCGTTTCATTACCGTCCTGTTCTGGGGCGTGGCCGGGCTGGGCGGATTGGCCCGCGCCGATGTCGTCATCGACATCAACAAGGCCAATGTCCAGCCATTGCCGATCGCCATCACCAATTTCGTCGCCGCGTCGGACAAGGAGACGCAGGTCGGCCGCGACATCGCCGCCGTGGTCTCGGCGGATCTCGAACGGTCGGGCCTGTTCATGCCGATCGACCCCAAGGCCTTTATCCAGACGGCGGCGTCGCTTCAGGTTCAGCCACGCTTCGCCGACTGGCGGGCGATCAACGCCCAGGCCCTGGTCCAGGGGCGCGTCGAAAGTACTGCGGACGGCCATTTGCGCGTCGAATTCCGTTTGTGGGACGTATTCGCCGAAACCCAGATGGTGGGGCGCGCTTATAACGCGCAGCCTCAGGGCTGGCGGCGTATCGGCCACATGATCGCCGACGCCATCTATAAACGCGTCACCGGCGAGGAAGGCTATTTCGACACCCAGATCGTCTATATCGCCGAAAGCGGTCCGCTGGAAAAACGGATCAAGCGTCTGGCGATCATGGATCAGGACGGCGAGAATCACCGCTTGCTGACCGACGGTTCCGATCTGGTGCTGACGCCGCGTTTTTCGCCTAATCAGCGCGAAATCACCTACATGTCCTATTATCGCGACACGCCGCGCGTTTATGTGCTGCATCTGGACAGCGGCCGGCGCGAAGTCCTGGGCGATTTCCCGGGCATGACCTTCTCGCCGCGCTTCTCGCCCGACGGCAACCGGGTCATCATGAGCCTGGCCAGCGGCGGCAACACCAGCATCTATGAATTGGATCTTCGCACCCGGCGCAGTACCCGAATCACCAATAGTGGCTCAATCGACACCTCGCCCAGCTATTCGCCCGATGGCGCGCGGATCACTTTTAATTCGGATCGGTCGGGAGGGCAGCAAATCTATGTCATGAATGCCGACGGGTCGAACCAGCAGCGCATCAGTTTCGGCGATGGCCGCTATGCGACTCCGGTATGGTCGCCGCGCGGAGATCTCATTGCTTTCACGAAGATGAAGGGCGGTGAATTCTTCATAGGTGTCATGCGTCCTGACGGTTCTGGCGAACGATTACTGTCCAAGGGTTATCTCGTCGAAGGCCCGACCTGGGCCCCTAATGGCCGCGTCTTGGCCTTCGGGCGGCAAACACCCTCGGATTCTCGTGGTCGAGGGGGCTCTTCAAAGCTTTATACGATCGACCTTACGGGTTATAATGAACGCCAGATCGTAACCCCTTTGGACGGCTCCGATCCTGCTTGGTCCCCCTTGATTCCATAGGGGATCAAAAGTATATTTTGCCTCCGAAAGGGAATTACGCCGGCTGCGGTAGGTCTGAAAGTCGTTGTGAAAGACATCCACCACGAACAGCAGCAACGTGGTGCCTTTCAGCTGAAATCCACACATACATATCGCCATCTTGATAGATGGGGGAGATACAGATGAAGTTCCGTTTTCTGACCATGGTTGCGGCCGTCGCCCTTCTGGCCGCTTGCGAATCCGCCCCGGAAGCGACTGATGCCGGTGCTGCCACGACTTCGCCGTCGACCAGCGCCCGTACCGCCGTTGTGCCCGGCAGCAATGCCGATTTCGTGGCCAATGTCGGCGACCGCGTTTTCTTCGCTTTCAATCGCTATGACCTGAACACCCAGGCCCGCGAGCAGCTGGCCAAGTGGGTTGCTTTCCTGAAGCAGTACCCGCAGGACAATATGGTCGTCGAAGGCCATACCGACGAGCGCGGTACCCGCGAATACAACTTGGCGCTCGGCGAACGCCGCGCCAACGCTGTCAAGGACTACCTCGTTGCCCAGGGCATCCAGGCTTCCCGCCTGAAGACCGTTTCCTACGGCAAGGAGCGTCCGGCTGTTCTCGGTTCGAATGAGGCCGCTTGGGCTCAGAACCGTCGCAGCGTCGGCGTCATCAACTAAGCTCGCGGATCCGGTCATCTGACCGTATTCGACGCGATGTTCGGGGGCGCTTGCCCATCTGGCAAGCGCCCCGATGTCGTTTGGAGCCGGTTATGCTAGAGTAGCCGCCGGTTCCCATGCTCCCGTCAGCGAGAAAGGCTGCCCCCGTGCGACTGCATCCCCGCTTTCTTCCCCTTCTTCTGCTTCCGATTCTCATGGCGGGATGTGCGACCGCCAACGCTCAGTCCGACACGCGCGGGCTGGTCGATCGCCTGGACCGGCTGGAACGGGACGTCGGCACCTTGCAGTCTCAGGTCTATCGCGGCGGCGGATCGGGCGGTTCGGGGGGGGGCGCGCCGGTTACGGGAAGCGCTTATGATTCCCTGGATTCGCGGCTGGGCCGGATCGAACAGCAGGTCCGCGATCTGACCGGACAGGTGGAACAGGCGGATTTCAACGCATCCCAGCTTTCCACCAAGCTTGAACGCATGCAGGCCGACATCGATCTGCGCTTTAAGGAGCTGGAGCAGAAATCCGGTGGGTCCGCGTCTGCATCCACGGCTGGAACCGCCGACGCCCCGGCTGCTCCCGGTGCGCCGCCCGGCAGTCTGGTTCATGGCAGCTGGCCGGCGGGGCAGGCGCAGACTCAGCCGCCCGCGCAAGCGGCCCAATCGGGCGCGCCCGTGACCCTGGTCGGGCGGACGCCTCAGGAAAAATATGATTACGCCTTCAGCCTGTTGCGTAACAACGACCATGCCGGGGCAGCCAAGGCGTTCGATACCTTCATCACCCAATATCCGGACGATCCCCTGGCCGGCAACGCCACCTATTGGCAGGCTCAGATCTATTTCGCCCAAAGCCAATGGGATCAGGCCGCACCCTTGTTCCTGAAGGCCTACCGCAATTATCCGAAATCGGCCAAAGCGGGGGAAAGCCTTTTGAAGCTGGGAATGGCGCTGGGCAATATGGGCAAAAAGCAGGAAGCGTGTGCCGCTCTTTCCCGCTTCACCACCGAATATCCCCAGGCGTTGGACACGCTGAAACGTACCGCCGCGTCGGAGAAAAGCAAGCAGGGCTGCTAAGGTCCGGATGCCGCACAGGGGACGGGCCCATGGATCCGATCGGCGATGCGGAATTCTCAAGCTGGATGGACCGGCTGGGTCCGTTCGAGCGTCTTCCGGTCGTGGCCGTGGCCTGTTCGGGCGGGGCCGACAGCCTGGCTTTGACGATTCTGGCCGACGCCTGGGCGCGCAGCCGGGGCGGGCAGGCGATCGCCTTGACGGTCGATCACGGCCTGCGCGCCGATTCCGCCGCCGAGGCCGAAACGGTCGGACGCTGGCTGGCGGCGCGGGAAATCCCGCATCATGTCTTGCGCTGGGAAGGGGCTAAGCCCGGAACCGGCATTCAGGCGGCGGCGCGGCGCGCGCGCTATGCGCTGTTGGAGGATTGGTGCCGGCAGGAGGGGCTGCTGCATCTTCTGCTTGCCCATCACCGCGACGATCAGGCCGAAACCCTGCTGATGCATCTGGCGCGCGGCAGCGGCGTCGATGGGTTGGCGGGAATGGCTCCGATCACCGAAACCCGCGCCCTGCGCCTGTTGCGCCCGATGCTGGACGCGCCGCATGCCCGGCTGGAAGCGACGCTGGCCGCACGCGGGCTGGTCTGGGTGGAAGACCCGTCGAACCGCAATCCCCTGTTCAGGCGCGTGCGGATGCGCGGATTGCTCTCTTCCGCCGGAATCCTGGCGGGGGAGGGATTGGACAGCCGCCGTCTGGCCAAAACAGCGCAGGGGCTGTCCCGCGCGCGGGGCAGTCTGGAAACGGCCGGCGCCCGGCTGCTGGCGGTTTGCGCCGATCTTCATCCGGCGGGTTTCGTCCGGCTCGATCCCGTTTCTTTTGCGCGCGCCGAACCGGAAATCCGGCTGCGCGCCCTGGCCGCCTTGTGCCGCTGTCTGGGCGGGGCGGTCTATCCGCCCCGGCTGGAACGGCTGGAACGGCTGGAGCGCGCCCTGACCGATGGGCTGGCTGCGCGACGGACCTTCCAGGGCTGCGTGCTGGCCCCTTGGGAGGGAGGCGTGCTGATCCAGCGCGAAGTCCGGGCGATGGCCGCTCCGGTCGCCATTCCGCCCGGCGGTTCCGCGCGGTGGGACGGACGCTTTACCGCAAGGATCGGGGGCGGTTGCGGGCCGATGCGGCTGGGGGCGCTGGGAATTGAAGCGTGGCGGCAGGTCCGGCGAGACGGGGCCGCGCGGGGCGGGATTCCGGGGTCCGTCTGCCCGACCTTGCCGGCTCTGTTCGACGATTCCGGATTGGTGGCGATCCCTCATTTGGGGTTCTGTCGTCCCGGAATGGAGGGTGCCGCGGATGCCGAAATTCTTTTCACACCGGAAAGAGCGTTGGGACCGGTCCGGCATTGTCTTGTCTAACGCTTCTGCCGCATTATCTAAAGGCAGTGGATATTGATCCTAAGACATCATTTTTGGGTCGCGCGCGGAGGCAGGGACGGGCATGATGTCCAGCCCGGTCGCCAAGGGATAATCGGATGAATGTAAGCAAAAATCTGATCTTATGGGTTGTCGCTGCGGTCCTGCTGGCAGCGCTTTTCCAGCTCTTCCAGACCTCGGACAATCAGCGAACCGTCAATGGCTACGCCTATTCCGACTTCATGAACGAGGTCGAGAAGGGGCGGGTTTCCGATGTCCTGATCGAGGGCGATCGCATCTCGGGCCATTTCTCGGACGGGCGGCCCTTCTCCACCTATTCCCCGGCCGATCCGTCGATGGTCGAAAAGCTGCGCGCTTCCAATGTGCGCATCACCGCCACGCCGGACACCGAAAAGGGTCAGAGCTTCTGGGGCTACATCCTGTCCTGGCTGCCGATGCTGCTGGTGGTGGGCGTGTGGATTTTCTTCATGCGCCAGATGCAATCGACCGGCGGCAAGGCCATGGGATTCGGCAAAAGCCGCGCGCGGATGCTGACCGAAAAGACCGGGCGCGTCACCTTTGACGATGTCGCCGGCATCGACGAGGCCAAGGACGAGCTTGAAGAAATCGTCGAATATCTGAAGGACCCGCAGAAATTCCAGCGTCTGGGCGGCAAGATCCCCAAGGGCTGTCTGCTGGTCGGCCCGCCCGGCACCGGCAAGACGCTGCTGGCGCGCGCGATCGCCGGCGAGGCCAATGTGCCCTTCTTCACCATCTCGGGTTCCGATTTCGTCGAGATGTTCGTAGGCGTCGGCGCATCCCGTGTGCGCGACATGTTTGAACAGGGCAAGAAGAATGCGCCCTGCATCATCTTCATCGACGAGATCGACGCTGTCGGCCGCCATCGTGGCGCGGGCCTGGGCGGCGGCAATGACGAACGCGAGCAGACCCTGAACCAGTTGCTGGTCGAGATGGACGGGTTCGAATCGAGCGAAGGCGTTATCCTGATCGCCGCCACCAACCGTCCCGACGTGCTGGACCCGGCACTGCTGCGTCCCGGCCGTTTCGACCGCCAGGTGGTGGTGCCCAATCCGGATGTGCTGGGCCGCGAGAAGATCTTGAAGGTCCATATGCGCAAGGTGCCGCTGGCTCCGAACGTGGATGCGCGGATTATCGCGCGCGGCACGCCGGGCTTTTCGGGCGCCGATCTCGCCAACCTGGTCAACGAAGCGGCCCTGCTTGCCGCCCGCGGCGGCAAGCGCGTGGTGGCGATGGCCGAGTTCGAGGCGGCCAAGGACAAGGTGATGATGGGGGCGGAACGCCGCTCGATGGTGATGACCGAGCAGGAAAAGCGCCTGACCGCCTATCACGAGGCCGGGCACGCCGTCGTCGCGGTGCATGAGCCTGAATCCGATCCGATCCACAAAGCCACCATCATTCCGCGCGGCCGCGCTTTGGGCATGGTCATGCGCCTGCCCGAAGGCGACCGCATTTCGGTCTCGCGCGCCAAGCTGAAGGCCGATCTGGCCGTGGCCATGGGCGGGCGTCTGGCCGAAGAAATCATCTTTGGAACGGAAAAAATCACCACCGGCGCGTCGTCGGACATCAAGATGGCTACCGACATGGCGCGGCGCATGGTCACCGAATGGGGCATGAGCGACAAGCTGGGCCCGCTGACCTATGGTGAAAATGGGCAGGAGGTGTTCCTGGGCCATTCCGTGGCGACGCAGAAGAACATCTCGGACGCGACCGCCACGGTCGTCGACCAGGAAATCCGGGGCATCGTCGAAACGGCCTATGGCCGCGCCCGCGAAACCCTGACCGCCCATGTCGATCAGCTTCATGCGCTGGCCCAGGCTTTGCTGGAATTCGAAACCCTGTCGGGCGAGGAAATCCAGGCGGTCATGCGCGGCGAGACGCTGGTGCGCCCCGACGAAACCGATGGCGACGCAGGCAAGAATTACGAACCGCCCAGCCGCACCTCGGTTCCGCCCACCACCAAGATCAAGGGTGATCCCGATCTGGGCGGTGTGCAGCCGGTGCCCGGGTCCTGATCCGGACGCGACGCCGATGACGCCAACCGTGGAGCCGCTGCTCCGTGAACCGTGCCCCGCCTTGCCGCGGGGCGCGGCTTTGTTGGGGGTTGAGAAGACCTTTTACCTCGCGCCCGAGGGGCTGCTGTCGGGGATGGCGGCCCGCGCTGCCCAGGCCTCGGACCTTGCTTTGCCTTTGGCCGGCGGCCCGTTCGCCTTCACCCATCTACGTCTGTTCCGGCGCGACCCGAGCCGGGGCCGGCTCGCGGAAACGGTGGCTCCGATCGCCGAGCTTCGGTCGTGGGCCGCCGGGGAAGGGGCTCCGGTCGCCACTCATGCTAAGACGCTGCTGGACCGGCTGACGGGAATGCGTCCGTCTTTCGCCGGTCTCACGCTGGACCGGCCCCGGATCATGGGTATCGTCAATGTCACGCCGGACAGTTTTTCGGACGGCGGCGAGCATATGGATACCCAATCGGCGGTGGCGCATGGCCTTGCCTTGCTCGAAGCCGGAGCCGACATTCTGGATGTTGGCGGCGAATCAACCCGTCCCGGATCGGGCGAGATGGCTCCGGAGCAGGAAGCGGCCCGGGTGGTGCCGGTGATCCGCGCTTTGGCCGAACGCGGCGCTGTTTTGTCGGTGGATACGCGCCATGCGCCGGTCATGGCCCAGGCGGTGGAGGCCGGGGCGGCGATCATCAACGATATCGCCGCACTGGAAGGTGACCCCGAAGCACTGAGGGTCGCCGCCCGCTCCAAGGCGGCGATTGTGCTGATGCATATGCGGGGCACGCCCGAAGGCATGCAGGAAGACCCCCGTTACGCGTCGGCGGCGCTCGACATTTATGATTATTTGGCCAAACGAATCGCTGCCTGCGAGGCGGGGGGCATCGTCCGCACGCGGCTGTCGGTCGATCCCGGCATCGGCTTCGGCAAGACCGTTGCTCATAATGCCGAATTGCTGGGCCAGCAGGCTTTGTTCCATGCTCTGGGTGCGCCGATTCTGCTGGGCGTCAGCCGCAAGAGCTTCATCGGCCGCTTGAGCCGGGGCGAAGCGCCCAAGCAGCGCGTCGCCGGCTCCATCGCCGCTGCCCTGGCCGGGCTGGAACGGGGCGTGCAGATCCTGCGCGTGCATGACGTCGCTGAAACCGCTCAGGCGGTGGCGGTCTGGCGGGCGATTCGGGATGCGGTTTAGGGGAGGGCGAAGCGGGGCTGGCCCCGCGCCCCATTGGGGGTTTTAAAAACCCCCAAACCCAAAAATTTTTATAAAAAATAAAGGGGTGCCGGGGAATATGTCCCCGGCCAGAGCGCGAGACGGGTCTCGCTTGCGCGGCAGCGCAAATAAAAGCGTCGCTAGCCTTCCGGAAGATCGGGAATCAGGCGGCCTTCGGACAACAGAACATGGCTGTCGGCCAGCCCGTCCCGGAACGCTGCGTCGTGCGAGACCAGGATCATTGCCTGGGGCAGGACGCGCAAGGTCTCGAACAGCCTTGTGCGCGCCGTTCGGTCCAGCCCGGCGCTGGGTTCGTCCAACAGCAGGATTTCAGGTTCCATGGCCAGCACCGAGGCCAGCGCCGCCAGCTTTTTCTGACCCGTGGACAGACGGTGGCCGGCGTGATCGGAAAGCGAGTCGATGCCCAGCCCGGCCAGCACGCGCCGGGCGATGGCGTTGGCTTCGGCGGGGCTTTTGCCCAGATTGATTGGCCCGAAGGCCACATCTTCGGCAACGGTGGGGCAGAAAAGCTGATCGTCGGGGTCCTGGAACAGCAAGCCGGCGCGCGCGCGCACCTCGCGGAAATCAGCCTCGCACCGCCGCGCCACGCCAAAGGCCCAGATGGTGCCCGCTTGCGGCTTCAGCAATCCGACCATGAGTTTCAGCAGGGTGGTTTTGCCCGCGCCATTATCGCCATTGACCGCCAGTCGTTGTCCGGGGGCCAGACTCAGCGTTGCCTGGTCGAGGATGGGGGGGCAGCCGGGATAGGCGAAACGGATGCCCGATAAAAGCAGCAAGGGTGGGGTCATCGCAAATCCATCAGCAGCAACCCCGAACAGACGGCCAGAATCATCAGAGCAAACACCCAATCCTTGGCGCGCAAGGCGGGCGAATGATGGCTGGTCGGGAAGGTTCCGTCAAATCCCCGGCACCGCATGGCCATCTTCATTCTTTCGGCGCGATCAACGCCGCGCACCAGCAACATACCGACCAGATAGCCCATGCTGCGCCAGCCATGACGATCAAAGCGCAAGGCGAAGGCCCGGACCCGCATTGCCTGGCGCAAGCGCCGATATTCTTCGCCCAGTAAGGCGATGGCGCGCAGGCTGAACAAGAACAGATGGATGAATTTGCCCGAAGCGCCCAGCCGGCCCAGGCCCTGTCCCAGTGCTGCGCCGTCCAGCGTGGCCAACAACGCGGTCGCCATTGCCAGTACGGCGTTGGCGCGGATCAGGATCGTTAGTGCTTGATCGATTCCCTCGCGGCTGGCGGCAAGGCCTAGGATGGTGAACGCGGCGTCTCCCTCGCGAGAGAAAGGCAGCGTCACCAGGACCAGGATCAGAACCCCGTCCAGCGCAGCGAAGCGTTTGCAGGCGTCCCGGAACTCTATGCGTGCAAGGATCATCGCTGCCAGCGCGCAGCCCAATGCGGTTAGCAGGGCGGAAAAACGGTCCAGACCGATGGTGGTGACAGCGAAGGCCAGGGTGGCGATCAGCCGCAGGCCAGGATCGATTCCGGCCAAGGCGAGTCCACCCTCATGACGGGACGGAAGAGAGGTCAAGCTCAGGGCGAGCGGCGCATTCCGGCTCATTTCTTGTCCCCCGATCCTTCACTTGCCCGCCGTTTGCGCCGTTCGGACAGGCCGAACGCCACGCCCGCCAGACCGGCGATGATTCCCAGCCCGCCCAGAATGTCATGCAGCCGGATTTTTTCCTCATAGGCGTCGATCTGCTCCCGTAGCGGGCGGATCTGGCGCGCGATCGCCTGTTCGATGGCGGTGTCGCTGACGACGGCGGACGTAGAAAGGGGCGCGGGCGTGGCGGGAGGTGCGCTATCGGCCAGGATGAAAAAGGCGGCATGGCCATCGCCGCCATCGACGGCGATGCGGTACGGTCCGGGGCGGGCAGGTGTGAAACGGAACGAGCCATCCTCGCCGGTCCGGGTGCGCGCCACGTTCTCTCCGCCGATGGACAGGATGGCTTCGGCGTCCCGGACACGTCCGCCGGGGCTGAAATAGGCGGAACCGACGATGGCATCACCGTCGATGACGGCGAAGACCTTCATCTTGTGCGCCCAGGCCGGCTCGGCGGCTACCAAGCCGGCGAGCAAGAGGGATACGGTAAGGAAACGGGACAAGGCGTTAAGCATGGCCGGTTTTTATCCCTGTCAGCAGTTCGGGCCGGACCCGGCCGAGGAAGGCGACGGCGGCGGCGCTGACTGCGGCTTCGATCACCATGACCGGCAGATGGGCCAGCAGTGCCAGCTTGGCTGCAGGCAGGAATTCGCGCCCGGACAAGGCCAGCGCTCCGGCCACGAACAGGGCGGTCAGCAGCACGCCCAACGCTCCCAGAATTCCCCCGGCCAGAGTCAGGGCGCGGGCGGAAAGCCGGGGGCGAAGCCCCTGGAACAGGCATCCGCACAAGACCGCAGGCACGGCCATGACGGTGATGTTGACGCCCAGTGTGACGATGCCGCCGAATCCGAACAGCACCGCCTGAAGCAGGAGGGCGATGGCGATGGCGGGAAAGGCGGTCCAGCTCAGCATGATGCCGGTTAGCCCGTTCAGGATCAGGTGAACCGAGGTCGGGCCGACCGGGAAATGGATCAAGGCGGCGACGAAGAACGCCGCCGTCACCAAAGCCGTCCGGGGGATATCGTCGGCGTCGAGTCGGCGTAAGGCCCAGGCGATTCCGGCCAGAGCCACGGTTCCGCCCGCGATCAGGACCGGGGCGGACAGGATTCCGTCTGGCATATGGGCCAAGACCGCAGCCCTCCCTTTACTTGAAATCGGTGGTGCGGACCCATAGCGTGCCGCCCAGTTCGGCTTCCGCAGGCTTGCCGTTCTTGTCCTTGACCTTGCCTTCGGTCAGGACGTTGAAGCCCCACCAGCCCGCGCGCGGCATGGCATAAGCAAAAACGCCGGCTGAATCGGTTTTGACCTCTTGGGTGATGAAGGGATCGGACGGGGCGGTGACGGAACCGTCATTCAGCCATTCGATTTCGACCCGCGCATGGGCCAAGGGCTTGCCGTCCTTCAATGCGACACCCCGGAACAGGCTGCCGGTCCACAATCCATAAGGCCGGGTCAAGGGCTGGATTTCGACGGGCAATCCGGCCAGCGCGTCCCAATCCTCACCGCCGCCATAATCGACCACCACCTTGGTGTAATGGATCAGATATTGCTTTTCCGCCGCATCCCAATAAGGCGTGGGCGCAAGATAAAAGACGTAATCGCCCGGTCCTGGCACCGTGTAGCGGGCCTCGAACGCAGGCTTGCCATCGACACTCTTTTCGCTCAGCAGGGCGGAAAGATCGGTTTTCTCCCTTCCCGCCAGAACGCCGAACCGGGCCGGGCGGTCCATGGCCATGACCGGCCCGCCTTCCATCGGATGGGTGAAGACCGCCGACAAGGTGACCGTACGGTCGCCGTCGTCGGGCAGGATGTCGGTATCGGGCAGCAGAGTCTGGAAATGAGCGAAGGCCGCCACCGGCCATGAAAGCAGGACGGCGGCAAGGGCCGGAATGAGACGAGGCATGACGTTTCCCGATTTTTTTATGGTATGAAGAATTTTAAATTTCTCATACCGCCAGGATGGCGTCAACGGATGGGATCGTCCGGTTTATGCTGGTTCGTCCGGTCGGCAAAGAAACGGGGAAAAGGCATGGAACGGGTCACGATATCGCTCGACGACGGTCTTTTGGAGGCGTTCGACGCCTATATCGGGCGCAAAGGCTATGCGAATCGTTCCGAGGCGATCCGGGATCTTTTGCGCGCAAAGCTGGATGCCGACAATGTCGCCGAAAACCGCGCCACCCATGCCGTCGGCTGCCTGTCCTATGTGTTCGATCATCACCAGCGCGAACTGGTCCGGCGTTTGACCCACACCCAGCACGACCATCACGAACTGCTGCTGTCCACCTTGCATGTGCATCTGGACCACGACAATTGCCTGGAAGTGACCCTGCTGCGCGGTCCCACCGGCGGCGTCAGGGCGTTGGCTGAGACGATCATGGCCGAAACCGGCGTGCGGCACGGCAATTTGCATCTGGTGACGATCGAGCCGTCCGCTGCCGATCATTCGGCCCATGCTCACGCCCATACGCATGACGAAACCGCCTGATCGGTCTGAAAGGCCCGGATCGGGACGATTTCTCATGACTTCCGTCATAGGGGTTCCTTTCGCCATAAATGACGGCTGATCCTGAACGATCAACGCCTGAAGAGAAACCGGCTATCGGCGCGGCGGATCAGCGTTTTTACGGTCGAGAGTGTGAGCAAAGCATGCCCCCATTCGCTCTCTTGATCGAAAATTGGGCAGGATTAGTGCGATATGGCTTTGCTATTCACCCACATGCCTTGATATTGTCTGCCGTTTGCCAGGACGAGCTTTTCCGGGAAGGCCGCTCCCGGACCGGGGGAAAAGCGGACGTCAAAGGCAGTTTCCATTATTCGGTGGTACAAGCGGAATGACCGTTATTAAGAAGCTTCTCGTCGCCAATCGCAGCGAAATCGCCATTCGTATTTTTCGGGCCGCCTCCGAGTTGGGCATCTCGACGGTCGCCGTTTATTCAAACGAGGATCGTTTTGCCCTGCATCGGTTCAAAGTCGATGAAGGCCATTTGATCGGCAAGGGGATGGGACCGGTCGAAGCGTATCTGTCGATCGACGAAATGATCCGAGTGGCCAAGGAAACCGGGGCCGATGCCGTGCATCCGGGCTATGGGTTCCTGTCCGAAAATCCTGAATTCGCCGATGCCTGTCGTAACGCCGGCCTGATTTTCATCGGGCCGTCCTCGAACGTCATGCGCCTTTTGGGCAACAAGGTCGAAGCGCGCCGTATCGCTACCGAGTCCAATGTGCCGGTGATGCCGGCTACCGGCGCCTTGCCGCGCGACATCAAGGAAATCGCGCGCCTGGCCGAGGAAATCGGCTATCCCCTGATGCTGAAAGCAAGCTGGGGCGGCGGCGGACGCGGCATGCGCGTCATCGAAGGTCCCGACACGCTGGAAGAGCTGGTGTCGATGGCCCGGCGCGAAGCCAAGGGCGCGTTCGGCAATGACGAGCTTTACCTTGAAAAGCTGGTGCGCCATGCGCGCCATGTCGAAGTCCAGATCCTGGGCGATCAGCATGGCAATATCGTTCATCTGTTCGAGCGTGATTGCACCGTGCAGCGGCGCAATCAGAAGGTCGTGGAGCGCGCGCCTGCGCCCTATTTCACCGATTCCGACCGCGAGGCGCTGTGCGCCGCCGCCCTGCGTCTGTGCCGGGCCGTCGGTTATGAGAATGCCGGCACCGTCGAATTCCTTCAGGATGTCGATACCGGCAAATTCTATTTCATCGAGGTCAATCCTCGCATCCAGGTCGAGCACACCGTCACCGAAATGGTGACCGGCATCGATATCGTCAACGCGCAGATCCGCATCGCCGAGGGCGCTACGATCGGCGAGCCGGATTCCGGCGTGCCGGCGCAAAAGGACATCCGGCTGTTCGGCCATGCCCTGCAATGCCGCGTGACCTCGGAAGATCCGGCCAACAATTTCATCCCCGATTATGGCCGCATCACCGCTTATCGCGGCGCGAACGGCTATGGCATCCGGCTGGATGGCGGCACCGCTTTTTCGGGTGCGCTGATTACCCGTTATTATGATTCTCTGCTGGAAAAGGTCACCGCCTGGTCGCCGACCCCCGGCGAGACGATCGAGCGCATGCGCCGCGCCATCCGCGAATTCCGTATTCGCGGCGTGGCCACCAACCTTGCCTTCTTAGAAGCGGTGATCAGTCACCCGAAATTCCGCGACGGCAGCTACACGACGCGCTTCATCGACGAAACCCCGGACCTGTTCCACCAGGAAATGGGCCGTGACCGCGCCACCCGTCTGCTGACCTACATCGCCGACGTCACCGTCAACGGCAACCCCGAGGTCAAGGGCAGGCCCTTGCCGACGGAATCGATGGGAGCGGTTCTGCCGCCGTCCGCGCCGTCGGGCGCGCCTCCGGCCGGCACCAAGCAGTTGCTGGAGCAGTTGGGGGCGGAGAAGTTCGCCCAGTGGATGAAGGAACAGAAGCGTCTTCTGATTACCGACACCACCATGCGCGACGCTCACCAGTCGCTATTGGCCACGCGCATGCGCAGCCACGATCTGTGGGCGGCTGCCCCGGCCTATGCGCATTTGCTGCCCAATCTGTTCTCGGTCGAATGTTGGGGCGGCGCCACCTTCGACGTGGCGCTGCGATTCTTGAAGGAAGACCCTTGGCAGCGTCTGGCCGTCTTCCGTCAGGCGATGCCGAACCTGTTGCTGCAAATGCTGCTGCGGTCGGCTAACGCGGTCGGCTATGCCAATTATCCCGACAATGTCGTGCGCTATTTCGTCCAGCGTGCGGCCAAGAGCGGCGTCGATCTGTTCCGCGTATTCGATTCGCTGAACTGGGTCGAAAACATGCGCGCCGCCATCGATGCGGTGCGTGAGACCGGGGCCTTGTGCGAAGCCGCGATGTGCTACACCGGCGACGCCATCGATCCGTCGCGCAAATACGACATCAAATATTATGTGAACATGGCCAAGGACTTGGAGCGTGCCGGCGCCCACATCCTGGGCATCAAGGACATGGCCGGGCTGGGCAAGCCGCGCGCCATTGGCGCTCTGGTCAAGGCACTGAAGGAAGAGGTCGGGCTGCCGATCCATTATCACACCCATGATACCAGCGGTTTGTCGGCGGCTACGGTTTTGGCTGCGGTTGAAGCCGGGGTGGATGCGGTGGACGCGGCCATGGACGCGATGAGCGGCACGACCTCGCAGCCGCCGCTGGGGTCGATCTGCCATGCGCTGAAGGGCGATGAGCGCGATCCGGGCCTGGATCATCAGGCGCTGAACCGTTTGTCCCATTATTGGGAGCGGGTGCGCTGGCAGTATGCGGCCTTTGAAACCGGGCTGAAGTCCGGTTCGGCCGAGGTCTATCTGCACGAAATGCCGGGCGGGCAGGTCACCAATATCCGCCAGCAGGCCCGGTCTTTGGGCATCGACGACGCGCATTGGGAGCGGGTCGCCACCGCCTATGCCGAGGTCAACCGCATGTTCGGCGACATCATCAAGGTAACGCCCAGCTCGAAGGTTGTCGGCGACATGGCCCTGATGATGGTCACCAGCGGACTGACGCCCGAGATGGTGATGGACCCCAACCGCGAGATCGCCTTCCCCGAATCGGTGGTGTCGTTCTTCCGCGGCGATCTGGGCCAGCCCCCGGAAGGCTTCCCCGAAGTCTTGCAGAAGAAGGTGCTGAAGGGGGCCGAACCGCTGAAGGTCCGTCCCGGCGCGGTGCTGCCGCCGACCGATCTGGAAGCCACCCGGACCGAGGTCGAAGGCAAGATCGGGCGCTGCGTTTCGGATGACGACCTGGCTTCCTATCTGATGTATCCCAAGGTGTTCGTCGATTTCGCCCATCACCAGAAGGCTTATGGCGATGTGGCCAACCTGCCGACGCCGGTGTTCTTCTACGGCATGCCGTCGGGCATCGACACCTCGGTCGATCTGGAGCCGGGCAAGACGCTGCTGATCCGCATGCTCGCCATCGGCGAGGCCGACGATCAGGGGATGCGCAATGTCTTCTTCGAGCTGAACGGCCAGCCGCGCACGGTCAAGGTGCCGGATCGTTCGGTCGCGCCCGAACGCCCTGCTCAGCCCAAGGCCGAGCCCGGCAACCCGAACCATGTCGCGGCCCCGATGCCCGGCTTGGTCGCGTCGGTCGAGGTCAGCGTCGGCCAGAAGGTGGAGAAGGGCGATATCCTGATCGAACTGGAAGCGATGAAGATGGAAACCGTGGTCCGCGCCGAGCGTGCGGGTACGATCCAGCACATCGCGGTGACACCCGGAACCATCGTCGAAACCAAGGATTTGCTGGTCGTCCTGTCGTAAAGACCGGCCTTTTGAATCGGCCAAGGGCCCCGTCTCCGGCAGGAGGCGGGGCCCTTGTCTTTTTGCGTCCGGCTTGCAGACGAAGGGGGCCGGTCAGGCGAAAGGTCCGGGATCGACGCCTAATTCCTTGGCCAGCCATCGGGCGAAATGCTGCACCGGCCGGCGTTTGTCCGCAGGTTTAGGGCAGACCATGAAATGTCCCTGATAACGGACATCCTGGGCCCGTCCGGCCAAGGGGGCGACGATGCGACCGGCCAAAAGCTCTCTTTCCGCAAGCAGCGTCGATTCGAGCGCCACGCCCAGCCCATCGGCGGCGGCGGCGATGGCAAGAAAGCTGCGGTCGAACCGCATGCCGTGAGGCGGGGGCGCGACAAGTCCGTTTGCCGCGAACCAGGTTGCCCAGCGGACCGGCACGACCTCGCTTTCGATAAGCACATACTGATAAAGATCCCTCGGCGTATGGATTTCTGCTGCGATGGCGGGAGAGCAGAGCGGCGTCAGGACCTCCTCGCCAAGCGGAAGGACCACCAATCCCTCCCGGGGCTGGCCGTAGACGATATCCGCATCGAAATCATCGGATAGGAAACGGGTGTAGTCCGTTCCCGCCGACAGCCGCATTTCGATGTCCGGATAAAGGGCTAGGAACTGGCTCAGGCGCGGCGCCAGCCATTGCGTGGCGAAGCTGGGGGCGCAATGCAGCCGCAGGAAACCCGGCCCTTTTTTCGAGATGACCTCCAATCCTCGGCGCATGTCTTCAAAGGCGCGTCCGATGTGATTCATCAACGCCTCCCCATCCTGGGTCAGACGCGCAGTGCGCCCGCTTCGCTCGAAAAGCGTGGCGCCGACAATGCATTCCAGCTTGCGGATGGCGTGGCTGACGGCGCTGGGAGACAGATTCAGCTCGGTGGCGGCGCTGCGGAAGGATCCCGTGCGCGACGCCGATTCAAAGATGCGAAGGTGAGTCAGGGGCAGGTGGCGGGTCATGATTCAGTTGAACAGGATTCACCATCAGTTGTAAACAACGCGTTTTATTTAGTTTTAAAAAAATAATACCTTACGTATTAGTTTGAATATGTGAGTGTATAAAAAATGCTACTAAAAGATAAAACAGCAATAATATCTGGTGCGGCAAGCAAAAAAGGGATTGGTCTTGCAACTGCTCGTCTTTTTGCTGAGCATGGATGCCGTGTGGCAATTCTTGATCGTGATGAAAATCTCTCGATAGAGGCGGCTATCTCTTTAGGAAATGGACATCTTGGGATCGGATGCGATGTTTCCGACCGTGATGCTTGCCGCCGCAGTGTCAATCAAGTCATCGATCATTTCGGCCATGTTGATATTTTGATCAATAACGCCGGCATCTCTCAGCCGCTGAAGATCATGGAGATCGAGCCCGCCAATTATGACGCGGTGCTCAATGTCAATCTGCGCGGCACGCTTTACCTCAGCCAGGCCGTCATCCCGCATATGCAGTCGCGCCGTCAGGGATCGATCGCCTGCACATCCTCGGCTGCCGGCCAGCGCGGCGGCGGGTTTTTCGGCGGTCCGCATTATTCGGCCTCCAAGGCCGGTGTCTTGGGATTGGCCAAGGCGATGGCGCGGGAATTGGGCGTCGACGGCATCCGGGTGAATTGCGTCACTCCCGGTCTCATCAATACCGACATAACCGGCAACAGCCTTAGCGAGCAAAGGCTGAGCGAAATCCGCAACGGAACATTCCTACACCGGTTCGGAGATCCCAAAGAAGTTGCTGGCGCTTTCCTTTTCCTTGCGTCGGACCTCTCTTCTTATGTGACGGGAGCAATAATAGACGTGAATGGAGGCATTCATGTCCACTGATAATAATTTGTCATTATTTATCAAGTTTATTTGAGGTTAATTATGATTAATATCAGCCGACGTTCCTTTCTTAAGGCGTCTTCTGCCATAGCGGCCGTGTGCGTTCTTCCGAAATATGCGAATGCCTCCGAATTTTCATTTAAATTCGGCAATGATGTCCCCCTCCATCATCCTTCGACCATTCGGGCTCAGGAAGCCGCCGAGCGGATTTTCAAGGAGACCGACGGTCGGCTGAAAATCACCGTCTTTCCCGCCAGCCAGCTTGGCACCGATACCGATTGCCTGAGCCAGGTGCGGTCCGGAGCGCTTGAATTCTTCAGCGTCTCCGGTCTGATCATTTCGACGCTGTTGCCGGTGGCGAGCATTACGGCGATGGGGTTCGCCTTCAAGAATTACGACGAGGTCTGGCATGCAGCCGATGGCGCGCTTGGCGCTTATCTGCGCGGCCAGATGGAGAAGGTGGGACTGATCGGGCTGGAAAAGAAATTCGACAGCGGCTTTCGGGTCACCACCACCTCGAAGGGACCGATCAACGGTCCCAGTGATTTCAATAATCTGAAGCTGAGGGTTCCGCCGACTCCTCTCTATACATCGATGTTCAGGGCGCTCGGGGCGGCTCCGACGGTGATCAATTTCACGGAATGCTATTCGGCCCTGCAAACGCATGTCGCCGACGGGCAGGAAAATCCCCTGTCCTTGATCGAGCTATCACGCTTCTACGAGGTTCAGAAATATTGCTCGATCACCAATCACGCCTGGGACGGCTGGTGGAACATCGCCAATGCCAAGGCCTTCAATCGGCTTCCGCCCAGAATCCGGGAAAGTGTCGAGAAAAACTTTGCCCAGGCGGCCATCGACCAGCGCGCCGACATCCAAATCGTGACGCAGGCATCGATCAAAAATCTTGAAAAGAACGGGATGAGTTTTGCTTACCCCGATGTCAGCGAATTCAGGAAGGTCTTGAGCGCCAAGGGGTTCTATGCCGAATGGAAAGAAAAATTCGGCAAGGAAGCCTGGGCCAATCTCGAAAAATCGAGCGGCCCTCTGGCCTGATCTTTGGGGCGGGGTAACGTCTGGGATAGAAATAAGAGTGCGGGGGACGGGGGCGCGGAGACGGGGACCGATGGTGCCCGGCCCCGCGTCCTCTTGTCTCGTTCCCGGTCAGGACGGAATGGTGCCGGGCAGGAGATAGGCCTGGATGGTGGTCAGCGCGCCGATCACGACCATGCAGAGAAAACTGTGTTTCAGCGTGAAGCGGAACAGGCTGCCTTCGCGCCCGACCAGTCCGGCGGCGGCGGCGGCGATGGCGATCGATTGCGGCGAGATCATCTTGCCGGCGGTGCCGCCGGTGTTGTTGGCTGCAACCAGCAGGATGTCGCTGACGCCGACCTGCTGCGCCGTTACCGCCTGAAGACCGCAGAACAGAGCGTTCGACGCGGTGTCCGATCCGGTCAGAAAGACGCCCAGCGCCCCCAGGATGGGGGAAAAGAAGGTCGCGGCCGGGCCGGTATGGGCCATGGCCAGAGCGAGCGTCGAGGTCAGGCCCGAATAGTTGCAGATATAGGCCAGGGCGACGACCATGCCGATGGTCCAGACCGGTTTTTTCAGATCAAGGGTCACCTCGATGAAGGTGGTGGCGCCCAGCTTCGGGCCGGTCCGTTGCAGGATCATGGCTAGAATCGCCGCCGTCATGATCGCGGTGCCGGTGCCCTGGATCAAATTAAGGCTGTAGATCGCAGGATAAGGGGTTGGCGTCGGCGTGATCGGCGGGGTGCGCACCGCCAGACCGTCCAGATAGGGCATGGAAAAACGGATCGTGCTCCAGGCCAGCGCGCCGCCTTCGGCGAACAACGCCTTGAAGAAAGGCATGTTCCACAGAATCATGACCAGGGTCAGGATGATGAAGGGCAGCCACGCCCAAAAAATCTTGCCGGGGCTGTGGTGGTGTGAATCCTTGGCAGGTTGCTGTCCGTCGAAACGGAAGATGCGCTTGGGCTGCCAGAATTTCAGGAACAGGGTCATGGAAACCAGACTGGACAGCGAACCCAGGATGGCCGGCAGCTCGAAACCGATCAGGTTCGACGTCAGAACGACGCCCAGCGTAAAAGATGACGCCGCGACCAGCACGGCAGGCCAGGTTTCCTTGACGCCCCGCCAGCCATCCATGATGAAGACGAGCCAGAACGGCACCAAAAGGATCATCGGCGCAAGGACGCGTCCAGATTGCGCCCCGACCAGGAAGGGATCGACTCCGCCGACCGCGCCGCCGACCAGCACCGAAATACCCATGCCGCCGAACGCCACCGGCGCGGTGTTGGCGATCAGGCACAATCCCGCCGCATAGAGGGGGTTGAACCCCAATCCCGCCAGCAGGGCCGTGGTGATCGCCACCGGCGCGCCGAAGCCCGCAGCGCCTTCCAAGAATGCGCCGAAGGAAAAGCCGATCAGCAGCAATTGCAGCCGCTGGTCCGAAGTGATCGAGACGATCGAATCGCGGATGATGTCGAACTGCCCGGTCTTGACCGTCATCCGGTAGAGGAACACCGCGCCGGTGATGATCCAGGCGATCGGCCATAATCCGAAGGCGAAACCCTGAAGGGCTGCGGCCAGCGTCATCGTCCAGGGCATGCCATAGACCAGGATGGCGATGGTCGCCGCGATCAGCATGGTCAGCGTGCCGGCGATATGCCCCTTCAGATTAAGGACGGTCAGAGCGGCGGCATAGAAGATGATGGGAATCAAGGCGACGAGGGTCGAGACCCCCACCGAACCCAGCGGTTCGTAGATCTGCGTCCAGGAATTCATCGGTCAGCCCGGAATGGGAGGGTGGGCCCCGGCCATGGCCAGGAATACTTGAGCGCCATTCCAGATGATCTGGACGCCAAGGCACAAAAGAATGAAGGCCGATAGCCGGATCACGACATCCGTTCCCATCTCGCCCAACCGGCGCAGGACCTGCCCGGCGAAGCGGTAGCAAAGATAGATGACCGCCGCCACGCCGATGATGCCCAAGATGCTGCCGGCGGCGACCAGCAGGGGGGCTTCGGTGCCGGCGCCTTTGGCGCCCAGGGTGATGGCGACCGAAATGGTCCCGGGCCCTACCGTCAGCGGCATGGTCATCGGAAAAAAGGTCCGGGTCAGGATCATCTCGTCATTGTCCGGCGAACGCCGTTCGCGGTCGTTGCTGTCGTCGCCCTGTTGCAGCATCCGCCACCCGGCCGCGAACACGACCACGCCGCCGGCGATCTGCACGGCGGGCAGGGTCAGACCGAAAAAAGCGAGGATGTAAGAGCCGATGAATAGCGAGCCAAGCATCAGGAAAAAGCTGCCGATGGCGATGCGCATGGCGATGATGTCGCGCATCCGCTCCGACACGCCTTCGGTGACGCGCAGGAAAATCGGAGCCATGCCCAGGGGGTTGACGATCGGAACCAAACCCAGGATGGCGGCAAGAAACGCCGTAGTGAAAAGAGTGATCATGGGATCCGCTCGATAGCCGTGGCGCACCATCCCATCCCTTTATCACAAGGTCAAGATGGGGAATTTCCTTCCCGTGACAGGGCGGAAAAACACAGATAGAATGCGCCGCTTCCGACTGTGGCGGGGAAGCGGTTTGGCCTTACCGCCGGTTTTTTGTTCGCTGTATTTGATGTTTCCCCCGAACGGCCCAAGATGAAGGAGACTGTTCCAACATGCGGACCCTCAAGCTTTTTCGGCGTTGGTTTCTGGCAACGTGCCTGATTCTGGCGGCCCCGTTCCCGGCCTGGGCTGATGACGACGCGGCTGCTTTCATCGCCAATTTGGGCGAGCAAGGCATCGCCGTCATGCGGGCGCAGGAAACGCAGGAAGCACGCCGCGAAGAATTCCAGAAGCTGTTCAGCGCCAGTTTCGACGTTCCTGCGGTTGGAAAGTTCGTCCTGGGCCGCCACTGGCGCGTGGCGACGCCTGAGCAGCAGGCGCAGTATCTCAACCTGTTTGAACGCTATGTGATTATCATCTATTCCGAGCGTTTCGACGGTTATGAGGGCGAACAGTTCCAGGTCCGGGGTGAATCTCCCGGCGATCACGGCGAAATCACGGTCAATTCGGAGGTCATCCGCCCCGGCGGCGGCCAGCCGGTCCGCATCGATTGGCGCGTGGAAAAGACCAATGGCGTGTTCAAGATCACCGATGTGATGGTCGAAGGCGTGTCGATGGCCCAGACCCAGCGGCAGGAATTTTCGTCGGTGATCATGCAGAATGGCGGCAAGGTCCAGGCCCTGCTGGACATCTTGGCCAAGAAAGTCGCCGGTCTTTAAGGTCGCGTGCCGTTTACGATAATCGGACGTTAAGGCAAGAAGCCCCGGTTCCTTAGGACCGGGGCTTCTTTCATGTCCGTCAGGCTGTTTTTCCGCCGGATGCCGCCATCTTCCGGCTGATGCGCAATACCGTTTCCCGGCGCGCGGCCAAGGCGGGTGCGGCGCGTTCCTGTGCACGGTGCAGCGCCTCGACCGGCGCACTGTCGGGATGGCCGGCGGAAAAGGGCGGGGCGGGGGCATATTCCAGATGAAGCTGCACGGCTTCGGCGGTGGTCCGGTCGAACAATTGGGCCGCCAAGGTCAGCGCCATGTCGATTCCCGCGGTGACGCCGCCGCCTGTGATCAAATGACCGTCCTGGACCACACGCGCCTGGACTGGAATTGCACCGAAAGCGGACAGGAAATCATGGGATGCCCAATGGGTCGTCGCTCGGCGTCCCCGCAACAGGCCAGCAGCCCCAAGGACGAGTGCGCCGGTGCAGATTGAGGCGAGATAGCGTGCGTTCTCAGCCTGACGACGGATGAAATCCAGGGTCGGGACGTCTTCCAGCAAAGCGTCTATGCCCACGCCGCCGGGCACGCACAGAATGTCCAAGGCCGGGCAGGAAGCGAAGGTCGTGGTCGGGGTCAGTTGCAGCCCGGTGGCCGATGTGACCGGATCGGTGTTTTTCCAGACCAGATGCATTGTCGTATCCGGCAGGGAGGCGAACACCTCGTAGGGGGCGGTCAGATCCAGTTGCTGGACCTTTGGGAAAAGCAGGAATCCGATCTGCAGCGTCATGCGTTTCTCCGATGCGTGCTTGGGCGGCGACGATTGCCGCCCGCTTGACCCGGTCATTCTGAACCGACAGGATTTGGCGGACCGGTCATTTTTCCGGCAAAAAGCGCCAAAAAGGTTTCGATGAACATTCCTCTGATCCGTATCCTTGCTTTCCCGGACGCGCAATTGCTGGATGTCGCGGGACCGTTCCAGGTTTTCGCCGCCGTCAACGCCCATCGGCAACGGCTGGGGGAGGGGCCGGCCTACGCCATCGAAGCGGTCGCGGACGCGCCCAACGGCATTGAGACTTCGTCGGGGCTGGGATTGATGACCGGGAAGCTGCCGCCGCCGGATGAGCCTTGCGACACCTTGATCGTGGCGGGCGGTAAAGGCACGGCCCGTGCCGCGGAGAATGAGGTGCTGCTGGACTGGTTGCGCCGTCAGGCCGCGTTGGCGCGGCGCACGGCGTCGGTTTGCACCGGAGCTTTCCTGTTGGCGGAAGCGGGATTGCTGGATGGGCTGAAAGCGACGACCCATTGGCGCAGTTGCCCGGATCTGGCGCGCCGCTATCCAGCCGTCACGGTCGATCCCGACCCGATCTTCATCCGCCAGGGTGCTGTGTGGACATCGGCGGGGGTTACGGCGGGGATGGATTTGGCTTTGGCCCTGGTCGCCGACGATCTCGGCTCCGGCGTCGCCTTGACGGTGGCGCGCGATTTGGTCGTTTTTCTGAAACGCCCCGGCACCCAGGCGCAGTTCAGCGCCGCCTTGTCGCTGCAACAGGCCGCGTCCGGGCAGGACCGTTTCGCCGATTTGCATGGCTGGATGCAGGACAATCTGGCCGGCGATCTGTCGGTGGCGGTGCTGGCGGCCCGGACCGGGATGAGCGAACGCAGCTTTCAGCGCCATTACCGGGCCGTGACCGGGGAAAGCCCGGCGCGCGCCGTTCTGCGCCTGAAGGTCGAGGCCGCCTGCCGTCTGCTGGCGGAAAGCCGTCTGCCGTTGAAACGGATCGCAAAGCGTTGCGGCTTTGGCAGCGAGGAGACGTTGCGCCGGAGCTTTTCACGCGCGATGGCGGTGACGCCTCAGGATTGGCGCGACCGTTTCGGGGCTACCTGACGCGAACAAGGTTTCTTTTTGCCCTGAATCTCGGGAAAAGCGGTGAATACAGGCTTTAAGACGGCGGAATCGCTGAAAAAGCTTGACCTGAAGGCGGCAGCGTTTCACTTATCCTCCCATTATGGAATGATGGACCGGGAGCCATGGCGAAAGAAGACGGAATCGAATTTTCTGGGACAGTCACCGAGTTGCTGCCCAACGCGATGTTTCGCGTCAAACTTGACAATGACCATGAAGTGCTTGCCCACACCTCGGGCAAAATGCGCAAGAACCGGATCAGGGTTCTGGCCGGCGACCGGGTCAATGTGGAAATGACGCCCTATGATCTGACCAAGGGCCGCATCACCTTCCGGTTCAAGTAATGTGACGCAGGCGGATTCGCCTCTTATCCTGGCTTCGGCATCGCCGCGCCGGTTCGACCTTCTGGCCCAGATTGGTGTTTCCGTGACGGCGGTTGATCCCGCCGATCTCGACGAGACGCCTCTCCCCCGCGAGCTTCCCGGTCCTTACGCCGCGCGTCTGGCGCGGGCCAAGGCCGAAACCGTGGCTCAGCGCCATCCGGGCTGCTTCGTGCTGGCTGCCGATACGGTGGTCGCCTGCGGACGGCGGATTCTGCCCAAGGCCGAAGACGAAGCCACCGCCCGGCGCTGTCTGGCCCTGCTGTCGGGGCGGCGGCACCGCGTGCTGGGCGGCGTATGCGTGATTGCTCCCAACGGGCGCGTGGTTGAACGGCTGGTGACCAGCATCGTCAGCGTCAAACGCCTGACGGAAGGCGAGATCCGGGATTATCTGGCGTCAAGCGAATGGCGCGGCAAGGCGGGTGGTTACGCCATCCAGGGACGGGCAGCCATCTTTGTGCGCGCCTTGTCGGGCTCCTATTCCAATGTCGTCGGGCTGCCTTTGTTTGAAACCCACGCGCTTTTGTCGGGGCTGGGCCATGGCGGGCGGGATTGACGAGGTTCTGGTCTCCTATAGTCCGGGCGAAACCCGTCTCGCCCTGATCGAAGGCGGCTATGCCGCCGAATTCATCATCGATCGTGGGGAAGGCCGACCCGGCGACATCGTTCTGGGCCGGGTTCTGTCGTCCGGGCAAAAGAGCGGATTCGCCTTCATCGATATCGGCGAGGGCGTTCCGGCTGTGCTCAAGGGCGGCGGCGCAGCCGAGGGCGGGACAGTTCTGGTCCAAATCACGGCTTCGGCCCGTGGGGAAAAGGGCGCGGAACTGACCCGGGCGGTGACCCAGGAAGGCCGGTTGCTGATTTTTTCGCCCATGCGTCCGGGGCTGGCCGTGTCGCGCCGGCTGGAACCGGCCCAGCGCGAACGGCTCAAGACCTTTTTGGGCGGCAAGATCGCTCCCGGCGAGGGCGTGGTGGTGCGCAGTGCTGCGGCTGCGGCGGAAGGGGGCGCGATCGACGCCGAATTGGCAGCCTTGCGCGCCCGCTGGGCCGATATCCAGGCACGGGCAGAGCGCATGCGTGCGCCGTCCTGGCTGGTGCGGCCCC
>JAYFRE010000046.1:0-40378 GCA_034926235.1 Rhodospirillaceae bacterium
CGATGTGGGACAGGCGTTCTTCCAGGATTTCGACCGTCCGCACCACGTCGTAACCCTGACGCGCGCAGGACGGGCAGGACACGATCCTGACGCCGCGATGGCGCAGATCGAGCGCCTTCAAGATGTCGAACCCGACCTTGACCTCTTCGACCGGGTCCGCCGACAGCGATACACGCAGCGTATCGCCGATGCCCGCCCACAAAAGCGAACCGATGCCGAGCGCCGATTTGACCGTGCCGGTGCGGAAACTGCCCGCCTCGGTGACGCCGAGATGCAAGGGATAGTCGCAGGCCGCCGCCAGCGCCTTGTAGGATTCCACCGCCAGGAACACGTCCGACGCCTTGACGCTGATCTTGACTTCGAAGAAGTCGTTGTCTTCCAGCAGCCGCACATGCTTCAAGGCGCTTTCGACCATCGCCTCGGGACAGGGTTCGCCATAGCGTTCCAGCAAATCCTTTTCCAGGCTGCCGGCATTGACGCCGATCCGCATGGAACAGCCATGGTCGCGCGCCGCCTGCACCACCTCGCGCACCTTTTCCGCCGAACCGATATTGCCGGGATTGATCCGTAAGCAAGCGGCCCCCGCCTCGGCGGCCTCGATGGCGCGCTTGTAATGGAAATGGATATCGGCAACGACCGGGACCGACACCTCGCGCACGATCTCTTTCAGCGCGCGGGTCGACGCTTCGTTCGGACAGGAAACGCGCACAATGTCCGCGCCCGCCGCTTCCATGCGCTGAATCTGCGCAACCGTCGCCGCCACGTCGCTGGTCGGCGTGTTGGTCATCGACTGCACGCTGATCGGCGCGCCACCGCCCACCGGCACCCGGCCGACATGAATACGCCGGCTGACGCGCCGTTCGATCGTGCGATAAGGCCTCGAACTCATGGTCGTTCCATCGAATGCGTCCTGGAAAGAGGCGTGTTTTATACGCCAACCTCCGGCCCTGCGCCAGACAGGCCGCGCCGGACCGGAAAGATGCGTGACGGGTTCGCCCGGACCGGACCGGGCGGGATCGGCCTATTCGCCCAGAGCCGCCGTCAGGGCTTCGGGATCAAGCGCGATATCGCGGCGCACCATGCCCAGCCGTCCCAGCGATGGCAGCGCCTTGCCATCGACCAGGATGGTCATCGCCCCGGCATTGCCGACAGTCAGCACCAATCCGGGACGCGGCGGCACCGGGTAGGAATCGCCGCGACGAAAAAGCCGGGAATAGATCAATTGCCCCTGGGGATTGCGGATTTCAACCCAGCAATCCTGATCGACCCGCAGCACCACGCGCGCGGACGACGCCTCGCCCGTCTCCGCGCTTTCGGCGGGGGCGGCGGCCTGGGCAGGCGCGGGGTGAACCGTCTCGACCACGGACAAGGCCTCGTCGGCGCCGCCGCTGTCTTCCCTTTCGGTCTCGGACTGGGCGGATTGAGCCTCCGCAGGCTGTGCGGGCGGGGTTTCCTCGGCCGGTTTCGCGGCCCCGCCGGCTGCCACGGTTTGAGAGGCGGACATCTGCGCGGACGAAATGACCATCGGCGCCGGATCGGTGCGCAGCGGCGCAGGCGCGCTGCTGGTCCCGCGCGGGACCGACACCACTTCGGACCCATCGCCCACGGGCTGACGGATCAAGGACGCCAGCCGGTCCGGCAACGCCGGCACGGAATCGGACAGGGACAGGCTGCGGGTCTGATAGAAATACCAGCCGCCATAGGCGACTCCTGCGGCGACCAGCGCCAGGGCCAGGATTTTCGCCCCCGGCAGGCTGCTTTCCGACACGACCGAAGGAAAGATCAGTTCGGGACGATCGGCGAAAGCGTCGCATTCCAATTTGAACCGGCGCAGGATTTCGCCGCTGTCCAAATCCAAAAATTCGGCATAGGCGCGCACGAAACCGATGGCGTAGGTCCGGCCCGGCAGGTCGGTATAATGGCCATTCTCGATCGCATGAAGGTAGTTCGCGCGGATGCGCAGCTTGCGGGCGACGGTGGCGATGTCTATTCCAGCCGCCTCGCGCGCATGGCGCAACAAGACGCTGACGCCCGTGGCCGCTTCCGCGCCCGGCGCGTCGCCATTCTCTCCCATCTCATGCCTATCCGTTGTCACGAAGACCTAAATCCTTGATAGCGCCAAGCGCCTATCGCCAGCCGCGCCCAGAAACCGTCTTTTCCAAAACGCATCATTTAACAAGGAACCGGGGGATGGCGCAATGGCCTGACAGGACGGCTCCCTGGCAGGGTCATGGAAAATATGGGCTTTTAAATCTGAACATTATGGTCCAGCGCGAAATTCCTGAGCTGTTCGCGCACCGAGCGGCAGGGCTGGTCGTAAAGGGTTTCGACGTAATCCTCGAGCGAGGGCAAGGACAGGCTGCGCAGCATCGCCTTGACCGGGCCGATGGACGGCGCGGACATCGACAGGCTGCGCACCCCCACGCCCAGCATCATCATCGCTTCCAGCGGGCGTCCCGCCATTTCGCCGCACACCGAGAAGGGCACGCCCGCCTGGTCGCAGGCGCGCACGATCGAGCGCAGGAAATTCATCATCGCCGGCGACAAAAGATCGTAGCGTTCGGCGATGCGGTCGTTGCTGCGATCGGCAGCGAACAGGAACTGCATCATGTCGTTGCTGCCCAGCGAGATAAAATCGACCCTGCTCAGCAATGTCTTCAATTGCCACGCCAGAGCCGGCACCTCCAGCATGGTGCCGATGCGGATCCGGGCCGGCGGCGTATCGCCGCGCCGGGCCAGCCGCTCCAGTTCCAGATCGAGAATGGCCCGCGCCCGGTCGAATTCGGCGACCTCGGCCACCATCGGGAACATGACATGAAGATCGCGCCCCGACGCCGCCATCAGCAAAGCGCGCAACTGGTGGCGCAGCACCATCGGATGGTCCAGCGTGATGCGGATCGAACGCCAGCCCATGGCGGGATTGGGTTCATCGCCGCTGTCCCAATAGGGCAGCAGCTTGTCCGATCCGACATCGAGCGTACGGAACATCACCGGCCGGCCTTCGGCCATGTCGAGAATCTTGGAATAAAGCAGCGTCTGCGCCGTCACATTGGGCAGGGACGAGCGCGCCATGAACGGAATCTCGGTACGGTACAGCCCGATCCCGTCCGCGCCCGTCAGGCTCAACTGCGGCAGATCGAGCAACAGCCCGGCATTGATCATCAGCCGCACCGGCTGACCGCACAGGGTCACCGAGGGCAGCGTGCTGGACGCCGCATAGGCCGCCGCCTTTTCGGCGCGCAAGGACAGCGAGATGTCGAAGGCGTCCTGAACATCGTCCGGCGGACGGACGAACACCTGGCCGTTGTCGCCATCGACGATCACCAGATCCTGGGACTCGATCTTGGTCAGCGCCTCCTTAGTCCGGGCGACCACGGGAATGTCCAAGGCGCGGGCCAGGATGGCGACATGCATGGTGGGGGAGCCTTCCTCCATCACCAGACCGCGCAGCCGGCGGCGGTCGTAATCGAGCAATTCGGTCGGCCCCATGGTGCGGCAGATCACCACCACATCTTCGGGCAAATCGCCGCGCCCCGGCAATCCCGCCCCGTCTTCGCCCCAAACCAGATGGTGCAGCAAGCGGTTGGCGAGATCCTCGAAATCATGCAGCCTTTCGCGCAGATAATGATCGGTGATCTGGTTCATGCGCAGGCGGGTGTCGTCATGCACCTTCTGTACCGCCGCCTCGGCGGTCAGTCCCGAACCGATCGCTTCGGCGATGCGGGCGATCCAGCCGGCGTCCTGAGCGAACATCCGGTAGGTTTCAAGCACGTCGAGATGTTCGCCGCCAAAAGCCAAATCCTGGGCGTCGAACATCTCGTCCAAGGATTTGCGCATGCGCGTCAGCGCGTCGCGCAGGCGCTCCATCTCATGTTCGGGGTCTTCGGCAACCAGCTTCTGGACGACGATGCGCGTCTCATGCATCACCGCCGCGCCGATGCCGACCCCGCCATTCAGCCGCAATCCGTCCAGACGCAGAGGCAAAGCCCCCGTGCCGTCCATGACCACCAATTCGTCACGCTTGATCAGTTCGCCCGACGAGACCAGCTCGGCCAACACCATGGCCACGGTCTCCAGCGTCTCGATCTCGACTTCGCTATAGATGCGAGAATCGCGGTTCTGCATCACCAGCACGCCGATGACGCGCCCGCCGCGCAAGATCGGCACCCCGGCCAGCGAGCTGTAAATCTCTTCGCCCGTTTCGGGACGATAGGCGAAATCGGGATGGCTTTGCGCGTCCGCCAGGGCCAGCGGCCGGGCCTGGGCGGCGATGGTGCCGACAAGCCCCTCGCCCACCCGCAAACGGGTCCGGTGTACAGCCGATTGTTTCAGCCCCCGGGTGGCGAACAGTTCCAGCACCTCGCCCGCGCGCATGACGTAGCAGGAACAGACTTCGGCCACCATGTCGGCGGCGATCAGGCCGACGACTTGATCGAGCCGTTCCTCGGCATTGCCGTCGCCTGCCATCACATCGCGCAGACGGCCCAAAAGACGCCGCGACACGGCGCCGAACGTGGATGACGCAGACACAGGCCCGGCCATGCCGGACTCCATCACGGCATCCGGCCGGGCCAAGCCCGCCACGAGGGACGTCCCCTCATCGTTCTTGTCTTTGCGTTCGGTCACCTTGCTCCAGCCGAACTTCCTTGCTCAAACACAAACCGTTTCAGCGAACGCCGCCATCCGCTGCGCCAGGGCCTCCTCGGCCTGGGCGATCAGTTCGGCGATGATATCGGCGGTCGGCTGTTCGCGCGTCACCATGCCGACGCTTTGACCCGCCATCAGCGACCCGTTATCGACATCGCCGTCGATCACCGCACGGCGCAATGCTCCGACCCAGTAATGCTCGATCTCAAGCTGCGCCGCCTTCTGATCCAGCTCACCGGTGCGGAAACGTTCGATGATTTCCTGCTGGAAGACATTGAAGCGGCGCGTCGCCTTGTTGGGCAGGGCGCGGACCGGGATCACCGGGAAATTCTCGTCGATCTGCACCGACGGCATCGCGTCGCGGGCGTTGGCGCGGATGAAGGCTTGCTTGAAATTGGGGTGGGCGATGCATTCGGTCGCACAAACGAAGCGGGTGCCGAGCTGTACGCCCGACGCCCCCTGTTCGAGATAAGAGACGATGATGTCGCCGCGCCCGATCCCGCCGGCCACGAACACCGGCACCTCGCGCATTTCGGGCAGGATCTCCTGCGCGAGCACACTGGTCGTAACCGGGCCGATATGGCCGCCCGCCTCGGTGCCTTCGATAATCAGCGCATCCGCGCCCAGCCGCACCAGCTTGCGCGCGAACATCGCGGTCGGGGCGAAGCACATCACCTTCAGCCCCAATTCCTTCAGCCTGGCGATCGACGCCCCGGTGGGCAGGCCGCCGGCCAGCACGACATGGCCGACCTTCAGCCGACCGCAGATTTCGATCAGATCGGCAAGCTGGGGATGCATGGTGATCAGATTGACCCCGAACGGCTTCGTGGTCATTTTCTGCGTCGCCTCGATCTCGGCGGCGAGAATGTCCGGGGGCATGGACCCACAGGCCAGAACGCCGAAACCGCCCGCGTTCGAAATCGCCGATACCAGGTGACGCTCAGAAATCCAGGACATCGCACCGCCCATGATGGCGACGTCGGTGCCCAGGAAAAGACGCCCACGTTCGCACAGTTTCTGAAGCCGGGCCTTTGCTCTGTCCATTGGCTTTCTTCCTTTCCAGCCGTTTGTCCGATCAGGCGTCCAGACCGTAGACCGTGTGCAGGGCGCGCAGGGCCAATTCGGTGTATTCCTCGGCGATCAGAACGCTCACCTTGATTTCCGATGTGGTGATCAGTTGGATATTGATCCCTTTCGCCGCCAAGGTCGAAAACATCTTTTGCGCGACTCCCGCATGGCTGCGCATCCCGATGCCGATGACCGAAATCTTGACGACATTGCGATCAGGGGCCAACCGGCCGAATCCCAGATCCTTGCGATGCCCTTCCAGCACGATCAGAGCGCGGTCCAAATCGTTCCTGGGCAGGGTGAAGGTCAGATCGGTGCTGTGCCCGTCGTCCGAGACGTTCTGCACGATCATATCGACATTGATGTTGGCGTCCGCGAGCGGGCCGAAAATGCCGGCGGCGACGCCGGGACGGTCGGGCACCCGGGTCAGCGTGATTTTCGCATCGTCGCGGCTATAGGCGATGCCGCTCACCAGTTCCTTTTCCACGATCTCATCCTCATCACAAACCAGCGTGCCGGGAGCATCGACGAAGCTGGACAGCACCTGTACGCGCACCCGGTGTTTCATCGCCATTTCGACGGACCGGGTCTGCAGGACCTTGGCGCCCAGCGACGCCAGTTCCAACATCTCCTCGTAACTGATCTTAGCGACCTTGCGCGCCTTGGCAACTATGCGCGGATCGGTCGTATAGACGCCATCGACGTCCGTATAGATATCGCAGCGGTCGGCCTTCAGCGCCGCTGCCAGCGCCACCGCGCTGGTGTCCGAACCGCCGCGTCCCAGGGTCGAGACCCGGCCATCGGCATCGACGCCCTGGAACCCGGCCACCACGGCGATCTCGCCCGCGGTCATGCTTTTTTCCAAGGCCTCGGTCTCGATCCGCTCGATGCGGGCCTGGCCGTGCGCGTTGTCGGTGACGAGCGGAATCTGCCAGCCGGTCCAAGAGCGCGATTTCAGCCCCAGCCGCTTCAGGGCCAGCGCCAAAAGGCCGCTGGTAACCTGTTCGCCGGCCGAAACGACCGCATCATATTCAACCGGATCATAGAGCGGGTCGATGTCCTTGACATAGCCGACCAGCCGGTTGGTGACGCCGGACATGGCCGACACCACCACCGCGACTTCGTTGCCGCGTTCGAACTCCGCCTTGACGCGAAGCGCCACGTTCCGGATCCGGTCGCAGTCGGCGACGGACGTCCCGCCGAATTTCATGACGATGCGCGCCATGCCGAATATCCCTTGAGGTTAAGAAGTACGTAAAGACGCTGCGCAGTATCTTGAGCGCGCATGGGCGGGTATACATACTTCAGCCGGCCCCGGCAGGCAAGGCCGGCCGCCTCTCAAGGAATCAGGGCGTCCGCCCAATCGGAGATACGGACAGAACATGAGCAGACGCGACAGCACAGCATCGCCCGACGAGATCGCCCGTTTCGACGCCCTGGCCGATGAATGGTGGGACGAGAAAGGTCCGTTCGCGGCTTTGCACCGGATCAACCGGCCCAGGATCGCTTTCATCCGCGAGCAAATGTGCGGGTTTTTCGAGCGCAGCCGGCGCGAGGACGCCCCTTTCCAGGGGCTTTCCGCGCTGGATATCGGCTGCGGCGGCGGGCTGCTGGCCGAACCTCTGGCGCGCATGGGATTCGCCGTCACCGCCATCGATGCGGGGGCCAAGAATATCGGCGCGGCGCGGACCCATGCGCAAAGGTCAGACCTTTCCATCGATTATCGCATCGCCACGCCGGAGACGATCGACGGCGCCTTCGACCTGGTCACGGCGATGGAGGTGATCGAGCATGTCCCCGACCCCGATGCTTTCGTGAAAGCCGCCGCCGACAGGCTGAAGCCGGGCGGGGCCTTCATCGCCGCGACACTGAACCGCACGCCGCAATCCTTCCTGCTGGGCATCGTCGCCGCCGAATACATCCTGCGCTGGATTCCCAGGGGTACGCATAGCTGGTCCCATTTCGTCCGCCCGGCCGAGATCGCCGCCGCGATGCGCCGCCACGGCATTCGTCCGGTCCTGTTTTCAGGCATCCGCTACGACGCCTACCGCGACGTCTGGTCCGAGCATTTCTCCCTGTCGGTCAATTATATGGCTTACGGCATCAAGGAACCGGCGACGGCTTGACGCGGGGAACCGCGCGGGCGAGAAAGACGTTTCTTATCGATAATGACAACGGTCGGCGCAACGTGACGGGCACCCCCATCTTCACGAAAAGCTTCGTGATTCTTTTGATATCGAACATCTTCTTCTTCGGCGGATTCCACATCACCCTGCCGACCACGCCGCTGTTCGCGCTGAATTTGGGCGGCTCCGACCTGGATGCCGGCCTCACCGCCGGCGTTTTCTTCACCGCCGCCATCTCCGCGCGCCTGTTCGTCGATCTGGCGGTGCGCCGCTTCGGCAAGCGCGCCAGCCTCTTGCTCGGGGTCGGGTTGTGCTGCCTGGCCTGCCCGCTTTACACGCTTTGCTCCTCGGTCGGGGCGCTTCTGGTCGTGCGCGCGCTGCATGGGGTGGGTTTCGGGCTCGGCACCACCTTTTATGTCGCCATCGCCATCTCGCTGATCCCGTCGACGCGCCGCGCCGAGGGGTTGGGCTATTTCGGCCTGGCGACCGCGCTGGCCATGGCGGTCGCGCCCGCAACCGGGTTGTGGCTGGTCCGCGCCTATGGCTTCTCCACACTCTACATCGCTGCCGCCGCCATGAGCCTCATCGCCTTCCTGTGGTTCGCCAGCGGCGCGGTCACCATCGCCCAGGACCCGCCGCGCATGGCCGGCGCGAAACCTCCCCCACTGGTCGGCCGTCTGATCGAAAAGGGAACCCTGCTCTACGCCACGCTTTTGTTCCTGTTCGGGGTTGGCAATGGCGGTCTCGTCAATCTTCTGGCCGTCTATGCGCGGGGCATCGGCGTGTCGCACCCGGAATATTTCTTCCTGCTGAGCACGCTGTGCCTCTTATTTTCGCGCCTGTTCGCCGGACGCATCCATGACCGCAAGGGTGCTGCCTGGATTCTGATACCGGGTGGAACGATCTTTCTGATCGGACTGGTGCTGACCGCCTGCGCGCGCGGACCCGATTTGCTGATGGTTGCCGCTATTTTCTACGGTTTCGGCGTCGGCGCGCTGCTGCCGGCCCTGCAAACCGAAATCCTGAGCGCGGTCGAGCCCGACCGGCGCAGCGGGGCCAGCGCCACCTATTCCAACGCCATCGATATCGGCTTGGGCGCGGGCTCGGTGCTGCTGGCGGCCTTTGCCGGGATCGCCGGCTTTCCCGCCGCCTATCTCCTGGCCGCCTTGTGCATGGTGTTGTTCCTGGCCCTGTGCGCCGCGCAACTCTTGCGCCAGCGTCAAGCCAGAGCGGAATAAGGCGCGGCAGCAACCGCCCGCCGCGCCCCATCCGCAGCCTTTAAAGACCGAACCGGTCGAGCAGGCTGTACATGGTCACCCCGGCGGTGATGTAAAGCCGCTGCATGAAATGGAACGGGATCGGCTTGATCTTGGTGACGGGGAAGGGAAAATCCTGCGCGTCCCCGGTCAGATAGTCGGCGATATGCTTGCCCATGGCGGTACCGAACCCGACGCCGCGTCCGTTATAGCCGACCATGATCGTAACGCCCGGTTCGGGCTGATGGATATGAGGCAGGAAATCCCAGGTAATGGCGACGCGTCCCGCCCAATGATACTCGTATTCCACCGGGCCGAGCTTGGGGAACAGGATCTGGGTCGCCCGGACCAGATGCTGGAAACCCTCGGTCCCCGTCGGATCGGCGAAACTGCCGCGCCCGCCCATCAGGAAACGCCCGTCACCGTCGCGGCGCATATAGGTCAAAAGACGCTGCGCCGTCGCCGCCGTCTCGCCGCCCGGCAGGATCGCCTCCGCGGCCGGACCCGACAAGGGCTTGGTCGCCAGCATGAAGCTGTTGGCCGCCAGAATGGTCTGGGACAGATTGGGCCATAAGGGGCCGGTATAGCCGTTGGTGGCAATGATGACGCGTTCCGCCGTCACCGTCGCGCCCTGACGGGTCGTCGCCACCCATTTGCCGCCTTGGCGCTTCAGATCGACGACTTCGGAACCGCCATGGACGGATGCGCCCGCCGCCAGGGCCGCGCGCACCAATCCGCGCGTATAGGACCAGGGATGCAGGCAGCCGGCGCGCCCATCCAGCCACCCGCCGGCATAGGCTTGGCTGCCCGTGCGCCGGGCGACCTCGTCGGCGTTCAGCTCAAGCGCGGGGATGCCGCGCTTCTGCCATTGCCGCGCGCGCTTGTGCATCAGGGCGACGCCTTTCTCGCTATAGGCAAGCTGCATCCATCCCTTGCGTACCGGCTGGCAATCGATCTTGTGCTTGTCGATCAGGGCGAAGACGAGATCGGCCGAATCGGAGACCGCCTTGACGATGCGTCCGCCGCGCTCCTCGCCGAACATGCGCACCAGATCGTCGGGATCGTATTTCAGCGTCGGATTGACCTGTCCGCCATTCAGACCCGACCCGCCCCAGCCCGGCTCATGCGTCTCCAGCACGCAGGCTTTGACGCCTTTTTCCCCCAGATGCAGGGCGGCGGACAGCCCGGTATAGCCGGCCCCGACAATGATGACATCGGCCTGGCAAGAACCGTCCAGCGGCGGCGTCGGAACCGCGGGGATCGCCGTGGCTTCCCACAGGGAAGGCATCCGGGATATCGCGGGCATGGTTCGATTGGACTCACTCATGATAAGGCACACTCCTGATGGGCGGGCGATCGGTCACGCCCCGCCGGAAGGGGGTAGAATGCGGCGCAGGAAATCCTGGGTGCGCGCGTGGCGCGGCGCGGCCAGGACCTGGGATGGAGGCCCTTCCTCCACGATGACGCCGTCGAACAGGAAACAGACGCGGTCCGCGACCTCGCGGGCGAACCCCATTTCATGGGTGACCACGATCATGGTCATGCCTTCGGCGGCCAGGGTCCGCATGACGGCGAGCACCTCGCCGACCAGTTCGGGGTCCAGGGCCGATGTCGGCTCGTCGAACAGGATGGCTTCCGGCTTCATGGCCAGGGCGCGGGCGATCGCCACACGCTGCTGCTGACCGCCGGACAGGGAATCGGGATAGGCGTCCTCTTTGTGCGCCAGCCCGACCTTGTCGAGCAGCGCGCGCGCTTCCTCGCGCACCTGGTGGCGCGGCTCCTTCTTGACGTAGAGCGGGCCTTCCATGACGTTCTGCAACGCGGTGCGGTGCGGAAACAGGTTGAAACGCTGGAATACCATGCCCACGGTGCAGCGCAGGGCGTGAATGCTGGGATCGGCCCGTTCGACCCGGGAACCGAAGGCGACGATGTCGCCCTCGTCATAGGTTTCGAGCCCGTTGACGCACCGCAACAGGGTCGATTTCCCCGATCCCGAGGGACCGATCAGGCAGACGACCTCGCCGGTGTTGACCTGCAGCGACACATCCTTGAGCACGGTATGATCGCCGAAATTCTTGCGCAGCCGATGGATGGTGATCATGGCTTCTTTCCGATCCCCGTGCCCAGGCGGCGTTCCAGTTTGCGCAGAACGAAGACCAGGGGCAGGCTCATGAGCAGATAGAGCAGCGCGACCAGCGTATAGACCGTCATGTTCTGGAAGGTGGACGAGGCGATCAACTGGCCGGCGCGCGTCATCTCGGCCACCGTGATGGTCGAGACGAGCGAGGAATCCTTCAGCATCATCACCAGGATGTTGCCGAAGGCAGGCAGCGAGATACGAAAAGCCTGGGGCAACACCACGCGGCGCATCAGCATAGGCGTCCTCATACCGATCGCCTGCGCCGCTTCGTGCTGGCCGCGATCCACCGCCTCGATCCCGGCGCGGAAATTTTCCGCGTGATAGACCGAATAGGCGATGCCCAGCCCGATCACCCCGGCCTGGAAGGCCGACAGATGGATGCCGATGTCGGGCAGCACGAAATAGATGTAGAAAAGCTGGACGATGATCGGCAGGCCGCGCACGACATTGATGAAGGCGCCGGCGGCCCAGGACAGCCAGCGCATCGACGAGACCTTTATCAGCGCCAAAGCGAGGCCGAGTGCGGCGCTGAAGGTAAAGGACAGGACGGTCACCTCTATGGTGACGACCGCGCCTTTCAGCAGGATGGGCAGGAAGGCCCGGGCATCCGCGACGAATGCCGCGAGAGAAGCGAACAGATCGGGGGTCATGATCGGGACCTTCCGGCGTCAGGGATGAATCACAGACCCCATTTCGCGATGATGCTGTCCAGGGTTCCGTCGGCTTTGATCGCCGCGATGCCCTTGTTCAGCTTCTCCTGCATCGCCCGGTCGTCCTTGCGGGTGATCAGGCAGACCTCGCCGACATTGACCGGCTGGAAGGACGGCGAAAGCTTCACCCCCTTGAAGGTGCCCTGCTTGATCTGATAGGCGACGATCGGCTGGTCGCCGACGCCGGCCTTGATGCGGCCCAGTGACAGATCGCGCACCATGTCGCCGATCGAATCATAGGACCGGACTTCCTTGAAGATGCCCATCTTGGTCATGATGTCGATGAAGACCGTGCCGACCTGCGCACCGACGATCTCGCCTTTCAGATCGTCGAGCGTGACATAGGTCCCGTTATCGTCCGCCTTGACGATCAGACCCGCGCCATAGCGGTAGACCGGGTCCGAAAAGCTCACCACCTTTTCGCGTTCCGCCGTCTTCAGCATGGCGGCGGAAATGATGTCGATCTTGCCCGAGGTGAGCGAGGGGATCAGCGCCGAGAACACGGTCTGCTGGACGCCGACCTCGAAACCGCTCTTCTGGCCGATCGCTTTGGCGATATCGACCATCACACCCTGAATCTGGTTGGTTTCGACATTCAGAAAGGTGAAGGGAATACCGGTGGTGGTCGCGCCGACATTATAGACGGGCGTCTCGGCTTGGGCGGTGGAAAAAGTTAGAATAGTGGCGCACAAAGCAGCCGCGCCGGTGCGGATGAAACGGGCAAAGCTGGACATGAATCTGTCTCCTCTCCGTAAGAACAAGCGGAGAAGAGAGCAATGCCCGTGCCAAAGACACAGGCGTTTCTTCATAGTCTAGGAGGGTTCCATAGTGGTCAGGTAACCGTTTGGATTATCGATGTATAAGCTAGCGTTATATCGATTCCGCCCGGCGGCGGCGGGGCCTCATTCTGCCTCGCGCCCATAAATGACCATTAAATATGCAATCGATCCAATACGCCTGGTTTATGATTATAAAATAGGCATTCTTTAGTCCCGGCCTTGAGCAAAAGCGCCGCTTCCCTGGCCCGCCGCCGCTCAAAAGATGGGCGTTAGAACAGTTTCGAGCCGATTTTCGCCGGGGCCGCCGGGGTGATGAAGGTCGCTTCCCCGCTGTCCGCTTTCGGGTATTGCACCCCCAGCAGCAGGAATTCGGACAAGACCCCGCCTACCGGCCGGGTGGGGAAATTCAGAACCCCCATCACCAATTGCCCCATCAGCTCATCGGGCGGATGACGGGTGAAGCGCCCGACCGTCGTCTTCACGCCGAAGCGGCCGAAATCGACCGCGATCTTGTAAGCCGGGCGGGGCGCATCCGGCGCGGGTTCGACCGCGATCACCCGGCCCAGCCGGATATCCAGCCTGTCGAAGGTTTCCTCTTTGGACACAATCTCCTTGATATCCGTGCTCATGCCGTCTCCCCTCATCCGCGGCTCGGGCGGTTTAGCCCGGAAAAACGGTCGGAGCCAGGGCCCCGCCCATCCGCACCGGCTCGGCCCGGACAGCCAGCCCGGTACGGTCGTCGGTTTCAACGAACAGCCCGCACAACGTGCCCTCGCCCTCGGCCGGCGACAGGCGCTCGCCCGGTATCTTACGGACGAAACGCGCCACCGCCGTGTCCTTCTTCATGCCGATAACCGAATCGTAATCGCCGCACATGCCCGCATCGCTTTGATAGGCGGTGCCGCCCGGCATGATCCGCACATCGGCGGTCGGGACATGGCTGTGGCTGCCGACCACCAGCGACGCCCGCCCATCCGCGACATGCCCCAACGCCATTTTCTCGCTGGTCGCTTCAGCATGGACGTCGATCAGAATCGCCTGCACCGACGCCGCCAGCGGGTGACGGACAAGCTCGGCCTCCATCTGGCGGAAAGGATCGTCCAGCGGGTCCATGAACAACCGCCCCATCACCTGGACCACCATGATCTTGCGCCCCTGGCCGGCGGCGTAGATACCTGCCCCGCGCCCCGGCGTACCGGCGGGATAATTGAGCGGACGGATCAGGCGCGGTTCGGAATCGATATAGGACAGAATCTCGCGCTGGTCCCAGCTATGGTTGCCCAGCGTGATCACATCCGCTCCGGCGTCGAACAATTCGTCGCACATCTTGCCGGTGATGCCGAAGCCATGGGCGGCGTTCTCGCCATTGACGACGACGAAATCGAGCGCCAGCCTTTGCCTCAGATCGGGTAGGCGGGACAGCACCGCGTCGCGCCCCGACCGCCCGACGACATCGCCGCAATAAAAAATCCTCATCGCGCCATCCTTTCAACACCCTCCTCGGTGACCACCCAATCCAGGGCCTGATCGCCCACATCCACCGGCACCCGTTCGACCCGCTGCGCCGCGAAAGCCAGCCCGACGGCCAGAACGGGACGATGCGCGCGCAATTTTTCCAGCGTGCGGTCGTAATAACCGCCGCCATATCCCAGCCGGCTGCCCTGGCCATCGAAGCCCAGAAGCGGGGTCAGGATCACGTCCGGCTCGACCGGATCAGCGCCGGAACCGGGCTGGCGGGTGCCGTGCGGTCCCGCTTCCAGCGGCGCGCCGACGCTCCAGCGGCGGAAAATCAGCGGTTGGGCGCGGGCAATCACCACCGGCAGCGCCAGAACATGCCCCGCTTTCTCCAACGCCGTCATCAAAGGAAGGGTATCGATCTCGTCGCCGATCGGCCAGAAACCGGCGACGACGCCACCAGCGGGAATCACGGCCTGCCCAAAGGCGGCGGCCAGACGCTCTCCAGCCGCCGGCCCCAGACGCAGCCGGGCTTCCCGGCGCGCATCGGCGCAAAGGCGGCGTAGGGCTGTCTTGTCGGACAAGGCATCGCTCATCGCTGCGCCGTGCGAACCGTTCGCCCCGAAACTCTGTCTGGATGGAAGGATCGTCGAAAATGTGGAGTGGAGCCGCATCGGCCGTTGGTCAACGATTCCTCCGTGACCTGCCTATGCAGGTGGGGACCATGTATCGGGACCACGATCCCGACAGGGACAGCCCCCTGGAGTATGTATATTGGCCCCGGGGACAAAAGCGGACCTGACGCACCGCGCCGCCCCACTCCACTTTCTAATATAAGCGATAGCGTCGTCATTTGCAAGAGGATCAGATCAGCAAGGTGTCGATACAAATAAGCATGAAATAAAAATAATTACTTTCATTCTTTATATATTCATTACGATTTTTAGACTTAAAACAAACACACCTATCCAGGCTAAAATGTCCCCTTATATTTTTATTTACTCTTGAGCGAACATTGCCATGACCTCGGCTTCGGTCATCATTCCGGTATGATCTGCGAAACTGTAATAGTCTGGTTTTCGATCGATAAATATCTGGTGGGTGAAGGTGATCCCTTCTACCGCGTCGAACAGCCCCACCGGCATGTAATAATGAGCCCGGTCCTTGGTGCGATAGAACAGATGGCTGCCGCAATGACGGCAGAATCCCCGCTCCGCCCCGTCGGAAGACGCGTAAAGCGTTATATGCTCCTCGCCGGTGAAGACCGGCGTCGCCTCCAGCGACAAAAGCGGCCCGCCGCTCCAACGGCGGCACATACCGCAATGACAAGCGCCCAAATCCCGTGACGTCGCGGCCGAGGTAAAGGATACCGCCTTGCACAGGCAAGACCCGGATGCGGAAACACCTTCAGACATTGCGCACTCTCCGTCTCGCACCGGGCAGGTCTACCCAGGCTTTCACCCCAGCCTAACCGAAACGCCCGCGCCATGGCGGGAAATCATGCAAACCCGACCGGAACACCAAAAATTACCTTGAGGTAATTTTTAAAATTGACCCATGGCTGAACTTTCCCCTAGAGTGAGGCATCCGAAGAACGATCCAAAAGGGAATCCCGTCCCGTGTTCTCGCTTTCGCAATCGGTCGGCTATGGCGTTCTGGCCTTGTCCCGCATGGATCCCGAGGGAAACCGGCTGGTAATGGTCGGTGACATCGCCGCCGACGCCAACATCCCCAAGCCCTATCTGGTGAAGATTTTGACCCGCCTTCAGGCTGCGGGCATCGTCGAGGGAAAACGCGGACAAAAAGGTGGGCTGCGCCTGACCCGTCCGGCGAAGACCATTTCCGTTTTCGATCTGGTCCAGGCCATCGACGGGCCGGAATGGAAGGATCGATGTCTTTTGGGGCTGCCCTGCTGCTCCGGCGACAATCCCTGCCCGCTTCACGACTATTGGGTCACCGTCAAACCGGAGATCGAACAGAAGCTGCGCGGCCTAAGCCTGGATCAAACCCAGGTCTTTGCCGACGCCGGCTGGAAGTTCCAGCTTCCCGCCGGCTAGCCCCCATCCCTTCACAATCATCCATCCGACCGACGCGCGCCCCGGCGCGCGAACGCCAGAACTTTGTCTTTCGTCAGTCTTTGAGGAGTCACGCATGTCCATGTTCTGCTACCAATGCGAACAAACCGCCCGGGGAACCGGCTGCGTCGATAAGGGGGTCTGTTCCAAGACTCCGGAAGTCGCGGCGCTTCAGGATCTTCTGCTGATCGCCGCGCGCGGTCTGGCCCATGTCGCACGCCGGGCGGGGCCCAAGGGCGCCGATATCCTCCCGGCCGCCGACGCCGTGCGCGACGCCCTGTTCGCCACCGTCACCACCGTCAATTTCGACGCCGAAGCCCTGGCGGTGATGATCCGCGCCACCGGCGCGCTGCGCGATGATCTCAAACGATGGTCCGGGGCCGAATCCGGCGCGCTGCCCGAATCGGCCAGTCTCGATCTCGATTTGCCCACCCCTGCCCTGATCGCCGCGGGCGAAATGCGCGGCATCATGGCCCGCTTCAGCGGTTTCGGCCCGGACATCACCGGCCTTCAGGAATTGCTGACCTATGGCCTCAAGGGCATGGCCGCCTACACCCATCACGCCAGGGTCTTGGGCTATCGGGACGAGGAAGTGGACGATTTCCTGCTCGAAGCCATGGATGCGCTGAACGACACCGCCCCCAGCGTGGACGGGCTATTCACCATGAACATGCGGTGTGGCGAAGCCTCGGTAAAGACGCTGGCGCTGCTGGATGCGGCCAATACCGGCGTTTTCGGCCATCCCGAACCCACCCCTGTGCGCATGGGCGTCCGCGCCGGCAAGGCCATTCTGATATCAGGCCATGATCTGCTCGATCTCAAAGAATTGCTGGAACAGACCCAGGGGCTGGGCATCAATGTCTACACCCATGGCGAGATGCTGCCCGCCAACGCCTATCCGGGCCTGAAGAAATACCCGCATCTGGCCGGCCATTTCGGTGGCGCCTGGATGCGCCAGCGCGAGGAATTGCCCGATTTCCCCGGCCCGGTGGTCTTCACCACCAACTGCCTGATGGAGCCCTTATCCTCCTACAAGGACCGGGTGTTCACCCGCAGCCTGGTCGGCTGGCCCGGCGTGAGCCATCTCGCCAACCGGGATTTCAGCGCGGTGATCGCCAAGGCGTTGGAATGCCCCGGTTTTGCCGAAGATGACGCCAACCCGCGCATCCATATGGCGGGTTTTGCCCACAACACGGTGCTGAGCGTGGCCGACACGGTCATCGATGCGGTCAAGCAGGGTGCGATCAAGCGTTTCATGCTGATTGGCGGCTGCGACGGCGCGCGGCCGGGCCGCAACTACTTCACCGAGATGGCCGAAAAAGCGCCCGAGGATTGGGTGATCCTGACGCTGGGCTGCGGCAAGTTCCGCCTGACCGACCTTGATCTCGGCACCATCGGCGGCCTGCCGCGTCTGATGGACATGGGCCAGTGCAATGACAGCTATTCGGCGGTCAAGGTGGCGATGGCGCTGGCCGAAGCCTTTGGCACCGACATCAACGGACTGCCTTTGTCGCTGGTCATTTCCTGGTACGAGCAAAAGGCGGTCTGCGTGCTGCTGGCGCTTTTGTGGCTGGGGGTCAAGGGCATCCGCCTTGGCCCGACTCTGCCGGCTTTCGTTTCGCCGGCGGTGCTGAAGGTGCTGGTCGAAAAGTTCGACATCAAGCCCGTGGGCGCTGACGCCGACGCCGATCTGGCCGCCATCCAGGCCTGACGCGACGGCAAAGAACGCCCGGTTCAGGCTGGTTCGTCCGTATCACGACCAAGAATGTCGCTTTCTCGTTCCGAAAGACGGTCATATGGACGTCACCAGCCTGAACAGCGTTTCGGTCACCGCCCTGATCCTGGCCGCGACGACCAAGGATAACGGCGTGCGGAAGAGTCCCTATGCCCTCAGCACATCCACCGGGATCGACTACAACAAGCTCGCCAACGAGATGAAGACTCCCTTCCGCGACCGGATCATGGCCGGCGAAACCTTGTCGGTCACCGATCAGGCCGCCGCCCGCGACGAGATGCAGCGGCAATTGACCTACCGTTTGCTGTCGATCAACGCTTGACCGCAGCCTAAACCTCGCGCATCCGACCCATGGGGAGGCAAGACCGCCTCCCCTTTTTCGTGCTAATCTCGCCGCAGAAGATGAATCCAGCACGGGAGAATTGAGCCATGAGCGTACCTGAAGCCATGCCCTTCTACATTCCGCTCGGCGCACCCATCCCCTTGGAAACCGCCTGCCGCGTGGCCGAAGCCGCCCAGGCCGAAGCTGCCCGCCATAACTGGAAGATGGCCATCGCGGTCGTCGATCCCGCCGGCGCGCTGGTCCTGTTCTTGCGGATCGACGATACCCAATACGCCTCGATCGAGATCGCTCAGGCCAAGGCACGCGCCGCCGCCACGTTCCGCCGCAGCACCAAGGTGTTCCAGGATGGCATCAATGGCGGCCAACCCGCTTTGGCCACCCTGCCGGGTGTCGTCGCGTCGGAAGGCGGTCTGCCGCTGATCGAAAATGGGGTGCTGATCGGCGCCATCGGCTGCAGCGGCGGGGCCGGGACGCAAGACGGCGTCGTCGTCGCGGCCGGGGCCGCGGTGCTGAAGCCTTAAAACCCGCTTCGGGAACCGAAAAAGACGACCGGGCGCTCCGGTCGTCTTCCCTAAAGGCTAGTGGAACGCCTTGAACGCGGTCAGGGTAAAGGTGTCCTTGACGCCCGGCAGGGTCTGGATCACCTGGGTGACGAACAGGCCGATATCCGCGCCGTCGTCGAGATAGCATTTCAGCAGCAGATCATGCTGGCCGGAAATGGAATGCACTTCGGACACGGTCTCGATATCCACCGCCAGATCGGCGACGTCGTAAGCGCGGCCCGGCTCGGCCTTTACGAACACGAACAATGTCTGCATCGCCGGTCTCCTTTTACTCTTGCCCGTCCTCGACGGCGATATCCGCCAAATCCTCATCCGCCGCAGCCCCTTTCCGGCGGCGCGGCGCAGGTGCCGGCAACACCACGGGACGCAGGATGAAATCCGGCGGATGATCGCCGAATCCCAGCACATTGTCCGTCCCCTCCATCTCGCCGACGCCGGTTCCATCGAAACGGGACCGCTCGCGGCGCGGGGGCCGTCCGCCGCGAACCGCATTGGAAGAAGCCGGGCTGACCCGTTCAGCCTGACGTTCGGCCTGACGCTCGGGACGCTCGGGGCGCTCCGCCTGACGTTCGGGACGTTCAGCCTGACGCTCAGGGCGTTCCTGCCTGGACGGCTTCTCTGGCCTGGCGGTCTTCTCCGTCCTGCCGCCCTTGTCCGTCTTGCCGCTTTTGCGCGCATCCTTGCGCCCACGGCGGCGGCGGTCGCCATCTTCCGGCTCGAAGGCCAGCTCGGGCTGCCCCTCGATCGGATAGCGGGGGACATCCTTGCCGATCAACGCGATGATCGCCTCCCAGGCCTTGCCTTCCTCCGGCGTCGCCAGGGTGAAAGCCCGCCCGGTCCGTCCCGCCCGCCCGGTCCGGCCGATGCGGTGGACGTAATCCTCGGAATGATGCGGCACGTCGAAATTAAAGACATGCGACAGATCGACGATGTCGATGCCGCGCGCCGCCACATCCGAACACACCATCAGCCGCACTTCGCCCCGGCGGAATTTTTCCAAGGTCTCGGTGCGCACCGACTGGACCATGTCGCCATGAAGCTGCCCGGCATCAAGTCCGTGCTTGACCAGCGAACGGTACAGGATGTCGACGTCGCGCTTGCGGTTGCAGAAGATGAAGGCCGACTGCACCGCTTCCAATTGCAGCAAGTGACGCAGCGATTCGCGCTTATCCTCCGCCTCGCACACCACCAGGAACTGCTCGACCGTCTCGGCGGTCGGCGAGGAGGCGGGAGCAACGGTGATTTCCTTCGGGTTCATCAGGAAACTGTCGGCCAGACGGCGGATTTCCGGGGCCATCGTCGCCGAGAAGAACAGCGTCTGACGGATCTTGGGCAGAAGCGAAACGATATGCTCGATATCGGGAATGAAGCCCATATCCAGCATCCGATCGGCTTCGTCGATGACCAGTATCTTGACGTCGTTCAGCAGAATGCGGCCGCGGCTGAACAAATCCATCAGCCGTCCCGGCGTCGCGATCAGCACATCGACGCCCCGGTCCAACAGCTTTTCCTGATCGGCGAAGGATTCGCCGCCAATCAGCTTGGCCATGGTCAGCTTGTGGTATTTGCCGTAATTCTCGAAATTTTCGGCCACCTGGGTCGCCAGCTCACGCGTCGGCTCCAGGATCAGCGAACGGGGCATACGCGCTTTGGCGCGACTGCCGGCCAGGATTTCGATCATCGGCAGGGTGAAACCGGCGGTCTTGCCCGTGCCGGTCTGCGCGACGCCCAGAACATCGCGGCCCATCAGAACCGTGGGGATCGCTTGTTCCTGGATGGGGGTGGGCGAAACATACCCCACTTCCCCGACGGCCTTGAGGAGTTCAGCGCTCAGGCCAAGTTCGGCAAAATTCATGAGTTCACTATGTCCGGATCGGTGCCATTTTCAAGAAGGCGCGAGACGATCAATCATACCCGCTCGACCGAATGCATTCGGATAATAGATGTTGGCGCGCGAGTGTCAATTACGCTTGTTCCTAAGCACCGCCGCTTGGCGCGAGAATACCATATGCGTTAGGCTATTCGGACAGAGGAGACGACGCCAAAAAGTTAAGGACTGACATCCAATGCTGATCAAACGTGAAGAGAGCTGCCTTCTGGTCGTGGACATGCAGGAAAAGCTGATTCCGGCCATGTCCGATCCCAGAAGAATCATCATCAATTGCGAAAAACTGATGAAGGCGGCCCAGCGCCTGGACGTGCCGATGGTGGTGAGCGAGCAATATCCGAAAGGAATCGGCCCGACCATGATCGATCTGCGCCCCTATCTGCCCCAGGACGGAATCGTGGAGAAAAACCATTTCCCGATGACCAGCAGCGAGGAAGCGTTGCGCCGCATCCGCGCCAGCGGCAAGCGCCAGATGATTCTGGCCGGCGTCGAATCGCATGTGTGCGTGATGCAAACCGCGCTGTCACTGAAAGAAATGGGGTTCGAGCCGTTCGTCGTCGCCGACGCCGTCGCCTCGCGCAAGGTCGAAAGCGAGATCCTGGCCTTTGACCGGCTGCGTCAGGCCGGCATTTTCGTCGTCAATGTCGAAATGGTTCTGTTCGAGTGGCTGGGCGAAGCCGGCACGCCTGAATTCAAGGATCTGATGCCGCTGATCAAATAGGCATCCGTCCGGACCGGGGCGGCGGAACCGCCGCCCCCTTTTGCCCTACCCCTTGTCCAGGGCCGCGATCACGTCCGGCGTCACCTGATCGAATCCGATCGGCGTCCGCCCGCCATGATCCTTGGTAAAGGCTTCGGCATCCGCCGGACCGGCCAGGGGAATCAGCTCATGGCCCATCGGCCCCAATACGTCCGAACCGGCGACGAAAAGCGCCTTGCGCGCATCCAGCGGCAGGACCGCGTAATAATCCGTCACCACGGCCCGCACGATATCGCCGCCCTTGAGTCCGGGGACATAGCGTCCGGGATCGGCCAGAAATTTGAACATGTCCTTGGGTCCGTCGAAATAATGGACATGCCCGCCCCGGACCTCCACGCCCGCCAGCCATTCGGGGAATTTGGCGACAAACATGCCGCAGACCGGGCAAACCGCGCTGGCGGACGGAGCCGGCAGCCCCGCCGCCTCGGCCTTTGCCGCGCGGGTAGAAGCCAGCGCCGCCAGCCCCGCGCAGGCCGCCCCGTGCAGGAAGGAACGCCGCCCGATCATTGCCCGCCCCCATGGCCGCCCGCCTTGCGCTTTTCGGCGCGGCGCTGACGGATCAGCTTCGTGTCCTCGGCCATGTCCAGATAAGCAAGCGCCAGGGCGCGGTCGAAATCGGCCAGCTCGCCCGATCCCCGGGCCGCCTCCGCCGCTTGGGCCGAACCGAAGGCGGTCTTGGCGGTCCGGCTCATCACCGCTTTGTGATCGCCGCCGATGACGTAGACAGCGTCCGACACCTCGACCAGCGGCTTGATCTCCCCGGCAACGGCATTGTCAGCGGCATAGATCGCCTTGGGCACGCGGTCCAGATTGAGCGCCAAGGACACCGCCGCGCACCGCAGCGAGCAGGTACCGTCCACCAGATCGTCGCCGTAATGGATCAGATGGCGGCTGAAATGGAACTGCCGCCGGTCCATGCCGCAATAGGGGCATTTCGGGTATTTGGCGAATTCATCCCGAAGCGGATCGGAATCCTTGGGCGTCTTCGGCATGAACTGCATCGGTGTGCCGTCGCCTTCGGCGGCGCGGGCCGCACCCGTTGCAAGCAAGGGAGCCGAGACCGCGCCGGCGGCCCCGGCCAACAGGAAATGACGACGCTTCATGACCAAACCTCCCGCATTATCGACCATGAGGGACCGCTCCCCCTTCAGGCCGGAAACAGCACCAGATGGGACCGGACGATCAGCCACAAACAGACCGCCCCGAACAGGAAAAAGCCTGCCATCGAAACCCGGGCCAGCCTTTTGGCGAAACGAGGCGCAGGCCCGGCCAGGCTGGGCAGAGCCGCCGCCGGTCCGACGATCCCCACCCCCAGCCCGGCCACCGCGCCGGTGAACAACGGCAGATAAAGCAGATAGCCGACATAACCATATTCGCCCTTCAACAGGCAGAAGGGGCAGTGATGGTGGGGCAGTTCATAGACATAGACCGAAACGGTAGAGGTCACCGCCGCCAACCCGATCAGAAACGCCGCTGCCGCAAGGATGGCGTAAAGAATGCAGCCCCGCCCCCGGCGCAGAATAAAACCGCCGCAGGCCAGAACCGCCGCCAGGGCCGCGATCAGTGAGGCATAAGAGACATCGTGCGGCAGCGCCGCCAAGCTGTTCCCCAGAGTCTGCACAGCGCCACCGAACAGACTGCCGCAGCAAGAGGTGATGACGTCGGCCCTCAAACCCAGGAAATAGGCCAGCAGAATCCCGGAGGCGGCAAGCTGGACCGGCGTCAGCGCCAGCAATGCGGCATATTTGACCCGGATCAAGGGATAGTCCCAGCCCTGGCGGTCGATCCAATCCAGGATCAGCCAGCAGGACGCCAGGAAGAAGACCGCGATTTTAAGCTCGAGCGCCGGGAAGCCGAACGGATTGACCAGCAGCGTGCCGACGGCGCACATCGCGCCGGTGAACAAGGCGGCCATGCGGTCGGCATTGACCACGAACAGGATCAGGGACGCCGCCTCGCCGGCCAGGGCGATACCGACCAGGGCCGAAACCAGATGGGTCCGCCGTTCCAGCATCACCTGCCCCGCGCTGCCGCTGGACAGATCCCAGCGCCGCAGCAGCCCGACCGCGAAGGGCGTTACCGCCAGCAGCATCGCCGAACACAGGAACGAGGCCAGCAGCAGGGCGATGATGGCCGGCTGGAACAGCATCAGCCCGCGTCCAGAATCCGTCCGTCGCGCAAGGCGACGATGCGGTCGATCGGGGCGGCGTCGATCACGCGGGGATCGTGGCTGGCGATCAAAAGGGTGCGGCCCTCGGCCTTCAGCCCTTCGGCGATTTCGAGGAAACGGGCGGAATGGCCGCTGTCGAGATTGGCGGTGGGTTCGTCGGCGACGATCAGTTCGGGATCGTTGATCAAGGCCCGCGCGATGGCCACCCGCTGCGCTTCGCCGCCGGACAGGCGTTCGGACGGGCTTGACGCCTTTGCCCCCACCCCCAGCCGGTTCAGCAGCGCATGGGCGCGCGCCTCCAACTCCGCCGGCGGACGACCCAGCGGATAGGCCGGGATCATGACGTTTTCGACCGCGCTTACCCCCCGGATCAGGTTGAAGCTTTGGAAGACGAAACCGATGGCGTCACGCCGGATGTCGGTCAGGAACCGCTCGGGCAGGGCCGAAATATCGCGCCCCTTGAACCGGACCCGTCCCGATGTCGGCCTGGCCAAGCAACCGACCAGGGTCAGCAGCGTGGTCTTGCCCGACCCGCTGGGCCCCTGAAACACGGTCGCCTTGCCCCGTTCCAGCGTCAGATCGATCCCGCGCAGCGCCCAGAATTCGTTTTCGCGGCCCTGATTATAGGCCTTCGTCACCGCGCTCAGCTCGATCACCGCATCACCTCGTCGGGATCGGTCATGGCGGCGCGCCAAACCGGCACCACCGTCGCCAGGATGTAGGGAAACACGGTAAAGAAGAACAGGCAGGCCACCTGCACCGAATCGATGAAGGGGGTGGGGCGGAAATTGGGATAAAGAACCGACCAGCCCTTCAGCACCGGCTCGAACAGGGCCGCGCCGAAAAAGAACACATGCAGATAGGCGGCAAGATAGCCGATCAGGAAGGCCGACAGCGACACCACCGCCCCCTCCATCGCCTTCAGCCGCATGATGTCGGCTCCGTCCCAGCCCACCGCCTTCAGGATGCCGATCTCGCGCTTTTCCTCGGCGGGCAGGCCGGAAGCCTTGTCCCAGGCGAAGATGACGAAGGCCAGAACCGCACCCGCCATCAGCGTCAGCAACACCCCTTCGCGCCAATCGAACAGGGAGGCATAGGTGCGCGCCATTTCCGTGCGCAGGATTATGCGGCTGCCGGGCAGCGCCTCGCCGATCTTGCGGGCGACGGTCTCAACCTCCTTCGGATTGCGCACCGAGACGGCGATATCGGTGAAGCGGCCCTCCGCCAGACCGGACAAAGCGCGGAAATCATCCTCGGACAGCAAAATCAGATCGGCTGAGATCAAGGCGGAGTCGGAATCGAGGATTCCCGTCACGGTCAAACGAACCGGGCGGCCATCATGGCCTTTGAAGGAAAACATCTCGCCCTCGCTCGATCCGCGCAGATCGGCAACACCGCTGCCCAGCACCGCCTCGCCTTGCACGGGCGGGTTCTGGCCGGGCGTCATCAGCGTGTAATTGCCCCCGGTGCCGGGATCGAACAGATAACCCCACAACCGCCCCTGGGCCGAGGCGACTCCCCGGATGGCGCGGATCGTTTCCACCGCATCGGCAGGGATCGGTTCGTGACGGCCCGCCAACTGATTCTGCACCAGGATTTCGGGCGTTCCGGCCAGGACCAGCACAGCCTCGCGGCGCAAGGCATGGCTGAACAGCATCGCCGAGGCGAGCACGGCAACGATCAGGGCGTAGACCGCAAGCAGCGCAAAGGTCCGTCCCTTGCGCCGCGCCAAGGCGGCCAGGGCGAAACCGAACAAAGCCCGCTGGCGCTCGATCGCGGGGCTCATGGCCCGGATGCCTTGAAGCGAGGCGGCGGAACCAGCGAGCCCGACGGAAAATGCTCCAGCGCCAGCGGATGATCCTGGAAAGCGGAATGAAGATCGGCCTGGCTGGGATGGCGCGCATAGCGGGCTTCGGTGAACAAGGCCAGATCGGTCAGACCCAGTCTTTGCGCCAGTTCGGCCCGCGCCCGCAACGCAGGTTCCAGCGCGGTGCGGCGCAAGGCGGCGTCGGCAAAAGACAGCAGCACCAGAATGACCCCCGCCGCCATCAGCGCCAGAACGATATCGGATCGGCGCGGATGAACCGGCATGCCCGCCAAAGCCCCCTTATAGAAGCCGGACCGGCCGATGCGCTCACCCGCAAGGAAGCAAGCCGGTCCGTCCGGTTCGGATAGCATATCGGCGGACCCGCATCAATATGCGACTGACTTTCATTATCAGAATTCTAAGGCTGCCGCCGCGCGTTCTATCCCCGGCTGCGGGCGGTGGCGATGAAATCGGCCATGAAGGACACGCTGCCTTCATTGGCGCGCACGGCAGCGAACAAGGTGCGGAACTGCCCCCGTTCGGTCAGGGGCCGCACCGCCAACCCATGCTCACGCGCCGTTTCGCGGATGACCCAATCGGGCAACACCGAAACGCCGCGCCCGCTGGCCACCAGCAGCAGAATCACCGCCGTCAGCTCGACCTGACGCACCGCCGCCGGCTCGACCCCCGCCGGATGCAGGAACTGGCTGAACACATCCAGCCGGCTGCGTTCGACCGGATAGGTAATCAGCGTTTCCGGGGCCAGATCGGCGGGCAGGATATAGGGCCGCGATGCCAAAGGATGGGTGGGGGCCGTAATCAGCAGCGCTTCGTAATCGAACAGAGGCTCGAACGCCACGCCCGCGCGCTGATCGGGGTCCGAGGACACGACCAGATCGATCTCGCCCCGTTGCAAAGCCGGCAGAGCATCAAAGCTGGCCCCCAGACGGATATCCACATCGATTTCCGGCCAGCGGCGGCGGAAGCTTTCCAGCACCGGCAGCAGCCATTCAAAGCAGGCATGGCATTCGATGGCGATGAACAGGCGTCCGGTTTCGCCCCCCGCCAGACGCTTCAACTCCTCTTCCATATTCTGGAATTCCGGCAGGATGCGCTGGGCAAAGGCCAGCACCTTGCGCCCTGCCACCGTCAGCCGCAAAGGCTTGCTGCTGCGCAGGAACAATGTCAGGCCCAAGACCTGTTCCAACCCCTTGATCTGATGAGACAAGGCCGATTGGGTCAGATTCAGCCGATCGGCGGCCCGGCTCAAACTGCCGGTCTCATCGATGGCGCCGATGGCGCGAAGATGGCGGATATCCAGGGTCATAGTGCGACGATCCATCCGGCCATATCATGAATAAGATTCATAATTTTCATTAATATAATGATGTTGTCTCAATATATGCTCGGACATAGCATCTTTGCCTGTTTGATTTCCACTTTTTCTGAAAGCAGGACCGATCCGATGACTATCAGCCACATCCTGGGTTTCCCCCGTATCGGCCCCAGGCGCGAGCTCAAATTCGCCGTCGAACGCTATTGGGCGGGCGAGATCGACCGGAACGGCCTGGAACAAGCCGCGCGCGAACGCCGCGCCGAAGCCTGGGCCTTGCAGGCCAAGGCCGGGCTGGATTACGTCACCGTCGGCGATTTCTCCTTCTATGATCATGTGCTCGATCTTTCGGTGCTGCTGGGCGCGGTGCCGCCCCGTTTCGAGCATCAGGGCGAGACGGTCGATCTCGACACCATGTTCCGCATGGGCCGCGGCCGCGCGCCGACCGGCAAGCCTGCGGCAGCGTGCGAGATGACCAAATGGTTCGACACCAACTATCACTACATCGTGCCGGAACTGCACCGGGGACAAAGCTTCCGCCTGTCTTCGGACAAGCTGTTCGCGGAGACCGAGGAAGCCCTGGCGCTGGGCTACAAGGTCAAGGCGCGAATCCTAGGGCCTTTGTCCTGGCTGCGTCTGGGCAAGGCCAAGGATTCGGGGCTGGATAGGTTAACGCTGCTGGACGGACTGCTGCCGGTCTATCGCCAGATTCTCGGCCGGCTGGCCGGACTGGGCGTGGAATGGGTGCAGATCGACGAACCGGTCCTGGCGCTGGACCTGCCCGGCGCCTGGAAAGATGCCTATGACCGCGCCTATGCCGCTTTGAGCGGCCAGGGCGTCAAGATTCTGCTCGCCACCTATTTCGGCCGGCTGGAAGACATGCTGGACCGCGCCGCCGCCTTGCCGGTGGACGGGCTGCATCTGGACGGTCTGCGCGGCGGGAACGAGTTGGAAAAGCTGGCTGCCCGCCTGCCCGCGCCCAAGGTGCTCTCCGCCGGCGTCGTCGATGGCCGCAACATCTGGCGCACCGATCTGGACGCGGCCTTGGGCCGGCTTGCCGCCTTGAAGACCGTGCTGGGTGAACGCCTGTGGCTGTCCGCCTCCTGCTCGCTCTTGCATGTGCCGGTCGATCTGGCCGCCGAAACCGCCCTGGATGAAGAATTGCGGTCCTGGCTGTCTTTTGCCGTACAGAAGCTGGACGAGATCAAGACCCTGAAATCGGCCCTGGATCAGGGGCCGGAATCGGTGGCCGGGGCGTTGGACGCCGCACGCCGGGCCGTCGCCGGACGCGCCGCCTCGCCGCGCATCCACAAGCCCCAGGTCGAAGCCCGCGTCAAGGCCGTGACCGAGGCGATGACCCGCCGCGCCTCTCCTTATGCCGACCGCGCCGCCCGCCAGAAGGCGTGGCTGAAGCTGCCCGCCTTCCCCACCACCACCATCGGCTCCTTCCCGCAGACCGGCGAGATTCGCGCCGCCCGCCAGGCGTTCAAGGCCGGACGACTGACCGAAGCGCACTATATCCAGCGCATGCAAGAAGAAATCGCCGCCGTGGTCGCCCAGCAGGAGGAAATCGGTCTCGACGTCCTCGTCCATGGCGAACCCGAACGCAACGACATGGTGGAATATTTCGGCGAACAGCTGGACGGATTCACCTTCACCAAGGCCGGCTGGGTCCAATCCTACGGGTCGCGCTGCGTCAAGCCGCCGATCATCTATGGCGACATCGAACGGCCCCGCCCGATGACCGTCGCCTGGGCCGCCTACGCCCAATCGCTGACAGAAAAGCCGATGAAGGGCATGCTGACCGGCCCGATCACGGTGCTGAACTGGTCCTTTGTCCGCGACGATCAGCCCCGTTCGGCAACCTGCCTGCAACTGGCCCTGGCCCTGCGCAACGAAGTGCAGGACCTTGAGGAGGCCGGCATCCGCATCATCCAGATCGACGAAGCCGCGTTCCGCGAGGGCCTGCCCCTGCGCCGGGGCGATTGGGATCATTATCTGGATTGGACGGTCCGGGCGTTCCGCGTCACCGCTTCGGGTGTCGCCGACGACACCCAGATCAACACCCATATGTGCTATTCCGAGTTCAACGACATCATCGCCTCGGTCGCTGCCATGGATGCGGATGTAGTGACGATCGAAACCTCGCGCTCGGACATGGAGCTTTTGGACGCCTTCGTCGATTTCCACTATCCGAACGAGATCGGACCCGGCGTCTATGACATCCATTCGCCCAACATCCCCGCCACCGATCAGATGGTGGCGCTGATGGAAGCGGCGATGCGCCGCATCCCGGCCGAGCGGCTGTGGGTCAATCCCGATTGCGGCCTTAAAACCCGGGGCTGGGCCGAAGTCGTACCCGCCCTGACCCACATGGTCGAGGCCGCCCGGATCTTGCGGGCAGCGAAGGCCTAGGAAGGCTCGCCCGGGCCATCACGCCCGGCACATGAATCCGTGATATGGGGGTGGGAATGAAGCTATTCGTTTCCACCCCCATCACCTGATGGATGAAAGCAAAACGATAACCGGCACAAGGCCCGGCTGGGGACGCGCCGGTCGCTGGCGTTAGCCCGCGCGAATCGCGTCCTGTATTTTCAAAGCAACCAGATCGAATTCCGGCTCCGTCATGAACGGGCTGTTGGTCACCGTCAGCAGCCGGTCGGCGAAGTCGCGCGCATTCGGCATCTCGATCCTGGGCACGATGGGTTTCAGATAATCATAATCCGGCAGCGCATAGGCAAACAGCCGCGTGACGCCGAGCCCCTTTTTCCAAAGCATCTCCAGCGCACGGTCCCGGCTTATCCGATCCGGCATCAGCACCATCAGGAACGGCCATGTCCCGTCATTTCCCGGTGCGTCGCCAAGCACATCGATGCCCGGCAGCGACAAAAGTTTCTGCCGCCGCCCTTTTGCGCATTCCGCCGTTTCCCGCAAAAAAGCCGGTAGCCGGGTCAACGCCTTGGCGGCAACCCCGCGCCGCCAGGCCCCGACGGTATGCAACGGCGCTTCCAGCGGGAAACGATCGCCGATGGCGTCTTCGACGGCATGCGCCGCAAGCCCCCGGCGCAACGGACGGCCATAGGCGAAAACCAGGCCGGTCGGATTATAGAGCAGCGCATAAGCGGCCAGTTCGATGGACCGCCGGCGCTCCATCGCCGGGTCAGGCCGGATCGTCGCTTGCGAGAGCGCCCGCATGTCCCGTCTCAAATCCTCATCCGGCGTAAACAGCAAGCCGCCCTCGTAAAGGGTCAGCCCCTTGCCAGCGGCAAAGCTGTAGAAGGTGGCGTCGGCATGGATGCCAAGCGCCTGGCCGTTGCTTGTCGCGCCGAAGGATTGCGCGGCATCCTCGATGACCGCCGCGCCGACATGCCGGGCAAGGGCGTAAATATCGCCCAGCTCCGCCTGCCGTCCGCCAAGATGGGTCGGGACGATGGCAAGCGTATCTCGATCGGCCAGACGGGAAAGATGCCCGATATCCAGCCCGAAACCACCCGGTTCGGTGTCGCAAACCACCAGATCCAGCCGGCATTGCGCGACGGCGATCGCCACCAACGGGCAGGTATAGGCGGGAACGATCACCTTGCGGCGACCGGTCCGGCGATGCAATGTGCGCAGCGCCACGATGAAGGCCGCCGTTCCCGAACATTCAAGCTGCAGGGCGTCCACGCCCAGGAACGCGGCGGCTTGGCGTTCAAAATCGCCGCCGCCTCCGACAAGATCGGAAAGCGTCAACGGCAATCCGGCCGTTGGCGGCAATTCCCGGACTCTAGCCATGGGCCTTCGTCGCACTCGCTTTCGGCTCCTCGCCCCCCTCGCTGAAGGCCAGGCAGACGATGCCGACCAGAATCAGCGCCGCGCCGATGATATGCGTCTGTTTCAGATGATCGCCGAACAATGGCACGGCGATCAGCATCACCGTCAGCACTTCCATATGCGAGGCCGCAAAGGCCGGACCGATGGGCGCATGCTTCAGCAGAGTCATCCAACTGAAGAAGGCGCCAAGATAGCTGAGAATGGCGAAATAAACCCAGGGCTGGCTGAAGATCCGGGCAAGCCAGCCAAGATCGGCTGACACCGGCAACGCCGCCATGGCGGTGTATTTGAAGCTGACCTGCGCCAGCGTATCGAAGGCGAGGAGCACGATAAATCCGATGAGGTAAAACCGGCGCATCAATCCATTCCCACGACGGCGACCCCTAGGGCGATCAGCAAAATACCGCAGACCCGCAGGGGCGTCAGACTTTCCTTGAAGAAGAACCGGCCGGCCAGCATCACGACGACGATGTTGATCGAGCCCAGCAGCACGCCCTCCGACAACGGCACGAAGGACAGGAAGGCGAGCCACATCAGGAACTCGGCAATATAAAAACCGATGCCGAGCCACAGCCACGGACGCGATGCCATAGCGCGCCAACGGGCGAGGCCGTCCCCTTCCGCCACGGCGGCGGCTTTGAAGGCAAGTTGCCCGAACGTGTCGCAAAGCACGTTCAGGACCCAAAAGACAATTACGATGCTGGACAATTTCGATTACTCAACATGGCGTTTGATGGTGATACCCAGCTTCTTGACTCGATGCCAGAAGCTGCGTTCGCTGATCCCGAGCCGTTCAGCGGCCCGGGCCTGTACGCCGCCATTTTCACGCAAAGCCTCCGTGATGAAATCCCGCTCCAGCCGTTCAAGCTCGGCGTCGAGATCGGGCGGAACAGACCGTTTCCCAGGAACCGTCTGTGGCGAATCGAAAATATAAGGCGGCAGATCCGTCACGTCGATTTCAGAGCCATGGGCCACGATCACCGACCGTTCAACGCAGTTTTGCAACTCGCGGATATTGCCGGGCCAGTCATAGGCTTCCATGGCCCGAAGCGCTGCCGGCGTAAAGCGTTCGATGCGTTTGCCCATATCCTGGGTCTGGCGGGCCAGAAAATGGTTCGCCAAAAGCGGGACATCGCCGGGACGCTCGCGCAGCGACGGGATATGGATCGGAAAAACATTCAGACGATAGAACAGGTCTTCGCGGAAATTGCCGTCTTGGGCCTCCTGGCGAAGATTCTTGTGGGTCGCGGCGACGAAACGCACATCGACCTGCACGCTCTTCGTCGCGCCGACCGGCTCGAAGGTCTGTTCCTGAATCGCGCGCAACACCTTGGCTTGAAGCGCCATCGGCATGTCGCCGATCTCGTCCAGAAACAAGGTGCCGCCGTCAGCCGCCTGGAACCGCCCCTCTCTATTGGTGATCGCGCCGGTAAAAGCGCCTTTCACATGGCCGAACAATTCGCTTTCGAGCAGGGCCTCAGGGATCGCCGCGCAATTGACCGCGACAAAGGATTTGCGGCTTCGCGGCGAATTGAAATGGATGGCGCGTGCGACCAGCTCTTTGCCGGTTCCGCTTTCGCCTTGCAACAACACCGTGGCCCGGCTGGCGCAGACTTCGGTGATCTGACGCAGAGCCGCATGAAAGCTGGGACTCTCGCCGATCAACTCGTTGAAATCATAGCGCACACCCAGTTCCTCTCGCAGCCGAGACGCTTCCGCCTCCACCTCGCGCAGCTTCAAGGCGCGCTGGATCGTGGCAACGACGTCGTCGATCTCGAAAGGCTTGGAGATGTAGTCGAAGGCGCCTTCCTTGACAAGCTGGACCGCATCGCGAACCGACGCATAAGCCGTCATGATAATCACCGGAAGATCGCCCCTGGTCTTGCGCACATACTGGAGAAGTTCGGCGCCGGTCATGCCCGGCATGCGCAGATCGGTCAGGACAAGATCGATACCGCCTTCGTCCAAGCGTTCGACCGCCTGTTCGACCCGGCTGACGGCTTCGGCCTCAAAGCCATGCTGTTCGAGCGCAACGGCGGCAACTTCGGCCAGACGCGCCTCATCGTCCACGACAAGAATCCTCGCCATCATGCTCCCCCTTGATCGTCGCGGGGCCCGTCTTTGCTCTCCTCGGGCCCGGAAGCGGCGGCATCAGGCGCCAGGGGCACGCGCAAACGAATCATCGTCCCCTCGCCTTCCTCGCTTTCACAGGAGATATCCCCGCCATGCTGCTCGACCGTAGACCGCGCCTTGGCAAGGCCAAGTCCTGTGCCCCGCGGTTTGTTGGTCACGAACGGTTCAAAAATGCGTGGCTGCAACTCTTTTGGAATACCGATGCCGGTATCTTCCGTGCAAACGACGGCGTACCCATTCTCGATCGACGTTCCTATCGTTATGCGGCCACCCTTCGGCATCGCGTCCATGGCATTGATCAGGATATTGAGAAGCGCCTGATAAAGCTTGCCGGAATCGCCCAGAACGATCGCGGGCGATGACGGGCCGGAGACGGCGCTGGTGATGTGGCGGCGATCAAGCTCCGGCTTTGCGAACTCGATCACCCTGGCAACGACATCCTCATGCAGATCGATCGTCTCCTGCAGCATGTCGCCGGGACGCACATAATCCAGAAGTTCCTGAACGAGGGCGTCGATCCGATCGACCTCTTCCAGAATGAAGCCGATCAGCCGGTCCCGGGAGGGATCGAGCTTCTCCTTCATGCGCACGGTCTGACTAGAAGTCTTGATGATGCCCAAAGGATTGCGGATCTCGTGGGCCATAACCGCCGCCGCCTCGCCAAGAGCCGCCAACTGCTCGCTGCGCCGCATCTGCAACTCCATGCCGCGCAACCGTTCAAGCTGCTCCGCCATCGAGTTGAAGCCGGCCGCCATCTCGTCCAGCTCCTGGCCGCCGCCGGGCGGAATGCGCACCCGGTAGTCGCCTTCGGCAACCTCACGAAGCCCTTCGGTCAAACGCCGCATCGGCCGTGAAAACCACGAGAACACGATCATCGCAACGGCAAGCGAGGCGAAACCGGCTGTCAGGCACAAGGAAAGAAAGAGCGGAAGAATCCGCGGCGCGGACAAAGTAAGCTCGCCATTGAGCTGCGACAGGACGATTCCGATCAGCTCGCCCGAATCATTGCGGAGTGCGGACATGCCGCGCGACGAAATGTTGCCGTTCCGATCATGGATCGAAACCGTGTCCTTTCCCGCCAGCAGTTCGGAAATACCCCTTTTGGGAACGGCATGCGCACTGCCCGAAACGCTGCCCATCAGCCGGACGGGCTTTGATCCGCTTATCCCGAAAGCCGTCATGGAAAAATTGGTTTTGGGGCCGGCAAGATCGAGAAGATTGGCCGTCAGCACATCGCCCACAAGAATATGGGCGGTTTTCCCGTGGCAGGAGAAGCTCTTCGAGCCACCGATCAAGAGATTCGGCTGCCCGCCCACCCGGATCGGATAGATCGTGCCGGTATCGCGGTAGGGCAGCCAGTCGGTGTCGTCGAACTGGCCATCGCGATACAGCACGGTTCCATTTTCGTCATAAACGACGACGACATCATAGCCGGCGGATCCCAATATGTCCTGGGCGGGTCCAAGCGCATCCGGCGAGAAAGGACAAGGCTGGTTTTGCAACGCCATCGCCAGAATACCGGCGACCCGCGAGGACTCCATCTCCTCGCCGCTGATTGAGAGCGAGGCGAATTGCGCCGCGTCAACGAGCCATTGCTCCAACTGCTGCTCGTAAAGATCGGTGACCGAACGCGCCGCGATGAAACTCGCGACCAGAACCGAAAGAACACTGACGGAGAGAAAGGCGATCATCAGCCTTCCCCGCATCGGCAACGACGCCAACCAACCGAATCCAGGCAGAACGAAGGACCCGTGAGCAAGCTTCATTGAGAATGAACGCCTCCCCGCTTTCCGGCCTTCTTGCGCAGGCCGCGGAGATCGGGGTCCCAGCGGTCGAAGGCGGCAAGATCCGCAGCGGCGTAGATCAGGCGATTGACGAAGGCGTTCCGATGGCGCGCATAGATCGTCAGCGGTTGCAACTCGCTTTTGAAACGAAGCTTGGACGCATAGGCGGTCTGGCCGCTTTGCAGGCTCAAGCGTCCGGTCTTCAAGGTGAAATCGACATTCTCCATCCAGCTCACCGCATAGATGTTGTGATGGCGGGCCAGCGGGTAACGCATGCCAAGGAACTTGTCGATGACGCGGTCTTTTTCCAGGAACAAGAGGTTAAAAGCCGCCAGATGTTCACCCACCCAGTAGAGTATATAATGCACCCTGTCCGGACCAAGACAAGAAACAGATTGAAAATAACCCTGCGGCAATTCCTCGAAATCGCCATAGCGCACTTCACTGTTGGCCTGCGTCGATTGATAAAGCGCCGTGATATCCTGGGCGATATCGTCGATGCGCTTACGATGCTCGATCCGCAAAACATCCCGGCTTTTCAGCTTGCGCTTGATATCCTTGCGCGTCGTGCGCGACAGGGACGAAAAATAGGCATCCTGCCCGCCTTCCGGCGCAAGCTTGGACAGGTCCAGAACCGCCGTCGGCAGGCTGCGGATCGCGTTATACCGGCCATCCGTGAGCAACGCGCCGAATTCCTTGCGCTCATCCTCGGCCAGATCCTTAAAAGCGGTCAGCGACGCCTTCGCCGCAATGGCGGCCTTCTCCACGGCGGCCATCAGCGCACGGAAGGCGTCGTGACGTTCCGTACGCGACAGCTCGCCCCGGAACAGCAGCGGGCAATTCTCCGTAAAGGGGGACCCGACGCAAAACAGACGCCATTCGACCAGCGACGGCGCAAGGCGGCGCAACCATTGGCCGAAACGGTCAAACCGCCCTTGCAAGGGCGTATCGAGACGGTAGGAAAGGCACAGCACCGGTACGGCCAGAATGATCTCGCCGCCGCGCCGCACGACCACGGCCCCCAGCGTCATATTGCCCGGCGCGCCGTCTTCGCAAAGCGCCAGATAGTCCGCATTTTCGACGCAAGCCCCCGAAAGAGCGGCGCGTTCGGCAGGACTTAAGTCCGAAAACCCTTTGATGAGTTCGCCGGTCAGAGATTCCGGCGCGGCCTGCGCCGTGATGCAGCCCATCGTCTCATCGCGCATGCGCCGCCCCTCGGTTCTGTCCGAGCGCTCCCCCCTTTTGCGGTTTTTCTTCGGCCTTGCGGGCGAAACTCGAAACGAAATGCGCCGCTTCCTCGGCAACGATATGACGCTGGCGGTCAAGCGTGACCAAGTGATAGCTGTCGTCCAGAACCAGCGTGCGCACAAGCCCGCCCAGATGTTTCTGGAGATAAACCGCATTGCCGAGGCTGGCGACGTCATCCTCGCGCGAATGGATGATCAGCGTCGGCTGGCGAATCGACCCCAAACGCTTTTTCAGATCGGCATTCAGCGCCCACATCTGCTGAAGCGCCTGGGACGGCGTCGCCAGCAGGCCCGCATTGCTGCTGTCGGCGCTGTGCATCGCCTTTACCACCAGCCGCCTCGTGCGCTCGTCCTTCACGCCATAGGGGTCCTGCTCGATGAACCGGAACCGCTGGCCGAACGGCGTATTGATCAGAATCTTGAGCAGGAAGCTGTAGCGGGGCATCGACCAGCCGTCATATTTCAGCGTCGGCGCCAGCATGATCAAGCCGTCAACGCGGGTCGGATGATGCGCGGCCAGTTCGGCGGCGACGCACCCGCCCATCGACAGGCCGCCCACGACGATGTGCTCGCTCGACCGTTCCAGAACGGCGATGCCGGCCTCGGCGCTCGCATACCAGTCCTTCCAGCCGGTCTTCTTGATGTCCTCCTCGGTGCCGCAATGACCGGCAAGCTGACAGCAATAGACATTGGCCCCGGCATCGTAGAGGGCGCGGCCCAGCGATTTCATTTCGATGGGGGTGCCGCCCAAACCATGAATCAGCAGAACACCGACAGGCCCTTTGCCTTCGAAAAGGATGCTGTGATCGGAGGTCATGAAACGAACCCTCCGAACGCGTCCAGAATCCGGCGGTTGGTGCGGTCATTGATGGCAAGCGCCGCCGCGTCGGGCTCGGCCAGCGCCGGATGATCGGTCACCGAAAGAAAATAGCGGAACGGGTCGCTGTATCTCGGCTTTGAATAATCGCCGCAGACATCCATGCCGAGAAGACGCCGGCTGCGCGACAGCCGCCGGATCGCCTGAAAGACAAGATCGAGACTCATGCCGCCTTGATCCCAATTCGTTGTTGCGTCATTCGGATTCAAAACATCCTTGTCAAGCGTGACCCAGAGCGGCAAAGGCGCCAGACGCCCGTCCAGCTCATCCAGAAAACCGTCAAAATCACCCGCCGCAAGCTCGCGCCAGACGATATGCCCGTCGATGGTTTCACAGCCAGGCCCATTGACCGGCCGGCCCCATAAACGCGATGGCGCAGCCCGCCAGGGATGCATCTCCAGCGCCCCCTCGCGCAAGGCCGCCAGGTTGGCGAATTTCAGCTCCGGCCGGATGAAATCCTCGCTCGCCGGCCCGATCGTCACGATCTTCGTCACGGGACCCTGTTCCAGCGCGTAGGTGACCCAGCCGCCGCAATTCAGCGTCTTCGGAAATGTCACCCAGTCGGGATGATTGTCGAAATGAAGGACGATCATCGGCTCTTGCACCCGCGCGATAAAACGCGCGGCCAGGTGATGAAAATCGCCGGAGCCGTAAAAGATCAGAGGCGGTTCGGTACGCGGCCAGACGGCGTCCAGCCGCGCGTCAAGCTCGGCCACCGCCTTGCGGCTGGCGACGATACGCAGCTTTGCGGCCAAATCCCCGGCTTCGATCCGCTGTGCTTTCCCCTGGGCGATCCACTCGCCAAGCGCTTGCTGATGCGCAAGCGAGCCATCGAGATCGACCACCAAACACGGGGCCCCAGCATCACTCTCAGGCATGAAGGGCATCGGCTTTGGCAGCCGGCAAATCCAGGCGGCGGCGCTCCAGCCAATCGGCCATGACCGGAGTCAGGTCGGAAAAATTCGAAAACGCCGTATGCGGAATGTTCGTTTCCCTGCAATGCTGCACAAGCTTCGCTTTGGCGAAGACATGATCCGCCCGCCCGGCTCCGCAAAAATCGGAACGGCCATCACCGATCAGGACCGTCTCCATGGCGCGCGGCGGAATGCCCCGCCAGTCGATCATCGCGCATTTGCAGGTGCCCGCACCGCTCGCACATCCTGCCTTGGAATAGGGGAACGACAGAGCCCAGCGATCATCGCCCTTGAATTCAAGACGATTGGCGAAAATCGGCAGCGACAGACCGGCGCCGCGCAGGACCTCGCCAACGACATGGTCGAGCCCGTCGGAAAGAACCGCAACCTCGGCGCCAGCCTTCTGGCACAGATCGACAAAGGGAGCGAAAGCCTGATCGATCCCGATGGACGCGATGAAATCATTAAGCGCCGACGGCGACACCCGCAGCAACGCGATCTGTCTGGCCATGCATTCGCGGGAACCGATGCGGCCGGCCAGCCATTCGGCCTCAACCGCCTCCCAATCGGATTCGGCGAACCGTTCCAGCAGAAGGTCCGTCGTGTCGGTCAGAGAGATGGTTCCATCGAAATCGATGAATATTTGTAGTTGGTTGATCATATCACGCATTGGGCAAGCAATTCATGTGCCATAGCAAAATCCTTCCGGAACGCCCGTTTCAGGCCGGAATCCGGACGAAATACGGAGCTTCATACCTACAAATTTTGTAGCTTCCCCCGAATTACGGGTAAGCTGCGGCGGTGAAACAGCCCCGTCAGCGAGGTCCGTCCGCGCCCTTGTAGAGTTTTTGTCATTTTATTTCAAACGATTAACGGCGGGAATCCGCCCCTGTGGAGCGCCTTGCGCGCTTTGTGGAATGCTTCCTGCTAATGGATCTGTCGAATGGTTCCCGGCTTTGGGCGGGCCCTTAGCTTGTCAATCGTTCGTCACGAAAGAACAAGGCATCATGACATTGACTTACAGCAATCCGCAATCCACCGCGAAGAGCGCCGCCCTCTTCAAGCAAGCGTTGGAACTGATCCCCGGTGGCGTCAATTCGACGGCGCGGGCGACATGGTCCGGCTGGGACCCCTATCCCCTGTTCGTCGATCGGGGCACCGGGTCTCATCTGACCGATGTCGACGGCAATGATTATGTCGATTATCTGCTCGGCCTCGGCCCGATGCTGCTCGGCCACCGTCCGCCGAAAGTCACCCAGGCGGTCGTCGATTTCATCGAACAGCGCGGCACCGTCTTTGCGCTTCCCGCTGCGGAAGAACTGAATCTCGCCCGCAAGATCGTCACCGCGATCCCCAGCGTCGAGCAGGTCCGCCTGTGCAACACCGGCACAGAGGCCGTTCTTTATACGGTTCGCCTTGCACGCGCCTTCACCGGCCGCAAGAAGATCATCCGGTTTGAAGGCATGTATCACGGCTTCTCCGACGGCGTTTACTGGAGCAAGCATCCCAATCCCGAGATCGCCGGGCCTGAGCTGTCGCCGCGTCCGGTGCCTCAGGGACCGGGCATGCCCGGCGGCATCGACCAGTCGCTGATCATCCTGCCCTGGAACAACATCGACGTTCTGCGCCAGACGCTGGAGCGTGACGGCAAGGATATCGCCGCGGTCCTTACCGAGCCCGTCATGTGCAACACCGGCTGCATCCTGCCCGAGCCCGGCTATCTGGAAGCGATGCGCGACCTGACGCCGAAGCACGGCGTTCTTCTGATTTTCGACGAGGTCATTACCGGCTTCCGCATCTCGCTCGCCGGGGCTCAGGGCCATTACGGCATCAAGCCGGACCTGTCCGTCTTCGCCAAGGGTCTAGGCGGCGGCTTTCCGGTGGCGGCGATGGGCGGACGGCGCGACATCATGCATCTCGTGGCCGAAGGCAAGGTCTCGATCGCCGGCACCTATAATGCCAACGGCATCGCCGTGTCGGCTGCGAACGCCGCCCTGGACGAACTCGCCAAGCCCGGAATGTACGAGCATCTCTACGATGTTTCCGATCGCCTCCGCGAGGGGTTGGAGCGGATCGTTCATGATCTGAAAATACCCGCCCATGTCGTCGGTCTCGGCCCGGTCTTCCAGATCTGGTTCGCCGACCAGCCGATCCGCAATTACCGCGACGCGGTGCGCCATGCCGATCACAACGCTTTCCGTCACTGGTTTGAAGGCATGTTGAAGCGGGGCGTCCTCTTCCATCCCGGCGCGTACGAAAATCTCTTCATTTCCTTCGCCCATACGCGTGACGATATCGACTTCACGCTCAAGGCGGCGGCGGAAACGCTGAAGGAGATGCGGTAACGCTCAAAACCGATTACCGGTGGAGTGGGATTTTCTAAAAGACGTCTCTGTCCGGCCCGGCTTGATCCGGGGCGGAAAAACCGCAGCGGAACGCCGCCTTCTCCCTAACGGGAAAGGCGGCGTTCCGGCCGTTTAAAATCGCGTGTCTTTACGCCGCTTCTGATCCGGCGCGCCGTTCCGGCGCACGCCGTCCTTGAACCCTTGCGTCCAGCGTTCGCGGGCAGCCGGGGCGTCATGGGGATTGTCGCGTTCGGCCAGCCGGTCGAGATCGTCCTCGGGCAGATCAAGCCCTGTGCCCCGGCCGGCATTCCAGCCCTCGGCATAGATTCTGCTCAAGGCGAAGGGGGTGAGATCCGGTTCGGCCATGTTTCCTCTTCCTTACCCAGTCTGGGGCGCGGGCCTTATTAAAA
>JAYFRE010000137.1:0-20646 GCA_034926235.1 Rhodospirillaceae bacterium
CATTCCGGTGGCCACGATCCAAACGCTCGGAGCTTGATGATCGACCGATCGTCACGGTCAGCGCGCCCTCAACCCAATCCGGGGATGAAGAGCTTTTTATTTCTACACGCCTTCCCCGCACCCGGCAATGGCTCCCCCTGCTTTTCACCTCTCGCAGGACGAACAAAATCACAAATGGCGACGTCAGCGCGAACCGTTGTTCCGTTTGCGCAGTTTTTGCACGTTCCGATTATGTTCGTCCAGATTGCCGGAGAAAAAATGTCCGCCCGAACCATCGGCGACGAAATAAAGATTCTTGCTGGACAGCGGATTCAAGACCGCCGCCATACTGGCCCGTCCGGGATTGCAGATCGGCGCCGGCGGCAAGCCCTTGGCGACATAGGTGTTATAGGGGTGATCCAGCGTCAGATCGGATCGTTTGAGCGGCCTGTCCAGGACGCCGTCGCCATCGCTTAAGGCGTAGATGGTGGTGGGATCGGATTGCAGCCGCATGCCCAAAGAGAGCCGATTCAAGAACACCGCCGCGACATGGGGCCGCTCATCATCCCGCGACGTTTCCTTTTCAACGATCGAGGCCAGAATCACCGCTTCCCGGGCATTCTTCAGCGCCAGGCCGGGTTGGCGCGCACGCCACAAGGATTCCAACACCTCGTCCATATTGTTCTTCATCCGCTCGATCAGCGCGTCGCGGCGATCGCCCCGGACATAGAAATAGGTCTGCGGCAACAGGCTGCCTTCTTCGGGGATCGGACCGATATCGCCGGTCAGGGTATCGATCTCCTTCAATTCGCGCACCAGCCTGGATACGGTCCACCCTTCGGGCAGGGTGAAACGATGGGTCACCACCCGGCCGCTGCGGATGATGTCCAACACCATGGACAGGCTGACTTTCGCTGGAAAGGTGTATTCACCTGCCAGAAGCGGCCCGCCGCCGGTCAGCCGGTCCGCGATCAGGAATCGCCAGACGCTGGTAATGACGCCCGCGTCTTCAAGCTGCCGCGCAATGATCCGGACGCCCGTCCCCTTGGCGATAACGAGCGTGACCGCCTCTTCGGACGGACCTTGGGAATCGAGTTGGGAATAGACCTGAAGGAGGGTTCCGCCCGCGATCGCGCCGGCCAAAGCCAGCACGACAGCAAAGCGGATCAACCACGTCCTCATCTCGTTGCCGTCAGACGGCCCTGAAAATCAACGATGCGTTGGTGCCGCCGAAACCGAAGGAATTACTCAAGGCCACCTTGACCTTGCGCTCTTTCGCCTTGAGCGGAACCAGATCGATGTCGCAGGACGGCGAGGGATTCTCGAGGTTCAATGTCGGCGGAACGACGCCGTCGCGAATCGCCAGAATCGAATAGATCGCCTCGACGCTGCCGGCGGCCCCCAGAAGGTGGCCGATCGCGGATTTGGTCGAAGACATCGACAGCTTGTAGGCATGATCGCCGAACAGCCGCTTCACCGCGCCCAGTTCGATCTCGTCGCCAAGCGGGGTCGAGGTGCCATGGGCGTTGATATAGTCCACATCCTCGAGCGCGATGCCCGCCCGCTTGATGGCGGCGCGCATCGACCGGAATCCGCCATTGCCGTTCTCGGCCGGGGCGGTGATGTGATAGGCGTCGCCCGACATGCCATAGCCGATGATTTCGGCATAGATGGTGGCGCCGCGCGCCTTGGCGTGCTCCAGCTCTTCCAGCACGACCACGCCGGCGCCTTCGCCCATGACGAAGCCGTCGCGCGCCTGGTCCCAGGGACGCGACGCCTTTTCAGGCGTATCGTTGAAGTTCGTGGACAAGGCCTTGGCGGCAGCAAAGCCCGCCAGACCCAAACGGCAAACGGCAGCTTCCGTTCCACCCGCCACCATGACGTCGGCGTCATCCCACATGATCAGCCGCGCAGCGTCGCCGATGGCGTGAGCGCCGGTCGAGCAGGCCGTGACCACCGCGTGGTTCGGTCCTTTGAAGCCGTAGCGGATCGAGACATGGCCCGAGGCGAGATTGATCAGGCTGGCGGGGATGAAGAAGGGCGAAATTTTGCGCGGCCCGGATGCCTGAAGCGTCAGCGCACCGTTCGAGATCGACGGCAAGCCGCCGATCCCGGAACCGATCATCACGCCGGTGCGTTCGCGGTCTTCCTCTTCCGTCGGGGTCCAGCCTGAATCGGCCACAGCCTCGGCCGCTGCGGCCATGGCATAGACGATGAACTCGTCCATCCGGCGGCGGTCCTTGGCGGACACGATGGTATCGGGATCAAAGGCCCCGAGTTCATCGCCCCTAGGCACTTGTCCTGCGACCCTGGCGGCCAAATCCGCAGCTTCAAAATGCCGGATGGCGCTGATTCCGGACTCACCCTTGATCAGGCGATCCCAGTTCAGCCCGACGCCGACGCCCAACGGCGTGATAAGCCCCAGGCCCGTGACGACAACTCGTCTCATGCGCTACCAATTCGTCTGGTTGATCCAGAAACTCAAGACTGGCGGAACACCGCCGGCAAAACCGGCGGGATCACCAGCGCCGCTGTCACTGCTTCGACGTGATATAGTCGATAGCATCCTTCACGGTCAGGATCTTTTCTGCCGCGTCATCGGGGATCTCGCAGCCGAATTCTTCTTCGAAAGCCATCACCAGCTCGACCGTATCCAAGCTGTCGGCACCCAAATCGTCGATAAAGCTGGCCGTGTCGGTGACCTTGGCCTCTTCCACGCCCAGATGTTCGATAACGATCTTCTTAACGCGCTCGGCGACATCAGACATACTGCTAACCCCTTGAGAAAACTTCACAATAGGAACGCGAAACGGTACGATCGAGGTTAGTCGTCTTCCCCGTCCGCCAAAAAGAGATGCTTCCTATCATACTTTTCCAGCCTTTACCAGATCAAGCCATCGCCTGAAAAATAAGGTAAAGACGCTTTTTTATATCATCGCCATACCGCCATTGACATGCAAGGTCTGACCGGTGACATAGGCCGCTTCGTCGCTAGCCAGGAACAGGGCGGCGCTGGCGACATCCCGGACATCGCCCATGCGCCCGGCGGGAATCGAGCCCAACAAGGACTGTTTTTGCGCATCGGACAAGGCGTCGGTCATCGCCGAGGCGATGAAGCCGGGCGCGATGGCGTTGACGGTGATCCCGCGCGACGCCACTTCCTGGGCCAGCGATTTGGTCAACCCGATCAACCCGGCCTTGGAGGCCGAATAGTTCACCTGGCCGGCATTGCCGGTCACACCCACGATCGAGGTGATGTTGATGATGCGCCCGATGCGGCGTTTCATCATCCCCCGCACCGCAGCGCGCGACAGGCGGAAGGCCGCCGACAGATTGACGTCGATGACCGACTGCCAATCCTCGTCCTTCATCCGCAGGATCAGCCCGTCCCGGGTCAGGCCGGCATTGTTGACCAGGATATCGATGCGCGACAGCGCCGCTTCCGCATCCTTAGCCAGACGCTCGACATCTTGGGCATCGGCCAGATTGGCGGGAATCACCACCACCCGGTCCCCGCCCAGTTCGGCGGCCAGCGCGTCCAGAGCCTCGCGGCGGGTTCCGGACAGCGCCACGGTCGCGCCCTGGGCGTGAAGCATGCGGGCGATGGCCCCGCCGATGCCGCCAGACGCGCCGGTAACCAGCGCCGTACGGTGGGAAAGATCGAACATGATGGTCTTATCTCCTAAACCCTGCGGTCGAAAAAACGGCCTCAGCCCTTCAGAAAGGCTTCGACGTCGGCGGGAGTCTGCAAGGACAGGGCGTCAATTCCCTTGTCGATGCGCTTGACCAGCCCCGACAAGACCTTGCCCGCGCCCATTTCGACCATGGAATCCACGCCCGCTTCCTTCATGAACAGAACGCTTTCGCGCCAACGCACCGTGCCGGTGACCTGTTCGACCAGAAGACGGCGAATCTCGTGCGGCTCGGTTTGGGCCGAAGCGGTGACATTGGCCACCACCGGCACGACCGGCGGATTGATGGTCACCTCGGCCAGCGCCGCCTCCATGACCTTGGCCGCCGGCTGCATCAGCGACGAATGGAACGGCGCGGACACCGGCAGCGGCAAAGCGCGCTTGACGCCTTTTTCCTGGGCCAGGACGATCGCCCGATCGAGGGCTTCCTTCGACCCGCTCAAGACCACCTGGCCGCCGCCATTGTCATTGGCCGCCTGGCATACCGAATCGCCGGCTGCCAGGGCCGCGATCGCCCGCGCCAGCTCAAGATCCGCGCCGACCAGCGCCACCATGCCGCCGGCGCCCACCGGCACCGCCTTCTGCATGGCCTGGCCCCTGATCTTCAAAAGCCGGGCCGCGTCGCGGACGGTAAACGCGCCCGCCGCCGCCAGAGCCGAATATTCGCCCAGGGAATGGCCGGCCACGAAAGCCGCCTTGTCCGCGATCCGCCAGCCGCCCTCCTTTTCCAGCACGCGCACGACGGCCATGCTGGCCGCCATCAGGGCCGGTTGAGCGTTCTCGGTCAGGGTCAGGGTCTCGATCGGGCCTTCCCACATCAGTTGGGACAGATGCTGACCCAGCGCGTCATCGACCTCCTCGAACAGTTCGCGGGCCGATGCGAAAGCCTGGGCGAGATCATGGCCCATACCTACGGCCTGGGATCCCTGGCCCGGAAACATGACTGCGCGCGACATTTTTTGACGCTCCCCCCGTATCGTTGGCGTTTCGCCGACAAGGAAGCCCGCGTCCCCCCTTCCTGTCAAGCCTTGGCCGCCCCAAGAGCCTTGCGGAGAGGGTCCGCCTGTGGCTTTCTCGATCATCCGCCACGCGCATGGGATCGGAAGTCGGGTGAACATCGTCTTTTTCGCCATCGTCGCCCTGGCGTTCGCCGTCGCCGCCTGGCGTCAGATCGCCGCCCCGCCGGGAGATGGCCCGACGCCGATGGACACGCTGGGCCTGTCCGCCCTGGATGCTGCGACCGGCGCGGTGACGCTGGGCATCGGATTGATCGGCACCATGGCCCTGTTCCTGGGGCTGATGAAGATCGCGGAACGGGCCGGTTTGCTGAACCTCCTGGCAAGGCTGCTGCGCCCGCTGATGGTGCGGCTGTTTCCCGACGTGCCCGCCGACCACCCGGCCATGGGGGCCATGGTGATGAACGTCGCCGCCAATATGCTGGGACTGTCCAACGCCGCCACACCGTTCGGCGTCCGCGCCATGCAGGAGCTGGACCGGCTGAACCCCATCCGGGGGACGGCCACCGATTCCATGGTGCTGTTCCTGGCCATCAACACCGCCAATGTGACGCTGCTGCCCACCCATGTCATGGCGTTGCGCGCCAGCCTGGGATCGCACGATCCGGGTGCGGTCATCCCCACCACGTTGATCGCCACGCTGGGATCGACCCTGATCGCCATCCTGACCGCCAAACTGGCCGCCCGCTGGTTCCCGCCGGGAGCGCCGGATCTGGCGCAAGAGGAAGCCTCCGCCCCGCCGCCCATGGATGAGCCGGCGGACGAGCCGTGCGCGCCCCCCGGTCCGCCGCCGGCGCGATGGGCGTCCCTGCTGGCGTTCCTGGCGCTCGCCTCGGTCCTGCCTGCGATGCTGATCTGGGGACGCACCCTGTCGCCCTGGATCATTCCCACCATGATCCTGGGCATCCTGACGTTCGGCGTGGCGCGCCGCGTACCGGTCTATGAGGCGTTCGTCGAAGGGGCCAAGGATGGCATCACCTTAGCCTTTCGCATCATCCCTTATCTGATCGCGATCTTAGCGGCGGTGGCGATGTTCCGCGCTTCTGGCGCGATGGAGCTTCTGATCGCGCCGCTCGGGGCGATCACCGGCACGTTCGGCCTGCCGCCCGAGGCGCTGACGATGGCGGTCATGCGCAGCCTGTCCGGATCGGCCTCGTTCGGTTATCTGGCTTCCCTGCTGCAAGACCCGGCCATCGGGCCCGACAGCTATCTGGGCACGCTGCTCAGCACCATCTATGCCTCAAGCGAAACCACCTTTTATGTGCTCGCGGTCTATTTCGGAGCCGTCGGCGTCAAACGAATCCGCCATGCTCTGTTAGCCGGAATCCTGGCCGATATTGCCGCCGTCGCCGTCGCGGTGCTGGTCTGCGGCTGGCTCGCCGGCTGACGCGAGTCCGTCCGGTTCACGGAAGGATCGCCTGCGGCGTTATTGGGGCTTCGCCCCACCCCCCACTAGAAGGGCAACGCCCTTGAGAAGCCCGTTCCTTAGGCTACGGAGGACAAATCGGAAGCCCTTCCGTGAAAGGGATTGCAAAGGGGCCTTGCCCCTTTGCGGAAGTCGGGGCGGAGCCCCCCAACGCCGTAAAGCGTAAATGAATCGACATACTCTAGTTCCGCCCGGCCTCCTTCACCCATCCGCCGCCCAGGGTCTTGAACAAGGTCGCCAGCGCGATCTGGCGTTCGGTGGCGGTTTCGATCAAGGCGACCTGATTGGCGAAATCGTCGCGCTGGGCGTCAAGATAGCGCAGATGGTCGTCAAGACCCGCCCGGTAGCGCTGTTCGGCCAAATACAAGGCCCAGGTGCTGGTTTCGGTCCGCGCCCGACGCGCCTCTTCTTCACGGCGAAGGGTATTCGTGGCCGCCAACGCATCCGAAACCTCGCGAAACGCCGATTGAACGGTCTGTTCATAGGCGGCTACGGCGATGTCTTTGCGGGTTTCGGCCAGATCGAGATTGGCACGGTTGGCGCCGCCATCAAAAATCGGCAGAGTGATTTGGGGCGCAAACGACCAGGCGCGCTGGCCTGAACCGAACAGATCGCCCAGTTCGGCGCTGGACGTTCCGAACAGGCCGGTGAGCGTGATCCGCGGGAAAAAGGCCGCCCGCGCCGCGCCGATATTGGCATTCCGCGCGCGCAGCCGGTACTCGGCGGCACGGATATCGGGACGAGATGTCAGCAGGTCCGAAGGTGTGCCGGCAGCCAGATTCTGAACCAGAGGCCGAACCGGTCCCGGCATTTCCGGCAGCCGAGGCTCATCGGAGCCCAGCAGCAGCCGAAGCGCATTGCCGGCTTGGCGGAATTCCCGGTCGGTACGCTCCATATCCGCCCGGGTTTGTTCCACCAATCCCTGCGCTTCCAGGTAATCCAACTCGGTCGCCGCCCCAACCCGTCGGCGCTGGGCAATGAGTTCCAACGAGGATTCGCGCGACAGCAAGGTCTGCCCGATCAAAGCGAGACGCCGTTGAGCACCGTCTCGAACCAGATACGCGCCGATGACCTCGGACACCAGACTGATCCGGGCGCTTTGCGCCGCCGCCTCGGTCGCCAGATAGTCTTCCAGGCCCGCTTCCGAAAGGCTGCGCACCCGGCCGAACAGATCCAACTCGAAAGCGGTCAATCCCAGCCCGGCCTGATAGCTGCTCTGCACCGCCGCCCGCCCCGTGCTGGACAGATCGGCCGGCAGGCGTTGCCGCGATCCCGCGCCCTGCGCCTCGATCGTGGGCAGACGTTCGGCCCGTTGCACGCGGTAAAGCGCCCGCGCCGCATCGACATCCAACAGGGTCTGGCGCAGATCCCGGTTTTCGGCCAGGGCCTGATCGATCAACCCGCGCAAGGTTTCGTCGGTGACGAAATCGCGCCATTCCAGATTCGCACCCGAGGATTCGCCGGAAGCGACGGTCTCGGCCCAAGGTCCGGAAGAGATGGGCGACACAGGTCGTTCATGATCCGGCGCCAGGGAACAGGCCGATAGCATGACGATCAAAACGGTGGGAATCAGCCCGCGATGCCAGGAATTCGTATTCATTACAGCGCCTCCCCCGAAGACGGAGGTGCTGGCGGCAGGGATGCGTCGGTAGAGGTCCGGCTTTTACCCCGCTGAAAGAACGACAATACCCAGACGAAGAAGATAGGCACGAAAACCACACCCAGCAAGGTTGCGCTCAACATGCCGCCAATAACGCCGATGCCGATGGCGCGCTGACTGGCCGCGCCCGCGCCGCTGGCCAAGGCCAGCGGCATAACCCCCAGAATGAAGGCCAGCGACGTCATGACGATGGGACGGAAACGCAGCCGGGCGGCCTCGATCGCGGCTCCGACCGGCGACAGTCCCATCTGTTCGCGTAAGTCTTTGGCGAACTCGACGATCAGGATCGCGTTTTTCGCCGCCAGCCCGATGATAGTAATCAGCCCAACCTTGAAATAGACGTCGTTGGGCATGCCCAAGAACGTCACCGCCAGCACCGCGCCAAGCCCGCCAATCGGCACGATCAGCATCACCGAGGCCGGAATGCTCCAGCTTTCGTAAAGGGCGACCAGCAGCAGGAACACCACCAGGATCGACAAAGCGAACAGGGCCGAGGCCTGCGCGCCGGCGATCTTTTCCTGATAGGACAGGCCGGTCCATTCGGAACCGATGCCGCGGGGCAATCCGGAAACGATGCGTTCCATCTCCGCCATCGCCTCGCCGGTACTGTAGCCGGGCGCGGCGTCGCCAGAGATATTGAAAGACGGATAGCTGTTATAGCGCGAAATCTGCACCGGCCCCATTTCCCATGTGGCGGAGGTGAACGCGCTGAGCGGCACCATTTCGCCACGGACGTTGGGCAGATAAAGCTTCAGGATGCTTTCCGGCGTCATTCGTCCGGCTGTGTCGGCCTGCACCACCACGCGCTGCAAACGCCCGGCATTGGCGAAATCGGCGACCGAGGCCGAACCGAACGCGCTGGAAATGGCGGTGTTAATGACATCAAAGCCCACGCCCAACGCCTGGGCCTTTTCGCGGTCGATATCCAGGCGCAATTGCGGCGCGTCCTCTTGCCCTTCGTGATAGGCATAAGCGATCGCAGGCGAGCTGCTGGCCTGGATTAGAAGCTGGTTGCGCGCGGCGGTCAGCGCCTCTCGGCCAAGCCCCCCTCGATCCAGAAGACGCAAGGAAAAACCGCCGGAGTTGCCCAGCCCATCGATCGGCGGCGGATCCAGGGCCATCACGCTACCGTCGGTCAAGCCGGCGAAACGCTGATTAAAGGCGATGACCTCGTCGCTGGCCGATAACCCCTTGCCGCGTTCCGACCAATCTTTCAGCGTGACGAAACCCAGGGCGGCATTCTGGCCGCTGCCGGAAAAGCTGTAGCCCATCACCATCGCGGTCGCGTTCACCGCCTCGCGCGGGATCAGGTATTTTTCCATGGATTCCACCACCGTCTCGGTACGGGCGTAGGTGGCGCCCGGCGGCAGTTGCAGATTGACGATGTAATAGCCTTGATCCTCGGTCGGAACGAAGGATTCCGGCAGCCGCATATAGCAAAATCCCAGCACCCCGACGATCAATGCATAGACGAGCATGCCGCGCCCGACACGCCGCAGCAGACGCGCGTTGAGGATGCCGAACCGTCGGGTCAGGTTGGAGAAGAAGCGGTTGAACCAGCCGAAGAAACCCTTTTTCCCGTCATGATCGCCTTTCGGCACCGGCTTCAGCAGCGTGGCGCACAAGGCCGGGGTAAAGGTCAGCGCGAGAAAGCCCGAGAACAGGATCGAAACCGCCAGCGACAACGAGAATTGCCGGTAGATCATCCCCACCGAGCCGCTCATCAGGGCCAGTGGCAGAAACACCGCGGTCAGCACCAGGGTGATGCCGATGATGGCTCCCGACACCTGCCCCATGGCCTTGATCGTCGCCTCACGCGGGGGCAATCCTTCCGACGCCATGATCCGTTCGACATTCTCCACCACCACGATGGCGTCATCGACCAGGATACCGATCGCCAGCACCATGCCAAACATGGTCATCATGTTGACCGAGAACCCCAGCACATACATCACCGCCAGCGTGCCCAGAAGGCAGACCGGCACGACGATCGCAGGGATCAGGGTGTAGCGGAGATTCTGCAAGAACAGCCAGATCACCAGGAACACCAGCACCATGGCTTCGACCAGCGTTTGCAACACCTTGCCGATGGCGACATCGACGAATCGCGAATTGTCGTAAGGCACGGCGTATTCGACACCATCGGGGAATCCCGCCGACAATTCGGCCAGCCGCGCCTTGACCGCCGAGGCGGTCTGAAGCGCGTTGGCGCCCGAACTGAGCTGCACTGCTGCACCGACGCTCGTCTGGCCGTCCTTGCGGATATCGAACGTGTAGTCCTGCGGGCCGATTTCCAGCCGAGCGACATCGGCCAGGACGACCTTCGAGCCATCGGCATTGGCCCGCAGAACGATACGTCCGAATTCTTCGGGCGATTCCAACATGCCCTTGACGACGATGGTGGCGCTCAACTCCTGTTCGGGCGAGCCGGGACGGCTGCCGAAACTCCCCGCCGGCACCTGAGCGTTCTGTGCGGCGATGGCGGCGTTGACGTCGGCCACCGACAACCCGTAACCGATCAGCTTCTGCGGATCGATCCACACCCGCATCGCCGCCTCGGAGGCGAAAAATTGTACCTTGCCCACGCCGGGCACGCGGCGGATTTCGTTGTTGATGTTGCGCGCGGCATAATCGCCCAGACTGACCGTGCTCCGGCCAGCGGCGTCGCCTTTATAGTTTAGCGTATAAAGCAGCAGGAAGTTGGAGCTGGCCTGCTCGATCTGGAGCCCCTGCTGAAGAACCGCACTGGGCAAACGCGCCTCCGCCTTCTTGATGCGGTTCTGCACGTCCACCTGGGCAAGGTCGGGGGCTGTCCCGGGCTGAAAGGTGACGGTGATGTCGCCGGTACCGCTGGAACTGCTGGAGGATTCGTAATAGAGCAGCCCCTTGGCTCCGCTCAATTCTTCCTCGATCACGCTAATCACCGAATCGACCACGGTCTGGGCCGAAGCGCCCGGATAAGTCACCCAGACCGAGATCTGCGGCGGCGCGACCGTCGGATATTGCGAAACCGGCAGCGATGGAATCGCCAGCAGACCGGCCAGCGAGATGAAGATCACGACCACCCAGGCGAAATTGGGCCGGTGAATGAAGAAATTGGACATGATTTATCCTCGGTGACGCGGCAGAGGGCTGGCGGGATCAGCGATGCTGCGGGGCAGCCGGATCGGGCGCGGCAAGAGTGACCTTGGCCCCGGGCTGAAGGGTGCCCGCGCCACCGACGACCACCCGTTCGCCGGGACGGAGTCCCTCGGTGATATACCAATCTCTGCCGTGCATCGCGCCGGTCTGGACGGCGCGCGCTTCCAGGATGTCATCCGGACCGACCACCAGCACCTGCGCGCTGCCATCGACGCCGTGCCGCACCGCGCGCTGGGGCACCAGAATGGCTGCGGGATCGACTCCTTGAGGAAGATGCACCCGCACATACATGCCCGGCAGCAGCAAAGCGTCCGGATTATCAAACAGGCCGCGTAGCGATACCTGGCCGGTGCCGCGATCCACGGTGACATCCGAGAACAGCAACCGGCCGTCGCGCGTCCCGCTCATGCCGTCTGTCGTGATCGAGATCAGCGCACTCTTGTCGTCTTTCCGCGCCAGTTGGCCCGATTCCAAAGCGGCGCGCATGCGCAGCATGTCGGCAACCGACTGTTTGAAATCGGCATAAATCGGGTCGAGCTGCTGGATCGTCGCCATCGGCGTCGCCTCGCCCTGTCCGACCAGCGCGCCTTCGGTCACCAGGGCGCGGCCGATCCGGCCCGAGATCGGCGCAGTAACGGTGGCGTAACCCAGATCGAGCTTGGCCGTTTCAACCGCCGCCAGCGCCGATTTGCGCGCCGCCTCGGCGCTTTTGAGCGCGGCCAGGGCGGTGTCGAAGACCTGTTTGCTCACCGCCTCGATCTTGACCAGCGGTTCATAGCGCCCGACCACGGATCTAGCCTCGAAAAGCGAGGCATCGGCCTGCGCCAGCGCACCTTCCGCCCGCGACAACGCCGCCTTGAACGGCGCGGGATCAATCCGGAACAGGATGTCACCGGCCTTGACGTCCGCACCTTCGTTAAAATGACGGCTCAGCACGATACCGGCGACGCGGGCACGAACCTCGGCCACACGGACCGGCTCGATCCGGCCGGGAAGCTCGCTCGACAGCACGAACGGGCGCGCTTCGACCGTGACCGCCTCGACAACGGGCGTTACCGCCGCCGGGGTGGACGACTTCTCTTCCGAGCATCCCGCCGCCATCAGCAAAACAATCAGCGCGATCAGCGGACGCAGCACCCTTTCCCGACACATCATCGTCGAAATCTTTCCATCTTCCCATCGAACAGGGTTCGCAACATACTATTGAGTGTCAAATAAATCAATATTGCTTCATTAGAAATTTATATGTCTCAATAGAGCCTTCCTCATGACCTTCGCGGGAAGCCGTGATATGCTGATGGTAGGGGACGATTTTGAGCCAAAAAAGTTCCAAGCGACCTCCCTGAAGCGTCACCCGCATAAGGAACAGGGCACCATGACCGCTCATCCGGAAAACCGTGAAATGCTAGCCTCGCTAGCGCTGGCGCTGGTGGATCAGCCGCGCGCCAGCTTGCAGCAACTGGCGCGGGCGATCGGCGTTAGCAAGGCGACCTTGTACCGTTTCTGTCCCACCCGAGATCGGCTGATCGAACGGCTGATGGCCTATGGCGTCCAGGTGATTTCCGAGGCCATCGCCATAGCGGAGTTGGACCGGGATTCACCGATCGAGGCGCTTAAACGTCTAATCGAGAATAGCCTGAAACACCGCGAACTGATCCTGTTCATGTCCAACTATTGGGAAAAGACCACAGCGCCTGATCTCTGTTCCGCCGCCGACTGGGACACTGCGCTGGACGGATTTTTTCTGCGCGGTCAACAGCAAGGCGTTTTCCGCATCGACATCGCCGCACCTGCCTTGACGGAGATATGGTCATCCCTGGTCATCGGATTGCTGGAAGCCGAACGCCGTGGCCGGGTCGCCCGTATCGGGCTGACGGCTTTGATGGAAACTGCGTTCCTGAATGGTGCTCTGGCGCGCTGACGCTTCTCACGTCACATCATCACGAGACGGTTTCCGAGGCTTCCAGCGCTTCCCCGGCGATACGGCCCAATTCCATCGATGCTGGGTCGGATGCGCCACGGCAGCGTTCCACCACCTGGGCAAAGGCTTCACGGGCCTCGTCCAGCCGCCCCATTTCCTCGAAGGCCGCCCCTTTGTAGAGAAGGGCGCGCGAAACCTGTTCGCGCAATTCCGCCGGTTCGTCCTCGCCGAAATCCCGAACCGCCGCATCATAGGCCGCCACCGCTTCGGTATTTCTCCCCAGCCGGCCCAGCGTGACACCCTTGCCGATCCAGGACCGGACGAGTTGCCCCCGCACAAGCGGATCTTCGTCCGCGCCGAACCGCGCCAGCAATCGGTCATAAGCCTCCAGCGCCCGGTCGTCGCGGCCCATTTGTCCCAATGCCACGGCTCTATTGAACAACGCCCTGGCCACTCTTTGGCGCAATTCCGGTGACTGATCCGCCCCGAACCGGTCCGCTACGGCGTCGAATGCGGCCAGAGCATCTTCGATGCGGCCCTCCCGCCCCAAGGCGACACCCTTGCTGAACAGAGCCCGCGCCAGAAGCTCGCGCAAGGCCGGCTCAGAGGTTCCATTCAAAAGGTCCAGCACGGAATCATAGACCGCCAGTTCCGCCTCCGCCTGCCCGCGGCGTGCTAGAATCAGCCCTTTATTGATCAAGGCCCGCGCCGCCTGCCGCCGCAGATCCGCATCCGGGTCATTGCAAAAACGCGCCGTCAGCGCGTCATAAGCATCCAATTCCTCGTCTTCGCGCTCCATTTGGCCCAGAAGCACGCCCCGGGCCAGCAGTGCCGCCGCAACCGAGCGCCGCAACTCCGGTTCCGGGCGATCTCCGAACCGCCGGCCAAGCTCGTCCAGAACGGCCAGCGCCTCGGCATCCCGGTCGAGCCCGCCCAGAACCATCGCCCGGTTAAAAAGCGCCCGGGCGCGATCCGCGTCCGCCCCGGCAGCCGCATTCGCCGCCTTGGCGAAATAAACCAGGGCCTCGTCCTGGCGCTCATCGGCATGGGCGGCATGAGCCCGGATCATCCAATCCCGGGCCCGGTACCGGGATTCCGGGATATCGGCCAGGGCGCGATTGGCCTGTTCCAGCACGATTCCATCGGCGTCGCTTAGCCCCATTCGCCGATCCAGCGTTTCCGCGACAATCCGATCCAGGGCGTCATCATCCACCGCTTTGTCCTGTGCGGCAGACGGTAAAACGCCATCGTTTGATGGAAGAGGCGCCGCACCGGGACGTAGCAGCCTGCGCCAGACGATCCATCCCCCCCAAACAAAAAGGCCGGCCAGGCCAGCCAGGGCTGCGGAAAGACCGCCGATGGCGGATTCAAGCCGTTCCAGCCGTTCGTCCAGTTCAGCCGAACCGGTCCCTGCGGGGGTGGAAGCGTCCGACCCGCCGTCAAGCCGGGCATTGACCTCTTCGACGACCGGACGCCATTCCCGTGTGACGGCGGTCTGCTCCGGGATGGGATCGTCCTTGCCCGAGACGAAAACACGGCCCATCCCCATGGCGACCAGGACCACGACGACAGTCAGGCAAACAAGAACCGTACGCATCTATCCCCCCAGAGCCGCCTAGCGAACCGGATGCGTCAGGTCCCGTCCGTCAGGGCGCTTAGATCGTTCTGTTCCTGTCCGCCCTTCAGATCGGTCAGCGGCACCGGATAGTCGCCTGAGAAACAGGCGTCGCAGAATTGGGGACAGTGGGCGTCTCGGCCTTTTTCGCCGACCGCGCGATAAAGCCCGTCGATCGAGATGAAGGCCAGAGAATCGACACCTATCAGCTTGGCCATGCCATCGACATCATAGCGCGCGGCCAGCAACTTGGACCGTTCCGGCGTATCGATGCCGAAGAAGCAGGGATGGTCGGTCGGCGGGCTGGAAATACGCATATGCACTTCCCGGGCACCAGCCTGACGCACCATTTCGACAATCTTGGTCGACGTGGTGCCGCGCACGATCGAATCATCGACCAGGATGACCCTTTTGCCTTCGATGAAGCGGCGGTTGGCATTGTGCTTCAGCTTGACGCCCAGATGACGAACCGTGTCCGTCGGCTCGATGAAGGTGCGTCCGACATAATGGTTGCGAATGATGCCAAGCTCGAAGGGAATGCCCGATTCCGCCGCATAGCCCAGCGCCGCCGGCACGCCGGAATCAGGGACGGGGATCACCACATCGGCTTCGACACCGCTTTCGCGCGCCAATTCCGCGCCGATGCTCTTGCGCGCGGCATAAACGCTCACCCCTTCCATGATGCTGTCGGGGCGGGCGAAATAGATATATTCAAAGATGCAGAACCGCTTCCGCTGCGGAGCGAAGGGGCGCAGCGACCGCAGCCCGTTCTTGTCCAGGATGACCAGTTCGCCCGGTTCGACGTCGCGCACCAATTCCGCGCCGACGATATCGAGCGCGCAGCTTTCGGAAGCCAGTATCCAGGCCCCATCAGCGGTCCGCCCCAGCACCAGAGGACGGATTCCCAGGGGGTCGCGCACCCCCATGACCGCCTCCTGGGTCAGCGCCACCAGGGAATAGGCTCCCTCGATCTGGCGCAGAGCATCCATCAGCCGCTCCTCCATCGTCGCGTAAAGGCTGATGGCGATCAGATGGACGATGACCTCGGTGTCGGTGGTCGATTGGAACAGACAGCCCCGGCGCACCAGATTCTTGCGGATGGTGAGTGCGTTGGTGAGGTTGCCGTTATGGCCGATCGCCAACCCGCCCAGTTCGAGATCGGCGAACAAAGGCTGGACGTTGCGCAGCATCGCCTCGCCGGTGGTGGAATAGCGGACATGGCCGATGGCGGACGAACCGGACAGAGTCTTGATCGCCGCCTCGGTGCCGAAATTATCGGCGACATGCCCGACACCGCGATGACCGTGGAAATGTTCGCCGTCAAAACTGACGATGCCGGCGGCTTCCTGACCGCGATGCTGAAGGGCGTGCAAGCCGAGCGCCGTATGCGAAGCGGCTCCGGCATGGCCAAAAATTCCGAAGACTCCGCATTCCTCATGGAGTTGATCGTCGTCGAACGGATGGGTTGTCGGCATCATCAGGGGCATCGTCTCCGGCTTCACTTGTTGGTTTCGATCAGCCGTTCGAGACCACGGCTGTCATAGGACGGGGGTTCGGCGCTTTTGCCCGGTTCACGGTCCGACCTGGGACTGGGCGCCTGCAAACGATCGTACATTTCCTTGATCTGGCGAGCTTGCTCCAGCCGTTCCGATGCCTCACGGGCGCGGGACTCGGCTTCCGACATATCGCCGGGCAGCAAGGACTGGATCATGCGAGCGCCCGTGGCCATCAGCGGGCGGGTCTTGGCCGAAGCCAGAATTTCGGGTTCGTCGGGCGCCATCAATTTGGTCACCGCCAGGAAGCACAGGCTGACAAGGGCGATCCCGCGCACGATTCCGAACAGGAATCCCAGAGAGCGGTCGATCGACCCCAAGGCGCTGCCTTGCACCGTGCGCGCCACCGCGTGAGTCAGCATCGAGGAAACCACCAGCACCACCACGAACACGGCGGCCCCGCCGGCGATATCGGCCAAGGTCGGATTCGTGATGTAGTCGCCGAGCAGCGGCCGGACAAGGGGCAGGCTCCAGAACGCAGCCAGCGCCGCGACCACCCAACCGGCGACGGACAAGACCTCGTGGACCACGCCCCTCATCAGCGCCAGGACGCCAGAGGCGAGCAACACCACGATTACCGCGATATCGACATAATTCACGCCGTCCTCCCCGGCTCCGTCCGTTTATCATCGCCGCGGAACAGCGCCACCAGATCCTGAACATGGCCGATCCGGCGGATCGCAAGCGGTCCTTCCGGCTCGGCCTTCCGTCCCTTGCGCCGTCCCGCAGGAATCAGCGCCTGACCGAATCCCAGTTTCGCCGCTTCCTTCAGCCGGGCTTCGGTCTGGCCGACGGCGCGCACCTCGCCCGACAGGCCGATTTCTCCGAACACCGCCATATCCGCATCGACCGGAATGCTCGTCGCCGACGACAAAAGCGCCGCCGCAACCGCAAGATCGGCCGCCGGCTCGCTCACCTTCAGCCCGCCCGCGACGTTCAAATAAACGTCATTGCCCCCCAAGGCAAGACCACAGCGGGCGTCCAGCACCGCCATGATCATGGCGAGCCGACCCGAATCCCAACCGATCACCGCCCGCCTGGGCGTGCCATAGGCCGATGGCGCGACCAAAGCCTGGATTTCCATCAGAACCGGCCGCGTGCCCTCGATGCCGGCGAACACGCAAGCGCCGCTGACATTGCCGCGCCGTTCGGCCAGAAACAAAGCCGACGGATTGGCCACACCGCTCAGGCCGCCATCGCTCATCTCGAACACCCCGATCTCGTCGGTGGCGCCGAAACGGTTTTTCACCGCCCTTAAGATTCGGAACTGATGGCCGCGCTCGCCCTCGAAATAAAGCACCGTATCGACCATGTGTTCGAGCACGCGAGGCCCGGCGATCTGGCCGTCCTTGGTCACATGGCCAACCAGGAACAAGGCGAATCCCCGTCGTTTGGCCATGCGGATCAGTTCAGCCGCCGAGGCGCGCACCTGGGCCACGGTGCCGGGTGCGGAATCGAGCGAGTCGAGATAAATGGTCTGGATCGAATCGATCACCACCACCGCCGGGGCCTCGCCTTCGTCCAGACTGGCGGCAATGTCGCGCAGGCTGGTCGCCGAAGCCAGTTCCACCGGCGAACCAGTCAGGTCCAGGCGCCGCGCCCGCAAGCGCACCTGTTCGACCGACTCCTCACCCGAGATATAAAGGCAGCGTCCGGACTGAGCCAGCCGGGCAGCGGCTTGAAGCAGCAGCGTCGATTTGCCGATACCCGGATCGCCGCCGACCAGAAGCGCCGATCCCGGAACCAGTCCGCCACCGCAGACCCGGTCCAACTCTTCCATTCCTGTAATCAGACGGGGCGGAGGAGCCGACGCGCCGTCCAACCCGACGAAGGAAATCCTGCGGCCGCCCTTGCCCGACCCCAGCCCTTTGGGCAGGGATTCGCGCGGCGCTTCCTCGACGATGGCGTTCCAAGCGCCGCATGCTTCGCACCGGCCCGCCCATTTCGGAAACGCGGCGCCGCATTCCTGACAGACGAACCGGGCTGCGTTCTTGCTCAAAGTGACATCGTCCGAGGGGTCATCTCATCCTCCCGTCGGAGCCAAACCCTGTCATCAGCGCCGTAATTCCATCTGGATCGGCCCGTTGGCGCGGCCATGGATGAACTGTTCGACATAGTCATTGCCCGAATTGTCCACATCCGACGTCTTGCCGATCCAGATCAGTTTGCCGCGATACAGCATGCCCATGCGGTCGCCGATCTTGCGCGCCGAGTGCATGTCATGGGTAATGGAAATCGCGGTCGCGCCCAATTCCTTGACGCATTTTATGATCAGATCGTTGATGACGTCGGCCATGATCGGGTCCAACCCGGTGGTCGGCTCGTCAAAGAATAGGATTTCCGGTTGGGTGGCGATGGCGCGCGCCAGCGCCACGCGCTTTTGCATGCCGCCCGACAGCTCAGCCGGCGACAAGGCTGCGACATCCGCGCCCAGCCCCACCGCGAACAACGTCTCGATCGCCTTGTCCTTGGCGCGCCGGCGCTCCATGCGCTGCCCCTGGATCAGGCCAAAAGCGACATTTTCCCAGACGGACAGGGAATCGAACAGCGCGCCGCCCTGAAACAGCATGCCGAATTTATGCATAACCCGTTCGCGCTCGCGGGAATCGAGTCGGGTCACATCCTCGCCATCGATCAGGATCTGTCCCAAATCGGACCGGATCAGACCCAGGATGCATTTCAGCATCACCGATTTACCTGACCCGGACCCGCCGATGACGACGAAAGACTCGCCCTTGGCGACATCCAGCGACGCGCCGTCCAGAACCGTCTTCGGCCCGAAGCTCTTATGGACGTCGATCAGTTGGATTTTGGGGGTCGCGCTCATCGGTCAAAAAACAGTGCGGTGAGGACGTAATTGAAAATCAGGATCAGGATCGAGGCCGACACCACCGCATTGGTCGTAGCCTGCCCCACCCCTTGCGCGCCGCCCTTGGAATGATAGCCGTTATAGCATCCCATCAGCGCGATGATGAAACCGAACATCCCGGCCTTGGTCAGGCCCGAGATGACGTCGAGCGGCTTAAGATACTCCCAGGTGCTGCGCAGATAGGTGGCCGGGTTGTAGCCCAGTTTGTAGGTGCCGACCACGAACCCGCCGAACACACCGATGATATCCGCCACCAGCACCAGGCAAGGCAGCATCAGGATTCCGGCCAAAAGCCGGGGGGTGACCAGATATTTGAACGGATTGGTGGACAACGTCGTCAGGGCGTCGATCTGCTCGGTCACCCGCATGGTGCCGATCTCGGCGGCCATGGCCGCGCCGATACGCCCGGCGACCATCAATCCCGCCAGCACCGGCCCCAATTCGCGCGTGATCGAAATCACCACCACCGTCGCCACCGCGCCTTCGGCCGAGAAGCGGGCAAAGCCGGTATGGCTTTGCAAAGCAAGGACCATACCGGTGAAGATCGCCGTCAACCCCACCACCGGCAGGGAAAAATAGCCGATCTCGATCATCTGCCGCCCGATCAGGCGGAAATGGAAGGGCGGACGGAAGCAATGCGACAGGGCGATGGTGGAAAAGACCGCCAACCGGCCGACATATTCAAGAAATCCCAGGAAAATCTGGCCGACAGCGGCAAGCGGGTTCATGAGGCCGATCCTTCTGTCCCCGCCCCGGTATAGACGCGCCGGTAACGCGCGCCCAACGCAGTCAAAACTTCATAGCCGATGGTTCCTGCTTCACCCGCCAAGGCGTCAAGATCGTGGTCCGGGCCAATCAGATCGATCACCGCGCCCGGCTGGGCGATGGCTTCGGGGACATGGCTTACATCGAAGGTGACCAGATCCATGGATACGCGTCCGACCATCGGCACCCGCCATTCCTTGAGATATCCGGACCCGCGATTGCTCAAAGAGCGAAACAGGCCGTCGGCATAACCCGCAGCAGCGACCGCGACACGGCCCCGGTCCGGGCTATGATAGGTCGAACCATAGCCAACGCTCTCGCCGGCGTCAACGTCGCGGACCTGAATGATCCGGACCTGAAGCCGGACGGCGCGGTTCATTCGGTTAGGTTCGCCCGGACATGGATTAACACCGTAAAGCGCCACACCTGGACGCACCCAGTCGGCATGAAAATCGGGGCCTAAGAAAATACCCGACGATGCGGCGAGACTGCCGGGCAGACCGGGCAGACGCTTTCGGGCCTCGGCGAACCGGTCGCGCTGAAGCGCGTTCAGCGGATGACCGGGTTCGTCGGCGCACGCCAGATGGCTCATCACCAGAACCGGGGACAAGGCCGCCAGCTTGTCCGCATCTCCGGCCAGCGCCGCCAGCTCGGCGGCGGAGAGTCCCAGACGGGCCATGCCGGTATCGACATGGATGGCGGTGGGGAACCGGCGTTCCCGCCGGGCGACGAAAGCGGCCCAACGCTCTATCTGGTCCGGTGAATTCAGCGCCGGGATCAAGCCGGCTTCGGCAAAATCACCTTCGGAGCCGGGGAAAGGACCACTCAGGACCAGGATATCGGCTTGCCCGAGCAAGGGACGCAAGGCCAAAGCCTCGTCCAGGGTCGCAACGACGAAGCGGCGGCAGCCCGCCGCCGCCAGAGCCGGAGCGACCACGGACGCCCCCAGTCCATAGGCGTTGGCCTTGACCACAGCGGCGGCCTGTGCGGCCGGAGCCACCAGGGCCGA
>JAYFRE010000044.1:0-48499 GCA_034926235.1 Rhodospirillaceae bacterium
ATGCTGTTGGCGGCGCTGGCCCGGCCCGAGCGAATCGCGGGGCTGCTGGGCATCGCCGCCGCTCCCGATTTCATCGAGGAACTGATGGTGCCGGCCCTGAGTGCGGAACAAAAGCGCCAGCTCTTGACGCAAGGGCTGGTCGAGATCGATAGCGGCTATGATCTGCCGCCTCTGCCGCTGACGCGCCGTCTGGTCGACGAGGCGCGCAACCATCTGCTTTTGTCCGCGCCCATTGCCTTGTCTTGCCCGGTTCGGTTGATCCACGGCATGAGGGATCCGGATGTTCCCTGGGATACGGCGCTTCGTCTGGCCGACAGCCTGATTTCCGAGGATGTCGAGATTACCTTGGTGAAAAAGGGCGAACATCGTCTGTCCGAGCCCGAGGATATCGCACGCATGCTTGGTCTGCTTGGCGGATTGCTGGACCGGGTGCAGGCCGGGGAGTCCCGGCCATGAAGCGGCTTGGAGCCTCCTTGCTGGCGCTGGCCCTGCTGCTGGCCGGAACCTTGCCGCTGGCGGCGGCGCAGAAAGGCACCGGCCCAAAAACGCCGCCGGCGGGGGAAGAGGACAATGCGCGGCATTATGCGCGCTGCATGGCGCTGGCTCAGGAAAAACCGACCGAGGGGTGGGAGGAATCCCTGGCCTGGGCGGGATTGGGCGGCGGCACGCCGGCGAAGCATTGCGGCGCGGTGGCGCTGATCGGGCTCAAACAATATGGCGAGGCGGCCACCCGGCTGGAGGATCTGGCCCGCACCGGCCATGAAAAAGCGGGCTTGCGCGCCGGCATGCTGGCCCAGGCCGGGCAAGCCTGGCTGCTGGAAGGCGCGCCGGAACGCGCCTATGCCGCACAGACCGCGGCCCTGGCCCTGACGCCCGGTGCGCCCGATCTTCTGGTCGATCGCGCCGAAACCCAGGCTGCGCTCAAAAATTACAAAGGGGCGCTGGCCGATCTCGATCAGGCGTTGGCGGGTGCGCCGAACCGCGCCGACGCTCTGGTTTTCCGCGCCGCCGCCAAACGCTATCTCGATGATCTCAAGGGGGCGCGCATCGATATCGATCGGGCATTGGTCATCGCGCCCACGAACGCCGATGGCTGGCTGGAAAGCGGCATATTGAAGCGTCTGAGCGGGGACAAGAAAGGTGCGCGCGCCGATTGGATGAAGGTTCTGGACCTGGCTCCCGACAGTCCGGCGGGTGACGTGGCGCGGCGCAATATGGAATTACTGGACGTTTCCGATCGTTGATGCTAAGAAGGCGGCTATGACCGTCATGGCGCATACGCAGGCCCTTCTGCGACTTTGAAGCCCGGCCCCCCAGGGGTCCGGGTCATTGTCGTTGCTTGTTCCTGTCGTATATGGAGCGCCGTCCAGATGTCGGCCTGCTTTTATCTTTCTTCCTCCCTGTTCCGGTTCATCCCGTTCAGTCGCCAGAAGCGCCTGATGATCGGTCGCGTGCGCCATCTGGCGCGACTTCGTCCGTTTCCCTGAACCCTTTGACCGACCCATTGGAATTCCCAGGAGAGACGACGATGAACACTATGCCTTTTGAAAAATACCGTCCCGTAACCCCCGTACCGCTGACCGACCGCCGCTGGCCGTCCAATGTCATCACCAAGGCCCCGATCTGGTGCAGCGTGGATTTGCGCGACGGCAACCAGGCCCTGATCGAGCCGATGAGCCCCGACAAGAAACGGCGCATGTTCCAGCTGTTGGTCGATATGGGCTTCAAGGAGATCGAGGTCGGCTTTCCCTCGGCTTCCGATACCGATTACGCCTTTCTGCGCATGCTGGTTGAGGAAAGGATGATTCCGCCGGATGTCACCATCCAGGTCCTGACCCAGTCGCGCGAGCATCTGATCCGCCGCACCTTCGAGGCGATCCAGGGCGCGCCGAAGGTCATCATCCATCTCTATAATTCGACCTCGGAACTGCAGCGGCGCGTGGTGTTCGGCGCGGATCGCAGGGCTATCACCGAAATCGCGGTGACCGGCGCGCGGCTGATCGGCGAGTTGGCCGAACAGGCTGAAGGCACCGAGATCACCTATCAATATTCCCCGGAAAGCTTCACCGGCACCGAACCCGATTTCGCGATCGAGATCGTCGAAGCGGTGATGGATGTCTGGAAGCCTACCCCTGGGAAGCGGATGATCGTCAACCTGCCTTCGACCGTGGAAATGGCATCGCCCAACCATTATGCCGACCAGATCGAATGGTTCTGCCGCCATGTGAAGAACCGGGATTCCCTGATCGTTTCGATTCATCCCCATAACGACCGCGGCACCGGCGTCGCTTCGGCCGAGCTGGCGATGCTGGCCGGTGGTGAACGTATCGAAGGCACGCTGTTCGGCAATGGCGAGCGCACCGGCAATGTCGATGTGGTCACGCTGGCGATGAATTTGATGACCCAGGGCGTCGATCCCAAGCTCGATATTTCCGACATTCCGCATATCGTCGAATTGTCGGAAGTCTGCACCGGCCTGCCGGTGCCGCCGCGGCACCCTTATGCGGGCGAACTGGTCTTCACCGCCTTTTCCGGCTCGCATCAGGATGCGATCAAGAAGGGTCTGGCGGCCTTGCGCCAGAACCGCTCGAATATCTGGGAAGTCCCCTATCTGCCCATCGATCCGGCCGATCTGGGCCGCAGCTACGAAGCCGTGATCCGCATCAACAGCCAGTCCGGCAAGGGCGGCGTGGCCTATATCCTGGAGCAGGATTACGGGCTGAAACTGCCGCGCAGCATGCAGGTCGAATTTGCGGGCGTCATTCAGGCCCTGACCGACCGTTCGGGCAAGGAAATGACGCCGGCGTCGATTCATGACGCTTTCGAGCATGAATATCTGCACCGCACGGCCCCCTATCGGCTGGTGTCGCACCGTTTCGAGAATGACGCCAACATCTGCACCATGACCGCCGTTTTGGACGAGAATGGGACTGAGCGGCGGGTAACGGGGCGCGGCAACGGGCCCATCGACGCTTTCGTCAAGGCGCTGGGCAATAACGGCATCGCCATCCACCTCGCCGATTACGCCGAACATGCGGTGGGCCGGGGCGCGGACGCCCGCGCGGTCGCCTATGTCGAGATTTCCGGCAAGGACGGGCAGGTCTGCGGCGCGGGCACGCATGAAGACATCGTCACCGCATCCCTGTCGGCGGTGGTCTCGGCGCTCAACCGGCGGCACCAAAAGGATTGATTTCAAAGACGCTTTTCCCGGAAGACGATGGTTCTCGTCTTCCGGGGATCGCCACATCTTGTGTGAATCTTGTCTGACATGCCCAAGAAACAGTGGCGTCGGGTGGCCGGCGCTCCTATCCTGAAATCCTGATCGCTGCATTGCGGGAAGGGGTCGGCTTGGTGCCTAAGTCGGAAAACCGCCTTTCTTTTCAGGTCCATACGGGCGGACTCGAACCCACCCGCACAGCCGGTCTTTCTTTTCTCTCTTGTTCCAGCCCTTCTTCGCGATACGACCGCAAAGCCTCCCGCCGGGGGGCTTTTTTGGTGTTTTCGTTTCTTGAAATGGAGCTTTGACCATGGCCAAGCGTCCGCGTTCATCCGCTCAAGCCAAGCCGGAATCGAAAGTCCACATGCTCTATGGCGGCGCGTCCGGTCCGTGGGACCCGTTGGGGGAGGAAGAACAGCGCGACATGAGCTATGTCCGCCACGTCCGACCGCAAAGCGCCAACCAGAAAACCTTTCTGGATGCGATGGAGTCCTTTCCTTTGAGCCTGGCGCTGGGACCGGCCGGCACCGGCAAGACCTATCTGGCCATTTCCGCCGCCGTCGCCGCGCTGGAGGAAGGACGGATCGGGCGCATCGTCCTGTCGCGCCCCGCCATCGAAGCCGGGGAAAGCCTGGGCTTTCTGCCCGGCGATTTGCAGGAAAAGATGGCCCCTTATCTGCGTCCTCTTTACGACGCCTTGTCCGACCGGCTGGGCGGCAAACGTCTTAGGGCCTGTTTGGCCGACGGGTCGATCGAGATCGCCCCTGTCGCTTATATGCGCGGCCGCACGCTGAACAACGCCTTCATCGTCATCGACGAGGCGCAGAATTGCACCTATGGCCAGATCAAGATGCTGCTGACCCGGCTGGGCTGGCATTCGACCATGGTGTTGACCGGCGATCCCGACCAGAGCGACCTTTTGCCCGGCCTGTCGGGATTGGCCGACATCGCGGGACGGCTGGAACCGCTGGCCGATGTGGCGGTGGTGCGCTTGAGCGACGGCGACATCGTCCGCCATCCCCTGGTCGGGGCGATGCTGGGCGTGCTTTAGCCGGCTTTCGTAGAAACCCAAGATGGAGGCGTTCTTCGGGGGGGAGGAGATTACCCCCTTCCGATCCTTTATTAATCAGAGGACCACCCGCTGCAGGGTAAGGGCATACTCTGCCGGCATTTGCCCGCGCCGGCGTTGACAACATCCCGGACATGGGGGATGAGTCAGATCGATTGCAACGGGGATGCGGATGTCCGGCGCGGAACGGCGCGGGTACGGATGCCGCCATGGTCAAAAAGAGAAGGTTGGAAATGAGCAAGAGTGAGACGGACGCAGAAAAGCAGGCCTCCTACGCTGGATTGGGCCGTTTGAAAGACCGGGTCGTGGTGATTTTCGGCGCCGGATCGGTCGGCCCCGGCTGGGGTAACGGTAAGGCGACGGCGGTGGCCTATGCCCGCGAGGGCGCGAAGGTGATCGCGGTCGATTACAACCGCGCCGCCGCCGAGGAAACGGCGACGATCATCCGGGGCGAAGGACTGGTGTGCGAGGCGCTGGTGGCCGACGTGACCAAGTCCGATCAGGTCAAGAAGGTCATCGACGACACGATGGCGCTTTTCGGCCGGATCGACGTTCTGCAGAACAATGTCGGCGCGACCGTCATGGGCGGCCCGGTGGAGCTGAGCGAAGCCGACTGGCAAAAGCAGATGGACATCAATCTGAAAAGCGTTTTCCTGACCTGCAAGCACACTTTGCCGGTGATGCTGGAACAGGGCGGGGGCGCGATCGTCAATGTCTCCTCGCTCGCGGCGCTGCGCTATACCGGCTATCCCTATATCGGCTATTACGCGGCCAAGGCGGGCGTCAACCAGTTCACCGTCGGTCTGGCTCTGCAATATGCGGGGCAGGGCATCCGCGTGAACGCGGTCGTGCCGGGCCTGATGAACACGCCTTTGATTTTCCAGCAGATCTCTGGCCAGTATGCGGACAAGGATGCGATGGTCAAGGCGCGTGACGCGGCGTGCCCGATGGGCCGCATGGGCACCGGCTGGGACGTGGCGCGCGCCTCGGTCTTCCTGGCTTCGGACGAGGCTCAGTACATCACCGGCGTCTGCCTGCCGGTCGATGGCGGCCTGCATTGCCGTTCGATGTGATCTACCGGACGAAAGCCTAATCCGGAAAAGCGAAGGGCGGCGCAAAGCGCCGCCCTTCATGCATTTGGGGCTGTTTTTCGGTCCAGCGTCAGGCCCCGCACAAACGGTAGGGGCCGATATCCAAATGCAGATGATTCTGGTGTTGGGCGTCGTGATTGGGCGATAGCACCACGGAAAAGACGCTGCAGGAGTCTTTTGCCACCTGCCGCAGAAACGCGCCTTTGGGGCCTTTATCGCGCCAGTCGCGTAAGACCGAGATGGTGCCGACGCCCTCTACATCGAAAGCGGCGATGTCGATCGCCCGGCCCAGCGCGTGCTGGGACAGCCGTCCCCGCCCGCTGCTGACATTGCGGCAGGAATAGGTGCCGTAATGGGTGATGCGCGTCACCGGACGGCCGAAATAGCGCCGCGCCGCCGGTTGCACCACATTGGTTTCAAAATCCCATATCGCCATCTCCAGCGGACAGGCCATCGTCGCCGAGCGGTTCCATGGAATGGCCGACCGGGTCACCTCCACCGCCTGGGTAACGGAACATCCCTGCGGTGTCGTCCAGTCGGCAAGCCGGCGATATTGGACGCCCTTCTGGTCGAGATCGGCGAAACAAGCGCCTTCGTTCCGGGCGGCGGGCGCGGGCGGCGGCGAGGATGCGCAAGCGCCGGTCAGCAGCGCGAGCCCCACGATGATCAGCATGCGTCCGGAACGAAAAGTCACCCCCCAATCCCCTTATCTTTTCACAATGTCGGACCGGGCCGTCAGCAGCCCAGAAGATGCAGGGCGATCTGTCGCCGATGCGGCTGGTCGCGATGCTCGAACAGATAAACGCCTTGCCATACGCCCAGCATCATCCGTCCCTGGCCGACGGGGATGGATAGGTGGCATTGCGTCAGGGCCGCCTTGATATGGGCCGGCATATCGTCTTCCCCTTCGTCCTGGTGGCGGTAGAGCCGCCCGTCCCTGGGCACGAGGCGCGCGAAAAAGGCGGTCAGATCGTCCCGGACCGACGGGTCGGCGTTTTCCTGGACGATCAGGCTGGCCGAACTATGGCGGATGAACAAGGTCAAAAGCCCGTCGCCGATGCCTTGATCCGCCAGCCAGTGCGACAAGGTGCCGGTGATGTCGTACAGGCCCGCGCCCGATGTCGGGGTTGTGATCTGCCCGTTGGCTTGGCGCAAGGGCCGTTCCCCGCCGGGATGTGCCATGGCGGCTGCGCCTAGCGGGCGCGGTAGGGCGCGGGATCGGCGCTGCCGGCCTCGGCGAAGCCTTTGAGCCGCAGGGTGCAGGCATCGCAATGGCCGCAGGCCTCGCCCTCGGGCGAGGGGTCGTAACAGGTCACGGTCAGGCCGTAATCGACCCCGAGCGAAAGCCCGGTGCGGACGATGTCGGCCTTGGACAAAGCGATCAGGGGCGTGTGGATGGTCAGCTTCCGTCCGTCTTCGATGGCGGCCTTGGTGGCCAAATTGGCCATCGTCTGGAAAGCTTCGATAAAGGCCGGGCGGCAATCCGGATAACCGGAATAATCGACGGCGTTGACGCCGATGAAGATGTCGCAGGCTCCTTCGACCTCGGCCAGCGCCATGGCCATGGCCAGGAAAACGGTGTTGCGCGCCGGGACATAGGTAACGGGGATGCCCGCGCCCATTTCCGCCTCGTCGCGGTCCTTGGGCACCGGGATGTCGTCGGTCAGGGCGGAGCCGCCGAACAGGCGCGGGTCGAGATCGGCGATGATGTGCTTGGCCGCGCCCAGGGATTGAGCCACCCGCCGGGCGGCGTTCAGTTCGGCGGCGTGACGCTGGCCATAGCTGAAAGACAGCGCGATCGGCGCGAATCCCCGGCTTTTGGCGATGGCGAGGCAGGTTGCCGAATCTAATCCTCCCGACAGAAGGATGATGGCTTTGGGGGGCTGGGTCATGGCGGACTCCGTGCGGACGGGCTTTTAGCGTTTTCTCATGCGGACGATGGTGGCGGTGGTGTTCTGCCCTTCGACCGGCTCGGCCAGCAGCACCCGGCCGCCCCAGCTTTGCATCAATTCGCTCCCGGCGGTTGGATTGGGGTCGTCCTCGGCGTTTCGGACCAGAATGTCGGGGCGCAAGGATTCGATCAGCGCCACCGGCGTGTCCTCGGCGAAGGGGACGACCAGATCGACCGCCGCGAGCGAGGCCAGCACGATGGCGCGCGCCGATTCGGACTGTACCGGACGGCCTTCGCCCTTCAGGCGGCGGGCCGATTCGTCGCTGTTCAGCCCCACCACCAGCCGGTCGCAGCAGGCCCGCGCCTGAGATAGAAGCGAGACATGGCCGGGATGCAGCAGATCGAAACAGCCATGGGCAAAACCGATTTTCAATCCCTGCCGCCGCCAATCCGCGATCCGTTCCTGGGCGCGGCCCATCCCCGCGATCTTGGTGCTGCCTTCGGCGACGGCGCCCAGATGCAGCGCCGCAATCAATTCGTCCGCTTCGACCACGGCGATTCCGATCTTGCCGACGACGATTGCGGCGGCGGCGTTGGCCAGCCGCGCCGCGTCGGCGATTCCGATGCCCCCCGCCAGGGCAGCGGCCAGAACGGCGGTGACGGTGTCGCCCGCGCCCGAAACGTCGAACACCTCGCGCGCCTCGGCGGGCAGATGAATCTCTTCGCCCGTGCCGGTGATCAGGCTCATGCCGTCCTTGCCCCGTGTCGCTAACACGTTGCCGATGCCGCAGGTGGCGATCAGATGACGCGCGGCGGCGGCGACGCCGTCGTCCGAATCCACCGGCATACCGGTGGCCTGATGCAATTCCTTGCGATTGGGGGTGATGATGGTCGCCCCTTCATAGATCCGGTAGTCTTTCCCCTTGGGATCGACCACCACCGGCAATCCCTGCCGCCGCGCGCCGTCGATCAGGCCGCGCACCAGTTCGGCGGAAAACAGACCCTTGCCGTAATCCGACAGCACCACCGCCCCGACCGTGGCCATCATCTCGGCTGCCGCGTCCAGAATCTGGGCGCATCCATCCGCGCCTAGCGGTGAATATTGTTCGTGATCCACCCGCATGACCTGCTGGCTGCCGGCGAAAAAACGCGTTTTGATCGGAGTCTGGCGTTCCGGTTCGACGATCAGGGCCGCCTCGATCTGATTTTGCCCGGCGACCAGGCGGGTGATTTCGCGCCCCGGCTTGTCATCGCCGATCGCGGTCAGGAATCGCGGCAACGCGCCGAGGGCGACGAGATTGCGGGCGACATTGCCCGCCGCGCCCAAGGTGGCGGTTTCACGTTCGACCAACATCACCGGGATCGGCGCTTCGGGCGAAATACGTTCGACGCCGCCATGAACGAAACGGTCCAGCACGATGTCGCCGACGCATAGGAGAGAGGCTCCCTTGAGCGAGGATACGGAGGCGGCAAGATGGGCGTGGTCGGATCGCATCGTTTCCCAGGGTTATATGTCAGGGGGGATGTTCTCGCGCGTTTGGCTAGCGCAAGCGGGGCATGGTTGCAAGAAGATTGCGTATCCAGGCGTTGGGAATCCGAGAGTGGAAAGGCGGTTCTTTGCCGGTTGGCAGCCACTTGGGATTGTCGTTATAGTAGCATCCAGAAGCGGTTCGGCATGGGCTCCGGCCTCTTCCAGAAGGGGGCCAGGGGGGATCAGAGCGGCGATGAACGGCCAGGTGCAGAACCTTTCCATCGGTCCGGAACGTATTTCCCAGGAAAGCCTCTTGTTTGCGGCTCTCGAACGCCTTGTGCGGATCAGAGAGGGGCGCACCGCTGTCCGGTTGCATTTGTCGCGGCTTAGGCCGCAAAACCGGCGCGAGGGCTATCTGCGTATCGTGCTCCGATTGCTGGAGCCGATGGTCAACGCTTATGGCGGACAAATATTTCTTCTGGACGATTCCGATATGGTCTTCTTGCTGAGAGATGCGAGGAGGACCGATGTCGAGACCATGATCGCCAAGCTGCGGTCGTTTTTTTCCAGGGACCCGTTGATTTTCGCCGATGAGAATGACGGCGTTGACCGGTTCTGCAGCCGCTACGACCTTGCCGGCGACGATTACAAAACATTGCTCGAAACCGCCCGTCAGGACGAGGAAAGAATTCGCCAGCGCGGTCGGGCGCGGGGGGCTGCCGCCGCCCAGCAGCGCACGCCTTTGGGGACACGGGAATTGTCCCAGCTGCTCGACGGGCTGGAAAAGACCGAGGTGGCGAAGCTGATCCGGCGGCGCTGGTCGATCGTCGTGACCGCGCGCAGCACTACCGAGGTGTTCGCCCAGGAATTCTCCATCAATACCGACGGGTTGCAGAAGCTTCTCGGCCGGCCGATCGATTTTTCCGGCAATAGCTGGCTGATCAAGCATCTGAACACGATTCTGGGCGGCAGCGTTCTGAGCATCCTGGCCTCGGTGCCGTTCAAACCGATGCCCTCGGCCTTTCTGTTCGACCTCAATCTTTACGAAGGACTGTCTGACTCCCTGGCCCGGTTCGAACGGCATCTGAACGGGCGGGCCGAGATGATGATCGAATTCCACATCCTCGACGTGCTGGCTGACAGCGGGGCCTATTACACCATCCGCGATAAGATGCAGGAATCCGGCTACAAGGTGATCATCGAGGGGCTCGACATCCTGACCACGCAATGCATCGAGATCGCCCAGTTCGGCGCCGATTATTACAAGTTGGGGTGGAATCCGGAAATGCGGGAAAACGAGATCGGCGCCATCCAGGCGGCGATCGATCCGGAACAGCTGATTTTGGAAGGCTGCGAAAGCGAATCGGCGATCCAATGGGGATTGGCGCACGGCATTAACCGGTTCCAGGGAACCTATGTCGCCGCTCTTTTGTCGGCTTATGCCAAGGCGGAGGCCGGCGGCGCGGCCTGCAGCCTTGCCGAATGCATCGCTGCGCGCAGCGTGGTCGCGGGGCCTTTGCGCGAACGCTATGCAGGACAGGGATGGCTTGACGCCGCGCCGGTGATCCGCGCCGGGAAATCCGGGGACAGAAAAGGGGCGCCGTCATGATTCTGCCCAAAGGACCCGGCCCGGTTACGGCGCAGCAGCGGGCGATCGCCCAGCGGCTGGCCAAGGGGCAGGAATCCTTGCTGCTCGATTATCTGCGCAAGCTTGAAAATCATCGGCAGGGACGCCGCGCGGTGGTGGTGCGCCTGTCGGCTTTGCAAGCGGCCAACCGGCGCGATCATCATGTGCGTATGGCCGCCGCCGGATTCGAGGATGTGGTTCGTCAGCTCAAAGGGCAGATTTTCATTCTGGCCGATTCCGATCTGGTCCTGATTTTCAAGGAGACGGCGCTCGACGAGGTCGAAGCCCAGATCGTCAAGCTGCGCTTCATGTTCGACGACGATTCCTTTCTGGCGGGCGAGGGCGCTGCCGGACGGCCCGCCTTCGTCGATTGGTTTTTGCTGGACCGGGATTACGAAACGCTGGTGCTTTTCGCCCAGCGCGCCGTCACCGAGGAGCAGCAGCGCCGTGAAAGCGACAGCCGGGAACCGGAAACCGAGCGGGTTCAGGTGCCGCAAATGCCCAAGGGCGATCCCTTGACGCCCGCCCTTTTGGCCAAGGTCGAAGAACATCTGGCCAACGCCAATCTGGCCAATATGCTGCGCCGTCAGGCGATTTGCGCCATCGTCGGCAAGGCGTCGCCCCAGCCGGTGCTTTACGAGTTGTTCATCTCGATCGCCGATTTGCGCCAGACCTTGATGCCCGATACCGATCTGGCCTCCAGCCCCTGGTTGTTCCAGCAATTGACCCGCACCCTGGACCGCCGGGTGTTGTCGCTGCTGAACAAGCATGACGACAGCACGATCGCGGGCGACATCAGCATCAATCTCAATGTCGAGACGCTGTTGTCCCAGGAATTCTTGAATTTCGACGACAACATCAAAGCCAGCGAACGCGGCAGCATCGTGATCGAATTGCAGAAGACGGATGTTTTCGCCGATCTTGGCGCGTTTCTGTTCGCCCGCGATTTCGCGCATGACCGGGGCTATCGCATCTGCATCGACGGCGCGGATCTGGAATCCCTGCCTTTTATCAGCCGTGACAAGCTGGGCGTGGATTTCATCAAGCTGGTCTGGTCGCCGGAAATGATCATGGGACAGTTCCCCGACGGATCCAGGCTGGAAGATTATGTCCGGCGGGCCGGCGCGACCCGGATCATGCTGTGCCGGTGCGGCGAGCAGGCGGCGATTGATTACGGCCAGACCCTCGGCATCACCTTGTTCCAGGGGTATCACGTCGAGGCGCTGCGCCTGGCCGACGATCAGCAAAAGGGAAAAAACGGTTCCGACCGTTGGCGCGAAAGACGCAGTTCCTAGGGAAACCGGGGCAGACTGCGCGGGCTGTCGAACAGGCTGGAGAGGCAAAGGGGATCAGGTTCCCGGGTTTCGCCGCGGGCGCGCAGATCGACATGGGCGACCCGTCCTACTCCATTCTCGCCATACAGAAATAAATCGAGCACGCAGCCACGCCCGTAATATTGCCAGACCTCCGCCGGACGTTCGCGGCGCAGGAAGTCGGGGTCGCCCATCAGCGCGCGGACGGCGTCGGCGGACATTCCTTTGAGGCGTGTCGGGTCTGCCTTGATCGCGGCGCGGTCGGGCGTGGCTTGCACCGTTTGCGCCGGCGCAGCCGTCTCCGGAGCCGGCGGCGCAAGGGGGGCGGCGTCCTCCAGACGTTGTCCGTCGTCGGGTGCGGCGCAGGCCGCCAGCAACAGACAGGCCGTCAGTCCGGCAAGAAAACGGCGATTCATGGGGCGGAGGTCCGGTTGCGGAGATGGCGCAGACGCTCGACCTCGTGAACCATCGTGGCGGCCCCGATCAGGGGGGCGATCAGATTGATCACGGGCAGCGAGGATAGGATCGCCAGAATAATGCCGGTCAGCCACAGACGGCCGCCATGGGCGCGGCGCATCGCTTCGGCTTCGGACGGGGGCATGCGCCGCCACGCCGCCAGTTCAAAATATTCGCGCGACAGCAGATAGCCGTTGACGATGTAGTAAAGCCCGATGCCCAGCCCGACGATCAAAAGCGCCAGATAGACCGGCAGGGCCAGAAGGTTGGCGGCCACCGTGACGGCGGAGAAACGCAGCGCGCCCCAGATGATCTCGCCCGATGGCTGGTCGCGGGGCGGCGGCAGTTGCGGATAATATTTCTCTTCGACCGCCTGGGCGATGCCGTCGAGCAGGAACCCCAGCGTCAGCACCGCGATCGAAGGAAACATCATCGAGGATACGATCAGCACCGCCAGCCCGCCCAGAATATCGGTCAAGGTATTGGCCCAGCCGGCTTCAAACAGGCTGAATGCGGTCATCGCCCAGCCGGTCAGAGCATAGAGCAGGATATAAAGCAGCAGCGTTGCACCCAACCCCAGGAACAGGGTGCGGCGGAAGCGCGGATCGGTCAGTTGGCTTATCGCCTTGATGAGAGAGGAGAACATACCGCCGAGAGTAGCCTGGGGCGCGAGGCTTGTGAACCCCATCCGGAAGGCCCGCGTCGTAGGTCCCAAAGCCGGATTCACGCGTTTCCGGCGCGGAAAAGGGTGGGATCGTCACCCTTTTCATCCTATCTTCATCTGTTTTCCATTGTAGCGGCCTTATCGGCCGTTATATTTTCGCGCCGCGAACCGATCTTGAAATCTCCGGAGGAATCGATGGTTGAGGACAGCTATGCCGTTGCCGGCATCGGCAACGCCATTGTTGACGTTTTGGCCCATGCCGACGATGCGCGCCTGGCCGCGCTGGGATTGGACAAAGGGGTCATGACGCTGATCGACGCCATCGACGCCGAGGCTCTTTACGCCAAGATGGGGCCGGGACAGGAATGTTCGGGCGGATCCGCCGCCAACACGATTGCCGGAATCGCCGCTCTGGGCGGGCGCGCGGCCTTCATCGGCAAGGTCGGCGACGATGTTCTGGGCCAGGTGTTCCGGCACGATCTGTCCGCCCTGGGCGTGCATTTTCCGACAATTCCGGCCAAAGCCGGACGCGCCACGGCGCGGTGCCTGGTCTTCGTCACGCCCGACGGGCATCGTACGATGCAGACCTATCTGGGTGCTTGCATCGATCTTGCGCCCGAGGATGTGGACGAAGAAGCGATCGCGCGGGCGCGCGTGACCTATCTCGAAGGCTATCTTTGGGACCCCCCGCGCGCCAAGGAAGCGTTCCGCAAAGCGGCGCGCGTCGCGCACGACGCGGGGCGGCAGGTGGCCCTGTCCCTATCCGATCCGTTCTGTGTCGAACGGCATCGCGCCGAATTTCTTGACCTGGTCGCACAGCATGTCGATATTCTGTTCGCGAACGAGGTCGAGATTGCCTCGCTGTTTGAAACCGATTTCGACAGCGCGGCCCGCGCGGTCAAGGAGCTGTGCTCCACGGCGGTGCTGACGCGCTCGGCCTTGGGTTCGGTGGTCGTTTCGGGCGAACAGACGGTTTTCCAAGCCGCCTTTCCGGTCGAACGTGTCGTGGACACCACCGGCGCCGGCGATCTATACGCCGCCGGTTTTCTACACGGATTGACGCAAGGGTTCGATCTCGGCCGTTCGGCCGCGCTCGGCAGCCTCTGCGCCTCGGAAATCATCGGGCATGTGGGGGCTAGGCCGATCGCCGACCTCGCCAGCCTTGCCGCCAACGCCGGCCTTCTTTCGGTCTGAAAAGTCTGTTCATGAAACTGCGCAACATCGCCATCATTGCCCATGTCGATCACGGGAAAACCACCTTGGTCGACGCCATGCTCCGCCAGTCCGGCACCTTCCGCGAAAACCAGCAGGTCGCGGAACGGGTCATGGACTCCAACGATCTCGAACGCGAACGCGGCATCACCATCCTGGCCAAATGCACGTCGGTCCAGTGGAAGGATGTGCGCATCAACATCGTCGACACGCCCGGCCACGCCGATTTCGGCGGCGAAGTCGAACGCATCTTGTCCATGGTCGATGGCGTGGTGGTGCTGGTGGACGCAGCCGAAGGGCCAATGCCTCAAACCAAATTCGTCACCGGCAAGGCGCTGGCCTTGGGGTTGCGACCGATCGTCGTCATCAACAAGGTGGACCGGGGCGACGCCCGGCCGCATCAGGTCCATGACGAGGTGTTCGACCTGTTCGCGGCGCTGGATGCCACGGACGATCAGCTCGATTTCCCGACCCTGTTCGCGGTGGGCCGCGACGGCTGGGCCGACGACAGTCTGGAAGGCCCGCGCAAGGATCTGTCGACGCTGTTCGATCTGATCGTAAGCCATGTGCCCGAACCCGAACATGATCTGGACGCGCCCTTTGCCATGCTGGCGACGACGCTGGAGGCCGATCCCTATCTGGGGCGCGTGCTGACCGGGCGCATCCATGCCGGTACGGTGAAGCTGAACCAGACGGTCAAGGCGCTGTCGCGCGAAGGCACGTTCATCGAACAGTTCCGCGTCTCGAAAATTCTGGCCTATCGCGGGATCGAGCGCACCGCCCTGGACAGCGCCGAAGCGGGCGATATCATCGCCATGGCCGGCATGACCAAGACCACGGTGGCCGACACGATCTGCGCGCTGGAGGTCGAAACCCCGCTTCATGCCCAGCCGATCGATCCGCCGACCCTGGCCATGACTTTCCGCGTCAATGACAGCCCGCTGGCCGGGCAGGAAGGCGACAAGGTCACCAGCCGCGTCATCGGCGCCCGGCTGAAGCGCGAGGCGGAGACCAACGTCGCCATCCGCATCACCCAGACCGCCGACGCCGACGCCTTCGAGGTGGCGGGACGCGGTGAATTGCAGCTTGGCGTGCTGATCGAGACGATGCGGCGCGAAGGCTTCGAGTTGTCGATCTCGCGTCCCCGCGTGCTGTTCACGGCTGACGAAGCCACCGGACAGAAGCTGGAACCGATCGAGGAAGTGTTCGTCGATGTCGATGACGAATATTGCGGCGTGGTGGTCGAAAAGATGAGCCTGCGCAAGGCCGAGATGACCGGCATGCGGCCTTCGGGCGGCGGCAAGACCAGGATTTCCTTCCTGGCTCCGTCGCGCGGCCTGATCGGCTATCACGGCGAATTCTTGACCGATACGCGCGGCACCGGCCTGATGAACCGCGTCTTTCACAGCTACGCCCCCTATAAGGGACCGATCGAGGGACGGCGCACCGGCGTCCTGATCTCGAACGGCGCCGGCGAGACCGTGGCCTATGCTCTCTGGTATATCGAAGAGCGGGGTCCGCTGTTCGTCACCCCGGGCGTCAAGGTCTATGAAGGCATGATCATCGGCGAGCACAGCCGCGGCAACGATCTTGAGGTCAACTGCCTGAAGGGCAAACAGCTGACCAATATCCGCACCACCAGCAAGGACGAAGCGGTGCGTCTGACTCCGCCGCGCCGGATGAGTCTCGAACAGGCGATCGCCTATATCGAGGATGACGAGCTGGTCGAGGTCACGCCTAAAAACATCCGGCTGCGCAAGCGCTATCTGGATTCCAACGAGCGCAAGAAGCATAACCGGCAGAAGAGCGACGGCTGAGCGCCGCCCGTCCTGACGCGCCCGCTTTGCGGGAGATCTCGATCGAGGGCGTGCCGGCCCCGATCGAGATCCGGACCAGCGCCCGCGCCCGGCGTATCCGGCTCAAGATCGATGTCCGGGACGGAGCGGCGGTCCTGATCCTGCCGCCCGGCGCTGCGCTTGCCGATGGGGTCGCTTTCGCCCGCAGCAAGGCGGACTGGTTGGCGTGGCATCTGGCCCGCGTTCCCGGCCGGACTCCCTTTGCCGACGGCGCGGTTTTGCCTTTGGGCGGGCGTGACCATATCATCCGCCATGCGATTGGGGAGAAAGGCGGGGTTTGGGCCGATAACGGCGTCATCCATGTTGCCGGTGCGCCGGATTTCATCAGCCGCCGGGTAACGGATTGGTTGAAACGCCGCGCTCAGGCCGAACTTGCCGCTGTCGTATTTCCGATGGCGGCGACATTGGGCCGGCGGGTGACGGCGATCCGGATTGGCGATCCCAGGACGCGTTGGGGAAGCTGCGCGTCTTCGGGCCGGCTGGCCTTCTCCTGGCGTCTGGTGCTGGCGCCGCCGGAGGTTCTGACCTATGTTGGCGCGCATGAGGTCGCTCATCTCGTCCAGATGAATCATTCCCCCGCTTTCTGGCGGGTGGTCGAGACTCTCATGCCCGATGCCCGTCGGTGGCGGGACTGGCTCAGGCGCAATGGCGGCGTATTACGCCGCTATGGCTGAATGGGGGCATGGGAAAGCGAGGAGACATGACCAAGCTTGATCCGGCGTCCCGGTGGTTCCCCCTACTTCTCGTCGGGCTGATGATGGCCGGCGCGGTGTCGATCGACATCTATCTGCCGTCGCTGCCCGACATGGCGCGGCTTTTCCAGACCGACGCCGCGCGCGTGCAGCTCACCCTGTCGGTGTTTTTCGCCGGTTTTGCCGTGGCGCAGCTCGTGCTGGGGCCTCTATCCGACCGTTTCGGACGGCGTCCGGTGTTCGTCGGCGGGATTCTTCTCTATCTGGTCGCAACCGTGGCCTGTCTCGTCGCGTCCCAGATCAATACGCTGATTCTGGCGCGGTTCTTCCAGGCCTTGGGTGCATGCGCCGGGCCGGTGCTGTCCCGGGCGATCGTGCGCGACGTCTATCCGCCCGATCAGGCTTCCCGCGTTTTCGCCACCCTGGCCTCGATCTTCGCGGTGACGCCGGCTTTGGCCCCGATCGTCGGCGGCAATCTGCACGCCGCCTTCGGCTGGCGCGCCAATTTCATCGTCATGCTGGGATTCGGCGTCCTGCAATTGGCGGCGGTGCGCTATTTGCTGCCCGAAACCAACCGTCACCTCAATATGCGGGCGCTCGATCCGTTGCGGATTCTGTTCAATTACCGTCTGTTGCTGCGGTCCCGCCATTTTCTCGGTTACACCCTGATGATGGGCTTCACCTTTTCGGCGATGTTTACCTTCGTCTCGGGCTCGCCTTTGCTTCTGATCGGGCTTCTGGGGGTCAGACCCGAATATTACGGATTATGGGTTCTGCTGGTGACGGCGGGGTTCCTGACCGGCAGTTTGTCAGTCGCCCGCCTGGCCTCCCGCTTCGGCAGCGAACGCATGGTACGGATCGGCGCGGCCATCGCTCTTGCGGCGGGCTTGGTCATGGCCGGTCTGGCCTGGGCCGGGATCGAAACCGTTATGACCGTGATCGGGCCGGCGATTTTCCTGTTTCTGGCCGCGGCCATGGTGCTGCCCTGTTCTACCGCCCTGGCCATAGCACCTTATGCCCGCATCGCCGGAACGGCGTCGGCTTTGCTGGGATTCCTGCAAATGTCCCTGGCCGCATGCGCCGGGTGGCTGGCGGCTTATCTGCATGACGGCACCACGATTCCGGTCGCGGGCGTGATTTTAGCGGTGCTGGCCGCGTCGGCTTGCGTTCATCGGGTTCTGCTGGCGGGGCGGAAGGTCCCGTGATGGGAGCGTTTTTTGCGGCAGAGACGCACCATCGGATGGCGCAGCATACGGGAACGGATAAAAGCTTTATAATCTCTCATTGATCGTTGGCAATCACAGGACTCAAGGATGTCTTCCGAAAAATCCATCCGGCTTCGCCCGCTGGAGCGTGATGATCTGCGCTTTGTGCATCAGCTCGATAATGACGATGTGGTGATGCGGTATTGGTTCGAGGAGCCGTTTGAAACCTTCGACGAATTGTCGGCTCTTTACGACGAGCATATCCATGATCAAGGCGAACGGCGTTTCGTCGTCGAATGCGGCGGGGAAAAGGTGGGGTTGGTCGAGCTGGTGGAGATCGACTATGTCCATCGCCGCGCCGAATTTCAGATCATCATCGTGCCGGGGCATCAGGGTAAGGGCTTCGCCTCGCGCGCGACTAAATTGGCGATGGATTACGGGTTCAGAGTCCTGAACCTCTACAAGCTCTACCTGATCGTGGACAAGGAAAACAAAAAGGCCATCCACATCTACGTCAAAGAAGGTTTTGTGGTGGAAGGCGAATTGATCCACGAATTCTTCATCAATGGCCGTTACCGCAACGCCGTCCGGATGTGCATCTTTCAAAGCGATTATCTGGCGGGTATGCGCAAGAATAACGGAAAAGAGACCGGGGACTGACCTTTTGCCTAGCGGGTCTTCTCGCCGCCCAGCATCTGCACCAGTCCGTCCCAGATCGATTCCAGCGCGTTGGGCTCCGCCGGTTGGGTGTCTCTGGCCTGCGGCGTGTCGCCCGTCGATGGCGTCAATCCCGGCAGGGGGCGGGCGGGCAGGCCCTGATGGGCGGCCAGCATGACGTCGCGCCACAGGCGGGCGGGCAGCGTTCCGCCCGTGACCTTGCGCATCGGCGCGCCATCGTCATTTCCCAGCCAGACGGCGCAGATATAGTCGGCGGAAAAACCGACGAACCAGGCATCGCGGTAGTCCTGCGTCGTTCCGGTCTTGCCGGCGATCGGACGGTCGATGGCGGCGGCGCGGCCGGTGCCCTGGGTGACGACCGACATCATCATGTCGGTAATGGCGGCCAGACGGTTGGGAGCGATGATCCGGCCGGTGCCGGTGCCCTCGCGCCGATAGAGCGTTTCACCTTGCGGGTCGGTGATGATGGCGATGCCGTGCGGCAGCACACCGTAGCCGTCATTGGCGAAGGTGGCGAAGGCGGCGGTCAGTTCGACCGGGCTGACTTCGCTGGTCCCGAGCGCGAGCGAGGCGTCGGCGCGCAAGGGCGAGGTGATGCCCAACCGCCGCGCCGTTTGGGCGGTGCGCTTGACGCCGACCTCCTGGATCAGCCGGACGGCGGCGATATTGCTGGAAATCGTCAGGGCGCGGCGCAGGCTGATTGGGCCTTCATAGCGATGGGTATAATTGTCGGGGCGGTATTTGCCCTGCTGGATCGGCGAATCCTGGATCAGATCGTCGGGCGACCAGCCCGCTTCCAGCGCGGTCAGATAAACGATCGGCTTGAAGGACGATCCCGGTTGCCGCCGGCCCTGGACCGCGCGGTTGAACTGGCTGGCGGCGTAGTCCCGGCCGCCGACCATGGCGCGGATCGATCCGTCGGGAGTCATGACGACGATGGCGCCTTGGCTGACATTGCTTTTGGCGCCGGCATCCGCCAGCAACGAGTCCAAAGCCTGCTCGGCCTTGGCTTGGAGCCCCATGTCCAAGGTGGTGTAGACGACGACATCGCGGTCGTTGCCGGTATAGGACGAGGCCTGGTCCTGGACCCAATCGGCAAAGTAACGGCCGGTATGGGCGATCCGCCGGACGGTGTCGGGGCCGGTGCGCAAGGCTTCCTGGGCCTGTTCTTCCGTGATCGCGCCGAAATCGACCATATTGGCCAGAACCTGGGCGGTGCGTTTTCGGGACAGGACCGGGTCGTTCTGCGGGTTGAAGCGCGACGGCGCTTTCAGCAATCCGGCCAGCAGCGCTGATTGATAAAGATTGAGATCGCGCGCGGATATGCCGAAATAGCGCCGCGCGGCGGCGTCCGCGCCCCAGGTGCCGCTGCCCAGATAGACCCGGTTGAGGTAAAGGGTCAGAATCTGGTCCTTGGTGAATTTCCGTTCCAGCGAAAAGGCCAGCAGGAGTTCCTGAATCTTGCGCTTGAGATTCCGCTCGGGCGTCAGGAACAGGTTTTTGGCCAATTGCTGCGTGATGCCCGATCCGCCCTGAACGAGGCGCTTGGCGCGGATATTCACGACCATAGCGCGGGTAAAACCGACCGGATCGATGCCGAAATGGGAGTAAAAGCGCCGGTCTTCGGTGGCGATCACGGCCAGGGGCAGATAGCGCGCGATCTCGCCCAGCTCCAACGGTTCGCCATAAACGTCGCCATAGGCGGCGATGATGCGGTTGTCGGCGGAAACCAGGGTGATCGACGGACGGCGGCTGACGGCGGTCAGGCTGTCGAGATCGGGCAGATCATAGGCGTAATAGGCGAGCACCGCGCCCAAGGCCATGCCCGCCCAGATGCCAAGGGTGACGATCAGGCTGGCCGCGCGGCGCAGCAGCGAACGCCGGCCTTTGATGGGGCGTCGTTTGCCGCCATTTCCGCTTTTCGGTTCCGGCGGCGGCGGTGGCGGCGGTTTGCGTGCGGCCCGCTCGCGCTGTTTTTGCCGGAACGCGGTGATGATGGCGTCCAGGCGGCCGGTTTCTCTTTGCGGCCGGGCGCGTTTTTCCCGTTCCGGCCGGGATCGCACGGGGCGATCGTCGTCGGTGACGCGGATGTCCGAAGGGAAAAGGCCAGAGGGCATGGCGCGCTTATATATCACCAAAGGATTCGGAGTCGATAGCGCCTCGTAGCACGCCTTTGTGGCCCGAATAAGCCGAACTTACATCCATTATTCGATATATTCGTTCGGATAGACGCCCCAGAATTCGCCGCGCTTCATCCAGCCTTGGATATTCTGGATCTCGACTCGGCAGAATGAGAGGTTGCGCGGGCAGGCGATCAAGCGTCCGACGACATTGTTCGACACGCGCGCCAGGGTCGGAGCGTTTTCGTCGGGAGAGCCCCGGATGCCGCGTACGCCACCGGTTACCACGGCCATGCGCCGGGATGACAGCATGCTTTGATGCACCCAACCCTCGGTTCCCTGCCAGTCGCGGATTTTCCGCCAGACATCGAACTCGGCGATGATCTCGACCGGCAGATCGCGCTTGGTGTAGACCCAGTCGATGGGGTAGCGCAGCCCCGGGCCGGTGCGCAGATTGACCTCCTCGGACCGGAGCGAAACGAATCGGGGCAAAGGCAAGCCGCTGCTTCCCGAAGCCAGGGCGGAAAGCGGAAACGTCGTCAGAACGAGGACGGCAAGGCAAAAACGGCGGACCCAGTGCGCCATGACGGGACGGGACACTCCAGCGGTGGAACGCTGAACGGTTTTGCCAGCCTCCGCGTCCCGGGTCAACAGGGGTGGGCCCAGTCCCGCTTGCGACAGTGATTGCGGATGACGTCGATGGCCATTCTCGCGGTCTCTGTCAAAGGGGCCTTGCGCGGATAAATCAGGCTGTAAGTCGCGGCTGGAAGCGGGGCGGTGATCGGCAGGGCGATGATACCCTGGATGTCCAACGGGTGCAGCATGGCCGTGGCGATCACGGACAAGCAGTCGCCCGACAAAACCATGCTGAGGATCGAGGCGATAGAATCCGACCGTAATACGGGGCCTTCGATCGGCCAGAGATAATCGTCAAGCTCCTTGTAATAGCCCATGATGGCTTCAGGTAGGATCCATGGGACGGCACGAGTGGGGTCGATGCTGGTCGCGTGGGCAAGGGGATGATCTCGCCGGGCGATCACGCTGAAGGGGGCGACGAACAAAGGTTCCTCGATGAATTCGGTCAGGGAAACATCCGAATTCAGCGTGCCGACGGCAAACTCGATCTGCCCTTCGCGCAGAGGGGGGATCAGGCTCGAAAGTTGCGCTTCCTTGAAGGAAATCCGGATCAACGGACGCTGGGCGCGCAGATCTTGGATGACGTCGGGCAGGATGGTGAAGGCAATCAGCGATGAAAAGCCGAAAGAAACTCTTCCCTGCGACTGGGCGTTGAGCTGATTCAATTCTTCCTGGGCGCGCTGCAATTCTTCGAGCACGAAGCGGATACGCACCGCGAACGCCTTGCCCGATTCCGTCAGTGTGACGCCATGGGTGCCGCGAACCAGGAGCGCGGCGCCCAGAGTTCCTTCGAGATCCTGCAACGTGCGCGTCAAAGCGGGTTGCGACAGCCCCAGGGTTTTCGTCGCGGCGCGGATGCTGCCGCAGCGCACGATCTCTTGAAAAGCGCGAAGCTGGCGGAGCTTGAGTGGCGGAACCATGATCTTTTGCCCGATCCGGAAAAGGTATCACTACAAATATTTTTTCATCTCCACAAGAGGAGTAGCGGTCATAATATAAAAAATATGGATTATTGAAAAAGTAGTCCTTAGGGGGAAGTTCTCAGATTTTATCTAATAAAAAAGAATTTTTTCGTGGGATAACATACAGTTCCCCCTGTTGATATCCCATTGTTTTTACAGCCTTTAATTAAAGGGGCGCGAACATGGAAATGTTTCGTGATTGGAAACTTCATGCCCTCTGTCTTCTGGCCGTTCTCGTGTCGGAATATATCGGGGCGTTTCGTTACGGATTTTTTGTTCTGGTGCCGATGCTGTACGCGATGTTGATCGGCGGCATCATCAGCCTGCCCAAGCTTAAGATTCTTCGGCTCGATTCCATGAAAAACGCAAGTGGAGTCATGACCGCCGCATTGATGCTGCTGATCGTCAAGCTTGGTCTGGATATTGGTCCGGCTCTGCCGCATCTCAAGAACGCGACCGGCGCGTTGCTGATGCAGGAGGTCGGTCATTTTTTTGGCACGATCCTGTTGGGGTTGCCGATCGCGGTTCTGCTGGGTATGGGGCGCGAGGCGGTCGGCGCCACCTATAGCGTCGGGCGCGAACCCAATATCGCCATTATCGCCGACAAATACGGGCTGGACAGCCCCGAGGGGCGCGGCGTCATGGCGACCTATCTGATGGGCACCTTGTTCGGCGCGGTGACGGTGTCGATGCTGGCCAGCGTGATCGGTTCGCTCGACCTGTTCCATCCCTATGCGCTGGCCATGGGCGCAGGTGTGGGCAGCGGCAGCATGATGGCAGCGGCTACCGGCTCCATCGTCGTGCTCTATCCCGACATGGAAAACGAGGTCCGAGCCTATGCCGGTGCGGCGAATCTGATGTCCAGCGTTCTGGGCATCTATATCTACATGTTCTTCTCGCTGCCTTTCGCGTCGAAGATGTACGCCGTCTTCAGCCGTCTGTTCGGAAAAACCGCCGCGCCCGAAACCGACGCCAAGCAGGAGCGCGTGCCATGAGCAGATCCATCGAAATGCTGGCCCTGTTTTTTCTGTGCGGCCTGATCATCGCTGCGGGCAACACGGTCGGCTACAAGACTGCTTTTGCCGATTCGCTGGCCGGCGTGCTGATCATCGCCGCGATCGCATCGGTCGGTTTTCTGATCGCCAAACTGCCAGGGTTCAAGAAGCTGCCGATGATCTTCTGGGTGTCGGTGGTGGCGATTTTCGTTTCGACGCCGCTGTTTCCCTGGGCGTCCGAGCTTCTTGCCGCGACCAAGAATATCCGGTTCCTGGCGGTTTGTACCCCGATTCTGGCCTATGCCGGTCTGGCGGTAGGCAAGGATCTGGAGATGTTCAAGAAAATATCCTGGCGCATCGTGCCGGTCGCGCTGGCCGTCTTTGCGGGCACATTCCTGTTCGCGACGCTGATCGCTCAGGCCACTCTGCGTTGGGAGGGCGTGATCCCCTAGGGAAGAACGGCTTTCCGGACTGACGCCGGAAAGCCCGATCCCGGCGAGGATGACGGGGTTCCCGTCTGCCGGACCTCGGCCGAAGGTCAATGATGAATGGTCCCGGCGCCGGTGGCCGGAGTGAGCAAGAAAAAGAGGGAGAAAAATCCATGGATGCTGAACTAAAGAAGGCCGTGGCAGCGGTCGAGCAGGACGTCATCCGTTGGCGCCGCCATCTCCATGCCCATCCTGAGTTGACGTTCCACGAGGTCGAAACGGCGGCCTACATCCGGGATCAATTATCGGGTTTCGAGAATCTCACCATCTTCCAACTGACGCCGAACAGCGTTCAGGCTTTGCTCAAAGGCGCTCGCCCGGGTCCCCGCATCGCTCTGCGCGCCGATATCGACGCCCTGGCGATCGAGGAGAAGAGCGGGGAACCGTTTTCCTCGCAAAAGCCCGGCGTCATGCATGCGTGCGGACATGATTCTCACGCGGCCATGCTGATGGGGGCGGCGAAGGTTCTGGCGGCAATGCCGGAACGGATTTCGGGCGAGGTGCTGTTCATTTTCCAGCATGCCGAGGAAATTCCTCCGGGCGGGGCGCAAGAACTGGTGGAGCTGGGCGTCCTGGATGGCGTTTCGATGATTTTCGGCATGCATGTCTGGCCGGTCTTCCCGGCAGGATCGGTCACGATACGGCCCGGCGTGTTCTGCGCGTCGAGCGACAATTTCGACATCGTCATCAAGGGGCGGGGCGCGCATGGATCGGCTCCGCATTTGTCCATAGACCCGATCATCGTTGGTGCGGAATTCGTCTCGGCTCTGCAAAGCGTCGTCGCGCGCAAGATCGACCCGCAGATCGCGCCGGTGGTGACGGTGGCCACCTTCAAGGCAGGCGACAGCTACAACATTATCCCGGACTCGGCTACCCTGGCCGGGACGATCCGCACGCATGACAAGCAGATCCGGGAAACGGCAGCGGCGTTCCTGGAGCAGATTCTGGCCGGAATCTGCGCGGCCCACGGCGCGGAATACGCCTTGACATGGACGCGCGGCTTTTCTGTCGGCATCAATGATGAGAATGCCTATGCGGCGGCGGCCGACGCGGTGCGCAATCTGGGGAACGGCACGGTTCTGGAGTTTATGCCTGCGCCGATGTTCGCGGCCGAGGATTTTTCAGCCTAGCTGGAGCATGCCCCCGGCTGCTTCATGTTCCTGGGTGCGCGGAACGAGGCTGCCGGTGCGGTTCACGGGTTGCATACGCCGCAATTCAAGCTGGACGAAGCCATCATGCAGACCGGTGTCGCGTTGCATGTTGGTGTGGTTCACACGCTGTTGATGGGATAAGGGGCGGCGGTTCTGCCGCCGCATCCCGTCCTCCGCCTTCCAGGGCCGCTCGTGAAAGGGACGCCGCCATGTACAGTGTCTGCGACATGTTCAAGATCGGAATCGGCCCGTCCAGCTCGCATACCGTCGGGCCGATGGTCGCGGGAGGGCTGTTCATCCAGGAACTGGAAAAGCGGGAAATCCTGGATCGGACGACCCGCCTGCGGGCCGATATTCATGGATCCCTGTCCCTGACCGGCCCGGGACATCATACGGATGTCGCCATTATCATGGGACTGGCGGGCGGCAAGCCGGAAAGCGTCGATATCGCCGCCATTCCGGAGTTTGTCGGCGCCGTGCGCCGCAGTGGACGCCTTCCCTTGGCCGGAGGCCGCCACGAAGTCGATTTTCCTGCCGGCGCCGGATTGGTTTTCCATGACGAAGCCTTGCCCTTGCATGAAAACGGTCTGGTGCTGCATGCCTTTGCGGGCGAGGAAGAACTCCTGACCCGCACCTATTATTCGGTCGGAGGCGGCTTCGTCGTCGAAGCGGAGCATTTCTTCGACAAAGCGGAAAGTGCCGCTTTCCTGCCCTATCCGTTCCGCAACGCCGCCGATCTCCTCGGACACTGCGCCGCGTCGGGCCTGACTTTGCCCGAGATTGTGCTTGAAAACGAGCTGACCTGGCGTAGCCGCGGGCAGATCGAGGCTTATTTCGCCGCCCTCTGGCGGACCATGCAAGATTGCATCGCGCGAGGCGTCGGGACGAAGGGGATTCTGCCCGGCCCGCTCGCCGTGCCGCGCCGGGCGGCGGTTCTGAACGAGGCGCTGCCTCGTCCGGGGATCGATGACCCAATGCGTGCCATCGACTGGATCAACATGGTGGCTTTGGCCGTAAGCGAGGAGAACGCGGCCGGAGGTCGGGTCGTAACGGCGCCGACCAACGGGGCCTGCGGCATCATTCCGGCGGTTCTCGCCTACCACGACCGGTTCGTGGCGGCGCTGGACGGCGAGAGGCTTCGGCGGTTTTTCCTTACGGCCGGCGTGATCGGAACACTCTACAAGATGAACGCCTCGATCTCCGGGGCCGAGGTCGGCTGCCAGGGCGAGGTCGGCGTCGCCTGTTCGATGGCCGCGGCGGGGTTGGCCGAACTGATGGGAGCCGGGCCGGAACGGGTTTGCATCGCCGCCGAGATCGGGATGGAGCATAATCTAGGACTGACCTGCGATCCGGTCGCGGGTCAGGTCCAGGTGCCTTGCATCGAGCGCAACGCCATGGCGGCGGTCAAGGCTGTCAATGCCGCGCGTATGGCGCTGCAACGCGATAGCATGCCCTGCGTGTCGCTCGATACGGTGATCGAGACGATGTACGAAACCGGGCGCGATATGAGCGTCAAATACCGCGAGACATCCTGCGGCGGTCTTGCCGTCAAGGTCGGCGGCGGCTTCGCCAGAATTTCGCCGCCTTGCTGTTGATCCGGACGATACCGGCCGAAGCAGTGTCGCCGCTCCGGCCGGTATCGGGACGTCACGGCGTCGGGATGGCGTCGGGCCCTTTTTCCGTTCGCTGTTCCAGCTTGTCCGCCTTGTTCCAGCCGACAGCGTAATAGACGGCAAGCAAAAGGACGATCCAGAGCGGTCCGACGATCATGGCGATGCGCGTCGAGCCGTCGAGGCACAACACGACATAAATGAACGCCATGAAGGCCAGCCCGATATAGTTGGTGTAAGGGAACCAGGGCGACGGATATTTCAGTCCGGCGATCTGTTCCGCGGTCATCTGTTTGCGCGCCTTGATCTGGATGACGAAAATCGTGCCCCAGATCCACACCCCGGCGAAGGTGGCGACGCTGGTGACGATGATGAACACCTGTTCGGGCAGCACGTAATTCAACAGCACGCCGACCATCATGACGGCCGAGGAGGCGACGATGCCGCGCGCGGGCACCCTGTGCGAACTGACGGAGTCGAAACAGGCGGGGCCGCGTTTTTGCCGCGCCAGATTGTAGAGCATGCGGCCATTGCTGAAGATGCCGCTGTTGCAGGATGACAGGGCAGCGGTCAGGACGACGAAATTGATGAAGGCCGCGGCCTTGTCGATGCCCAGATTCTCAAAGGTCAGGACGAAAGGGCTGCCCTTGGAGCCGATCTCGTTCCAGGGGAAAATGCTCATGATCACGAAAAGCGCGCCGATATAGAAAATCAGGATCCGCCACAGCACCTTGTTGATGGCGCTGGGGATCGTGCGCTCGGGGTTGGCGGCTTCGCCGGCGGTGACGCCGACCAGCTCGATGCCGACAAAGGCGAACATGACCATGCTTAAGGCCAGCACCACCCCGCTGATTCCGTTGGGCATGAATCCGCCCTGCAGCGCGTAGAGATTGGAGACGCCGGTGGGAACGCCGTCATGGCCCAGGCCGAACAGGATGATGCCGGCGCCCAGGGCGATCATGGTCAGGATGACGGCGACCTTGATCATGGCGAACCAGAATTCGAATTCGCCGAACAGATTGACCGCGATCAGATTGATGGTGGTCATGCAGACCAGCGCCGCCAGGGCGGGGATCCATTGCGGCAGGTCGGGCCACCAAAAGGTGCAATAGACGCCAACGGCGGTAATTTCAGCCATGCCGGTCACGACCCACATGAACCAGTAGGTCCATCCGGTGATATAGCCGGCCTTGGCGCCCATGAACATGTTGGCATAGGCGCTGAACGAACCCGAAACCGGGTACTGGACGGCGATTTCGCCCAAGGAGCGCATCATGAAATAAAGGACGAGACCGCCGGCCAGATAGGACAGCATAAGCGCCGGTCCGGCGGTTTTGATCGCGGTGCTGGAACCTAAGAACAGGCCGACGCCGATGGCGCCGCCGACGGCGATGAGCTGGATGTGGCGGTCTTCCAGACCGCGTTTAAGATGTTCGTCCGTTTCGGATGAATTTTTTGGGTTGGTCATAGGGGTCCCCCTGCGGCCTCGTCCGAAGCAGGTCCGGGCGCAGCCTTTTTTTGTCTGTCGTTGGGTCGCCGATCCGTCTGATTGCACAAGACCGAGGGGCGGTTGCCCATGCCGTGGCGGCGATCGGGAGCAAGGCCGCCCATAGGGGAAAGCCTTGTCCAGCGCGCCCCGACGCCGGATGCGGAAAAGGCGGACGCCCTACGTTCCGATCAGGTCGGAGACGCCTCCATCGGGCAAATTTCGCCTTCATCCCGGTCGGTTTCACGGGCAGGGTGACCGATCTTCCGCGCAAGACCGGTTCCGGTCAACACGCCATCAGTCGGTATGACGCGCCGGTCGGTCGCCGTCAGGTCAGGGAAGGGTGGGCCGGGCCCGGTTTCAGCCCATGCAGGAAGAGCCCTAACATGCGCTGGGTCGGGGCTGCCGCTTCGGCCGTTCCGGCGTGGCGGATCGCGGCTTTGGCCCCCCACAGGGCGGCCAGGATGAAATCGGCGGCTTCGACGCAATCGATCTCAGGCGCTACGTCGCCCAGCGCCTGGGCGCGCCGGAGAGTGGCCGCGATGCGCGCCACGGCGTCATGGCGAAAGGAGTCGATGGCGGCGCGCGTGCGCGGGCTGACCCCGGCATCGGCCATGATGGCGTTCAGCATCAGGCAACCCCAGTTGCCGGCGGGCCCCAGCCGTTCCGGGTGGGCGTAGACGCCGATCAAGGCTTCGAGATCGGCGATCCCGCCATCCTGCAGATGTTTTTCGTAAAGCGTCCGGGTCGCGCTGATATAGCGTTCGAGCGCGGCTTCGAATAGCCGCTCCTTGTCGCCGAACAGGTTATAAAGGCTCATCCGGGCGACGCCGGTCGCCTGCTCGATGTCGCTCAGACTCGTCCCCTCGTAGCCTTTGCGCCAAAAGAGGAAAAGCGTCTCCCGCAGGATGTCGTCCGGATCGAAGGTTCGCGGTCTCGCCATGCGCGTTCATCGTCATCAAAGGGTTCAAAGGCCGTTGTTTAGCGGGTCAGGGCGTTCCGTCCCAGGGTCCGGGTGCCGTCCGCGCCCAAGGGTGGCGGCACGGCCACGCCGCGCTGGCAGCCGGGCCGGGCCGCCATCCGGTCGATCCATCGCGCCAGATGGTCCAGCCCGTCGATGGAAACGCGCGGCCATTTATAGCCGCGGACCCAGGGCCACAGGGCGATGTCGGCGATACTGAAGGTGTCGCAAACATAATCGCGTCCGTCCAGGCGATGGTTCAGCACCTCGTAGAGACGGCGGGTCTCGTTCTGATAGCGCTGGATCACCGAAGGCAGGGTTTCTTCGAAATAACGTACGAAAACATTGGCCTGACCCTGCATCGGTCCGATGCCGCCGACCTGGAACATCAGCCATTGCACGACCTCGGAACGTGCTTTGGCGTCGCGGGGCAGGAAGCGCCCGGTTTTTTCGGCCAGATAGAGCAAGATCGCCCCCGATTCCATGATCGGAAATCCGCCCGCCTCGCGGTCGATCAGGGTGGGGATCTTGCCGTTGGGGTTCAAGCGCAGATAGGCGGGGTCCTTCTGTGCACCGCTGGCGAGATCGACGGGGTGGACGTCATAGGCGACGCCGAGCTCCTCAAGCATGATCGATATCTTGAAGCCGTTCGGCGTCGCGGCGGTATAGAGCTGGTAAGGTGCTTCAGATGGACCCGCCATGGTTCAGGCCTTGGCGCTGGGCCGGGCGGACAGGTCGGCGTGCCAGCGTTTGAGCGCGACCGCGTCTTCGGGCACCGGTTCCTTGATGGCGCGGGCGAAATCGACGCTGACCAGGGCGGTGATGTCGGCCACGCTGAAACGCTTGCCGGCGACGAAGGGGCTGTCACCGAGACGGCGGTTCAGATCGGCGAAGAATTGACGGACCCTGAGCCGGCCCCGTTCGGCCAAGGCCGGAATCTGCTCGTAATGGATCGGCCCGGGCAAGGCGCGGCCCTGGAACCCCTTGGAGCTGTTGCGGAAGCATTCGATGACGGCCTCGAAGCCGTTCATCTCCATCTCGCGCTGCCACATAGCGATTACGGCGCGTTCCTCGGGCGTCTCGCCGGTCAGGCGGGGGCCGGGAAAGACCTCGTCGAGATAGAGGCTGATGGACATCGAATCGAGCAGCTTGACGCCGTTGTCGAGTTCGAGCACCGGCACCGTCCGATGCGGGTTGATGGTGGTGAAGCCATCTTTGAAATGCTCGCCCTTGCCGAGATCGACCTGGATGGTCTCGATGACGATATTTTTCTCCGCCATCAAAATGCGCACCCGGCGCGGGCTGGGTGCGCTCTGGCAATCATAGAATTTCATTCTCGTCCCTTCTTGATCGAGTTGGCTCGGCTAAGGCTATAGTTTTTTACCGATCAGTCAAGAATGGATGAGGCGTCGGCAGGGAAAAGCCATGGCGCATTGTTGAAAGGCGTCAGCAAATTTGGCTTACGAGGTGGAGGTGGTGGTCCACTTAAGCGTCGGGCGGCTGGTGTAAGGGGTGAAAGGTCAAGGAACCATCAATGAAATAGCAAGTGCCAGAGGCTGTTTCAGTTGATGTTTAGCAGCCCACCATTCCAGTGAGAGATGCCGGCGGGTGGCGCAGCACCTATTGCGTGTTAGAATCCTGGTGAAAGGGTTCATGAGCGCGCAGGGGGGGGCAATGCCAAAGCTGATCTATCACAGCGAAAAGGTTGGCTGTGGTGCGACCATTGGGCTGGATAGCGGCGAAACGTGCATCATCTCGGTCGCCCAGGCGAGCGTGCTGGTCCGCGGTCGCAAACAAGGAGTCATCGCGGCGCTGGTCGGGTCCTTCCTCAAATCGAAGCTCTACGAGGAGAAGGATGTCTACAAGGCCGCTGTGACAGCGATGGCGTTGGACACTCTCTATCCAGACTATCGGGTGCCGATCCGGTTTAACAATCGCATTCTCGGGGCCTTCGCTAACGCGGTGTGGCAATGCACCACGATGGCGGAAGTAAGCGTGATGCTCCACACCGCCGGCCAGAAGATAATGGGCAACAAGGCGCCGCCAAGAAGCGGGGACCGTCCGCCGTCCGGGGATGGAGCATCGCCCGAGACAGCCATCTTCATCGAGGCGCGGCACAGCCTCGAAGGTATCCCGCAGGAATACGCAGCACTCGAGGCCAAGTTCGGAAAGAGGGGCGTTGACTGGAAGGTGGTGGACCGCTTCCTCGTTGAACCGGGTGACGGACGTGTGCTGGAGAAATTCATCCTCTCGGTTAGAGACCGGAGGGAGGTCATCCATTTCGATATCAGCGGATTCGTCCACTCCAACGGACCCGAGGAGCAGGTCCGGCTGGATAGAGTCATTGCAAAGCACGATAAGGAAGTGAAAATCCTTTTGCCCAAGGACCGGGCGATGTTCCTTTCAACAATCGTCCTTAAACTAACCGAGAAGCAACTGGAGCAGTTGGGTTGGTCTACGGAGGTCAAGAACGATTTGGTCGGCGGCCTCTTCGGCGCGCTCAACCCGTTCCTCGGGAAGGATTACAACGACATTCCACCGAGCTATGAGGTCGAGATGCTGCTGTCGCAGTGGTCTCGGATCTACGTATTCCTGAGGATGTGCGAACCGCGCGACATCGAGCAGGAGGAAGAGTTGGAAGACCTCAAGGCGTTCATCGGCGGGGCCGTCGAGAAGGCGAAGTGCGGCGCCTGATCCAGCCCTCTCCCTTCGGCACGCCCTCGACACACTGAACACCCGGCAGGTTCGAACTTGTGGCCTCTGCCGATGGAGGGATGCGCAGCTTCCCCTTTGCCTTCCCGCACAGGATGCGCTATACGGGGGCTCATGTAGCACCGAGCTACATTTTTCCAGTGCACCCGTAGCTCAGCTGGATAGAGCGCTGCCCTCCGAAGGCAGAGGCCACAAGTTCGAATCTTGTCGGGTGCGCCATTCTCTTCAATAGGTAACGACATGACCGGATGGCGGCATGGGTCGCCTTTGTCTTCTCGCCCGATTGCGGCCGGGGAGGGCGGGATGGTTTTGTTCTGTTCCTGGCGATCTGGGCGCGATAGCCTGACCGTATTTCTCGTTTAAGTAGAGAAACGGAACAGGGAGAGGGACGCATGGGCCGGTGGATTGCTGCGTGGGCGTTGCTTCTGGTTTTGCTCTGGCCGGAATCGGGTAGGACCGGGGACAATGTGCGGGTGTCCACCCTTGAGCTGGAGCCGTTTGTCATCGACACCGGCGGGTCCCTGTCCGGTTTCAGCATCGATCTTTGGGACGAAATCGCGGTCCGGCTCGGCGTTGAAACCAGCTATCACACGGAGCAGGACGTCGCAGGGCTGTTTGATTCCTTGCGTAACGGAACCGCCGATGCCGCTGTTTCCGGGTTGTTCTACAGTGTGGAGCGCGATCAGGAGTTCGATTTTTCCTATCCCATCATCCAGACGGGTTTGCGCATCATGGTGCGCGAGACAGGGGGAATCGATGCGCCCAACTGGTTGCAGGGGCTTATGGCCCTGCTGTTTTCCAAAGCCAGCCTGATCTGGGTCGGCATCGCACTGGTTCTCGTGTTTTTCGCCGCCCATGTGGTTTGGCTGCTGGAATATCTGGAGAACGAGACGCCGGCTCTGCGCGAGAAATACATTCCCGGTATTTTCCGGGCGATGTATTGGGCCGCGACGACGCTGATGGGTCAGGGCGGCGAACAGGGGCCGCGCCAATGGCTGGCGCGAATGCTGACGGTGTTCTGGATGTTCGTCGGCATCATCTTCATCGCCTCCTACACCGCGCAATTGACGATGATGCTGACGGTGCAACGCATCCACGGCACCATCGACGGGCCTGAGGATCTGATCGGCAAACGGGTCGCCACTTTGGCCGGCAGTTCGGCGATCCCCTATCTTCGGCAGCGCGGCGCGGTGGTCGCGGAATTCCCTCAGAATGAGGAGGTCTACCGGGCGCTTTTGGACGGACGGGCGGATGCCGTCGTCCAAGGGGCAGCGGGATTAGAATATTACGCCACCCATCAGGGACGGGGTTTGGTCCGAATGGTTGGGACGCAATTCAACGAGAACGGCGTGGGTTTTGCTTTTCCCCTGCAGAGTCCCTTGCGCAAGAAGGTGGATACGATTCTGCTGGGCATGCGGGAGGATGGAAGTTACCAGCGGATTTTTGAACGCTGGTTCGGCTTGGAGTGAGGGGCAGAACGGTTGTTGGGGCTTGGGATTGCTTTGCCGGGGCTAGTGATGCCATGATCACCGCCCATCGCGTTGCATAATAAGGAAGGACGTCGTTTCGTGGACGCAAAGCAAGGAGAGAATCGCTGGTTTGGCCTGCTGCCGACGCATGAGGCCTCGCGCCTGTCGGGGGCGGAGTTTCTGCAAGGCTCGATTGAGGGTATCTATCCGGAACCGCCTTTTATGGAGATTTCGGGCGTCCGGCTGATTTCCGCCGCCGATGGGCGTTCGGTGCTGGAGGCGACTCCTTCCGCGCAATTCTACAATCCCCTGGGGATCGTCCATGGCGGATGGGCGGCGCTGGTGCTGGACACGGTCATGGGCAGCGCCATGTTTTCGGTGTTGCCCAAAGGACAGTCCGCCGTGACCATCGACATGAACACCTCCTATATCCGTGCCATCCGGGAAGATATGGGGCCCTTGCGTGGCGAAGGGGTGGTCTTGCATGCCGGCAGCCGGGTCATCCGCGCCGAAGGCCGGCTGTTCGATTCGAAAGGCCGGCTTTTGGTCTATGCGACCGAGAACGCCATGGTCACCGAGATTGCGGAGATGCGGCAGGACTGACCGGCGCGAAAAGCGTCCCCGCAGGGGCGGTCATGGTGTCCGGAACAATTTCCCCGGATTGAACAGCCCCTGCGGGTCGAGCGCTTGCTTGATTTTCCGCATCACCCCGACGGCGCCGCCCATTTCCTCGGCCAGGAAATCGATGCGGCCATAGCCGATGCCATGTTCGCCGGTGCAGGTGCCGCCGGCGGCGATGGCGCGCCGCGTGATGCGGTCGTTGATCGCCTCGGCTTCGGCCATTTGCTCCGGGTCGCTGGGATCGACCAGAACCGCCACATGGAAATTGCCGTCGCCGACATGGCCGACGACCCCGCCCCGGAAGGACGAGGCGGCGATATCGGCTTCCGCCGCCAGGATGCATGCGCTCAAACAGGAGCGCGGCACGCAACTATCCATGGACAGCACCTGGCGGCCGGGATGCATCGAGGAAATGGCGTAGAATGCCTTGTGGCGGGCCGCCCATAGGGCGTTGCCCTCCTCGGCGTCGGCGGTCCAGCGGAAATCCTGTCCGCCAAGATCAAGCGTGATCGCTTCCAAGTCCTCGGCCTGGCTTTGAACGGCCATGGGCGCGCCGTGCAGCTCGAAAAACAGAGTGGGCGCGGCGCGGTAGGAAAGGCCGGTGAAGCGGTTCACCGCCTCCATCACCGCTTCGTCGAGGAATTCGACCCGGGCCAGGGGCAGCCCCGCCTGCAAGGTTGCGGTCACGGTTTCGACCGCAGCCGCTACTGAGGGGAAGGCCGCAACCGCCGAGGTCACCGCTTCTGGGATGCCGTGCAGCTTCAAGGTGAGCTGGGTGATGATGCCCAGCGTGCCTTCGGAGCCGGTGAACAGCCGGGTCAAATCATAACCGGCCGAGGATTTCGCCGCGCGCGAGGCGGTGCGGATGATCGATCCGTCGGCCAGAACAACCTCAAGTGCGACGATATTGTCGCGCATCGAGCCGTAGCGGACCGTGCTGGTGCCCGAAGCGCGGGTCGCGGCCATGCCGCCCAGAGTGGATTCGGCCCCCGGATCGACGGGGAAAAACAGGCCGGTGTCGCGCAGATAGGCGTTGAGCTGCTTGCGGGTCACGCCCGGTTCGACCGTGGCCTGCATATCTTCCGGCGCGACCGAGACGATTCCCGTCATCAGGCTGAGATCGACACAGACCCCGCCTTTCAACGCCGCGACATGGCCTTCGAGCGAGGTGCCCGCGCCGAAGGGGATGATCGGCACGCCCTCGGCGGCGCAGTCCTTGACGATGGCGCTGACCTCTTCGGCGGATTGGGCGAACACCACCGCATCGGGTGGGGCGGGCGGATAGAAGCCTTCGCCCTTGCCATGCTGTTCGCAAAGAACGGCTGCTCTGGAAAAGCGATCCCCGAACCGGGTGGCGAGGTGGTGGGCGAGAGAATCGGGCAAAGACATGGTCGGAGGATCTTCAAGATTAGGGGTGGCCGGTGCGTCAGGGTGCCCAAAGAAGGGTGAAAGAGCAAGGCGGTTGAGCCGGCTCGGGTCGGGTGGAAGGACAGCGGGGCAAGCACAGAAGAGAAATTTTATAACCATAAAGCAGAGCATATTTTCAAATTTGGCCGTTTTGTTGTATAATAAATTCAACAAATAATTTTGCGTATTTATTGCGATGCGGCGGCGCGCTCTAGGGCACAGTAAAGCGTGAGCAATAAAATTACGTATTGGCTGTGTTGTGATCGTTTCAAAATAGGGTTTGAAAATGATCGTAAATGGGACAGAGAAATCACTGCAAAGTAGAGTGATTCTTTCAGACTATCTTATTTCTAATAAATACAACGCCAGTGCCGTTGTCGTTGAAATCAACGGACGTATCGTCCCCAGGGACGATTACGGTAAAATTATTCTTTCAGATTCAGATGTCATCGAAATTCTGTCGTTTATCGGCGGGGGCTGAACGTGGGCCGCGTAGGGCTGGATGGGATTGGAAAAAGGCGGGGTCGAAAAAGATGAGGACGGAAGACGGACAAGACGATCTGGTGATTGGCGGGCATGTTTTCCGCTCGCGCTTCATCCTGGGGTCGGGAAAATTCTCCCTGGAAAAGATGCGGGAGATGATCGAGAACGCGGGTGTGGAAATGGCCACCATGGCCTTGCGCCGCGCCAATGTCGGCGGTGCGGAAAACATCCTCGATTACGTGCCGTCCGGCATCACCCTGCTGCCGAACACCTCGGGCGCGCGGACGGCCGAGGAGGCGGTGCGCATCGCCAGGCTGGCGCGGGAGCTGAACTGCGGCGATTTCGTCAAGATCGAGGTCATCCACGATTCGCGCTATCTGCTGCCGGATAATTACGAAACCGTCCGGGCCACCGAAATTCTGGCCCGGGAAGGGTTCGTGGTCCTGCCCTATATGTATCCCGACCTTAACGCGGCGCGTGCGATGCGCGACGCCGGAGCGGCGGCGATCATGCCTTTGGGTGCGCCGATCGGCAGCAACCGGGGGCTTCTGACGCGCGATTTCATTCAGATCCTGGTCGATGAGATCGATTTGCCGATCATCGTCGATGCCGGCATCGGACGTCCTTCGCAGGCTTGCGAGGCGATGGAGATGGGGGTGGCGGCGATCATGGCCAACACGGCCATTGCTACTGCCGGCGATGTCGGGCTGATGGCGCGCGCCTTCAGGCTGGCGATCGAATCGGGCCGCGCCGCCTATCGGGCCGGGCTGGGGCGGCGTCTGGAAGGACGTGCCGAAGCGTCGAGCCCCTTGACCGGTTTTTTGCAGGGGTAAGCGCGATGCGGGCGAAAACCGATCACATGCGCTATGGCCGCCATATGGAGGTCATAGAATCGGACATCATGGGCCGGGTGCTGGAGGCGATGGGGCGTTATGAGGCCCATCGTTATGACGCGGCGGATGTCGAACGAGTCTTGGGCCGGTCCGTTCTGACGATCGAGGATTTCGGGGCGCTGCTGTCGCCTGCCGCCCAGACATTCCTGGAACCGATGGCGGCGCGGGCGCGACACGAGACACAGCGGATGTTCGGCAACGCCGTGTCGATGTTCACGCCGCTCTATATCTCGAATTTCTGTGAAAATATGTGCGTCTATTGCGGCTTCAACTGCCGCAACGCGATCCGCCGCGCCCGCCTGGACATGGAGGCGATCGAGGCTGAACTGAAGGCGATCGCCGCGACCGGATTGCAGGACATTCTGCTGCTGACGGGCGAGTCGCGCTCCAAATCGGGGGTCGCTTATATCGGCGACGCCGTGCGATTGGCGGCGCGCTATTTCAATCTGGTCGGGGTCGAGATCTATCCTCTGAATACCGACGAATACGCCCATCTGCACACCTGCGGTGCGGATTATGTCTGCGTCTATCAGGAAACCTACGATACCGACCGTTATGAAGAGGTCCATCCGCGCGGCTCGAAGCGGATCTATCCCTACCGCTTTGATGCTCAGGAGCGTGCGTTGAAAGGCGGGATGCGCGGCGTTGCCTTCGGCGCTTTGCTGGGTTTGGCCGATTTCCGCAAGGACGCTTTCGCCACCGGGCTGCACGCACATCTGGTCCAGAAGAAATATCCCCATGCGGAGATATCCTTCTCGCCGCCGCGTTTACGGCCCTATATCAACAATGCCGACGAGAATCCGCGTGATGTGCATGAGCCGCAGCTTCTTCAGGTGATGCTGGCCTATCGTTTGTTCATGCCCTTTGCCGGTTTGACCATTTCGACCCGGGAACGGGCCGGGTTCCGCGATCATGTCATCGGTCTGTGCGCGACCAAGATTTCCGCCGGCGTACGGGTCGATATCGGCGGCCATACCGGCGAGGAGCAGGGCGACGGGCAGTTCGAGATTTCCGACTCCCGCAGCGTCGCAGAGGTGCATGCGATGATCCTGAAACGTGGGCTGCAGCCGGTCTATACCGACTATGTGCGGGTGTGACCGGGCATGACCGGTCGGGTAATCTTTGTTACCCGCCGTCAATTCTGTGGAGAGGATTTTCTGGTGCGGATCGCGCGGCTGGCGGCGGCCCGTCCGGAGGCGATCCTGCTGCGGGAAAAGGATCTGGGACCGGAAGATTATGAAAATCTGGCCCGATCCTGCCGCGACATCTGCGCCGCTCATGGGGTCGCCTTGATTTTGCACACCCATGCCGCGGCGGCCCGGCGGCTTGGCGTCGGTGCGCTTCACTTGCCGATGACAAGGCTGCCGCCGCGAAGAGACTCGTTGCCGGGGATCGCCCGGATCGGCTGTTCGGTGCATAGCCGCGCTGAAGCGGTCCGGGCCGAGGATTGGGGCGCTGCTTACCTGATCGCGGGGCATATCTTTGCCACGGATAGCAAGGCGGGGCGACCGCCCAGGGGTGTGGATTTCCTGGCCGATGTTTGCCGGTCGGTATCGATTCCGGTTTTCGCTATCGGCGGGCTGACGCCGGAACGAATGCCCGCTATCTTGAATGCCGGGGCGGCAGGGGCCTGCGTGATGTCGCAGGCGATGACTGCCGTCGATCCGGCGGTGTTGCTGTCCGCCTTGGCCGGTCGGACCGGCCGGCCAACGTCAGGGAGTGTTTGAACCGATGAAGCTTTATTATTCCGCGACCTCGCCTTATGTCCGCAAGGTCATGGTTGTCGCGCTCGAAACCGGTCTCGACTCCCGGATCGAGCAGATTCCCACCGATGCCTGGGCCGACGGCAGCGATATCGTCCGCGGCAATCCGCTGGGCAAGGTGCCGGCTTTGATCACCGATGGCGGCGAACATCTCTATGATTCGCCGGTCATCTGCGAATATCTCGATTCCTTGCATGACGGCGCGCGCCTGTTCCCGGCGTCGGGCGGTGCGCGTTGGACCGCTTTGCGCCGCCAGGCTTTGGGCGACGGCATCATGGACGCGGCGCTCCTGCTTCGGGTCGAAACCGCCCGGCGTCCCGAAGAGGTGCGCTGGGAATCCTGGATCGTCCGCCAGAAAGCGGCCTTGACCCGTTCGCTTGATCTGCTGGAAGAGGAAGCGTCCGATCTGGCCGCTCCCTTCACCATCGGATCGCTTACCATTGCCTGCGCCCTGGGCTTTCTTGATTTCCGCTTCGACGATTTCGGCTGGCGGAAGGGGCGTCCGGCCTTGGCAGGGGTCTATGAAACCCTGGCGGCGCGCCCGTCCTTGCAGGCGACCCGTCCGGTCGGTTGACGGCCCGTCAGGCGTGGGTCTTGGGGCGGGTCCAACGGGCGCGAAGCCCGCGCCAGGATACCAGGTCTCCGGCTCCCAAGGCCGCACCGCCGATGATCAAAAGCGCGGCGAGCGCCACCTGTTCGGTGAGCTCGCCGTCGCCATGCAGGATCAGCAGGCCGATGGAGACCAACGGCCCGCCATAAGCCAGCGTGCCCAAGGCGCGGATGTTGCCATGCTTGCAGCCGTAATCCCAGACGAAGAAAGCGGCGCCCAAAGGGCCCAGCCCCAGGGCCAGGATCGCTACCCATTGTCCAGGTTGCGGCCAGACCCAGCTTTCGAACAACAGATGGCTGATTAACGCCAGGATCGCGGTCGCGCCGCAGAATCCGCCGACGGCGTCGCTGGGCACATTTCGATAACGCCGGTTCAGGACGGAATAGAGCGCCCAGATGATGCTGCAGGCGACCGCAGAGGCATAGCCCAGGGCGAAGGCCGGATCGAAAGCGGCGTTTTGTCCGCTGCCCAGCACCAGCAGGGCGGCCCCGCCCAGTCCGGCCAGCGCGCCGGCGATATGGCGGGGACGCAAGGGTTCGTCGCGGACCAGCAGCGCCGAAAACAGGACGATCAGGAGCGGCCAAAGATAGTTGAGCAGCGTGGTTTCGACCGGCGGCGCGATTTTGAGCGCGGTGAAATAAAGGAAGTGATAGCCGAACAGCCCGGTTACGGACAAAACCCAAGCGCCCACCGGCTGGCGCAGCCGGGTCAGTGGGGATTCGCCTCGGATCCGCCAGCGTCCCAGCGCCAGCAGCGCCGCCAGGGAGAAGGTCATCGCCACCAGTTGGAAGGGAGGCACGGCTCCGGTCAGCCGAGTGAGCAGGGCCTGGCAGGACCAGAGCAGAAGGGCGATAGCCCCGATCAAGGTGGCGCGGGACGAGGGCGGCATGAACAAAAGGCCTTAAAAGCGAAACCCCCGCCCGGACGATCCGGGCGGGGGCATCTCGCATCCTTTCTCCACCGAAGTTCGGGGAGATAAAGACATAACAACCGTGCTTAGCGTTCGACGGTCAGGGCAACGCCCATGCCGCCGCCGATGCACAGGGTGGCCAGACCCTTCTTGGCGTCGCGCTTGATCATCTCGTGCAGCAGGGTGACGAGGACGCGGTTGCCCGACGCGCCGATGGGATGGCCGATGGCGATGGCGCCGCCATTGACGTTGACCTTCGAAGTGTCCCAGCCCAGTTCGCGGTTGACGGCGATGGCCTGGGCGGCGAACGCCTCATTGGCTTCGATCAGGTCGAGATCGGCGGGGGTCCAGCCGGCCTTCTTCAGCGCCAGGCGCGAAGACGGGATCGGACCGGTGCCCATAATCTTGGGATCGACGCCGGCCTGGCCGAACGAAACGATACGGGCGATCGGTTTCAGGCCCCGCTTGGCGGCTTCCTTGGCGCTCATCACCAGCACGGCGGACGCGCCGTCATTGATGCCCGAAGCGTTGCCGGCCGTCACGGTGCCGTCCTTGAGGAAGGCGGGCTTCAGCTTGGCGACGCTTTCGAGGGTGGTGCCGAACTTGACATATTCGTCGGTGTCGAAGGTCTTCTCTTCCTTCTTCACCTTGATGGTGATGGGAGTGATTTCATCCTTGAAGCGGCCCGACTTGATGGCGGCCTCGGCCTTCTGCTGGGACCCGACGGCGAAAGCGTCCTGGTCTTCGCGGGTGATGCCGAACTTCTTGGCCACGTTCTCGGCGGTCACGCCCATGTGATACTGGTTATAGACGTCCCACAGGCCGTCCTTGATCATCGTGTCGACCATCTCGGCATTGCCCATGCGCACGCCGTGGCGCAACAGCATGGAGTGCGGCGCGTTGGTCATGCTTTCCTGACCGCCGGCAACGATGATCGTGGCATCGCCGGAGCGGATCGCCTGGGCCGCCTGGGCGACCGAGCGCAGGCCCGAACCGCAGACCTGGTTGATGGCGATGGCGGGCACTTCCTCGGGCACACCGGCGGCGAGGGACGCCTGCCGGGCGCCGTTCTGGCCGATACCGGCGGTCAGAACCTGGCCCATGATGACTTCCGACAGATCGGCGGGATTGACGTTGGCGCGCTTCAGGACTTCGCGAATGACGAAAGATCCGAGCTGGGCGCCAGAGAATTGGGTCAGGCTGCCGTTGAAAGATCCGACGGCAAGGCGGGTGGCGGCTACAATGACGACATCATCCATTTCACTGTTCTCCATAAGATATTCAGTATTTCTTTAAAGTGGACGTGGCCTTGGCACCCTGTTGTATGATTTTTGTTCTCATTTATTTTTATTTTATGTTGTTTGCCCGGTGATCCACCGTGCAAGGTATCCGTAACAATTCGTTCTGGCTCGCGTTCCTACGACCATGCCGATATGTCCGGCGGTGGTAACCCTTTTTCGGGCGTGAGGCAACCCATCGGCCAAAGCCAAGGCCGACGCCGGGGGAACAAGCCGGTCCCCCGACGGAATCAAGACCAGGGCCGGTTTGACGAACCGGCCGGGGTCGATGGTGGTTCCCGCCACGCGCCATTCTCCTCGCCCTGTCGTATTGCCGGCATACCAGCCGAACAGGCTTTGCCGGGCGACCTTGGCGGTCAGGGGCACGCCGTCGTTCAGCCAGTCTTCCAGCAAGATGAAGTCCCGCGCCTTGCGGCTGTCCGGCGCCATGGCGGCGAAGGACCGGAATTTCCGTGGAACATTGCCGGTATCGACTAGGGTAAAGAAGATTTGTAGCAGATCGACGGGCAAAAAACCGAAAATTTCCAAAGCATCGTCGATCGGCTGGCGCAACCGCTCCAGGATGCGCGCCTGCGTCGGGTCGGGGCGATGGAAATCCCAGGGCGTGGCCAGCAAGGCGAGCCCCAGAATATCGGGCTGGCGCAGAATGCCCAGGGCCAAAGCCAGCAGGCCGCCCATGCAATAGCCGACCAGGACCGGCGGTCCCGCCCGCGCCGTCACGGCGTCGAGCAGGGCGGAAAGACGTAAGATATAAGCATCGAGATCGAAATCGGCCTCGATTTCGCCCGGCGCATCCCAATCGACCAGGAAGGGCCTCAATCCCTTCTCCGCCAGCGCCCGCGCCAGGCTGCGCCGGGGCGACAGGTCGAGGATGTAGGCGCGGTTGATCAGCGAGGGAATGAGCAGCACCGGCTGGCCGGTTGCTCCGGGCAGGGAATAATCCAGAAGCCGGGTCGTGCCCGTCTGCAAGACGATTGGGGCGTCCGGCAAAGTGCGGTGGATGGCCGAATGGCGATAGCGGTCGATTCCGGTCAGGAACCCGTCCATGCGCCGGGCATATTCCTTTTCCAGCGCGTGGGCGAAGGAGTCAGGATCGGCGGCGGCGAGGTCGCGTTTCAGCCGGTCCGCTTCCGGCTGCAAATGCGGTTTCCAGCCGAACGATCCGTTCCTCAAGCTCGGCCAGGCGGCGCGCGAGCTCGTCACGCTCATCATTTCCGCCGCCAGATGCAGGGGCAGGGGACGCGGTCCCGTCCGCGTCGGTCCGGGCGGAATGGGGGTGGGCTTCTCGTCCATCGGCTTCCGTTCGTGCTGTGCCAGCGGCGGCGCTTTCAGCCATGGCCTGGAATCCGCGCGTCATCAGGGCATAGGTCCGCGCCGCAGCGTCGGCCAGACCTGGGTCGTTGACCAGCGCGGTTACCTGTTGTTGCCAAAGGTCCAAATAACGGCGGGCCAGGAGGTCCAAATCCGGCGTATCGTCCATGGTCCGGATTATAGCCCAGACGGGAACGTCTTGCCAGCGGTGCGCCCATCCGGAAGGGTTACTCCCTCGCTGGCTCTCGTGTCGGCGCTTGACGAACGCGGCGTCCGACCCAAGATTAAAAGACGAAGGTGGTGCCCATTCGTTCCCGGGACCGCCGGTCAAGGGTGCCGATCTTTAATCCCATGGGCCCAAGACCGTGCTCGCTCTTTTCGAGGAGGACGTTCGCACATGACTCGTCTATCGCTTTTCAATAGCCCGCTTCTGCTTGGTTTCGATCATTTCGAGCGGGTTTTCGACCGAATCTCCAAGACCTCCGCCGAAGGCTATCCACCTTACAACATCGAGCAGACGGCGAAAGGAGGGTTGCGCATTACCTTGGCCGTGGCCGGTTTCTCGATGGACGCGCTTCAGGTGCTGATCGAGGACAATCAGCTCATCATCCGCGGCCAGCAAGCCGACGATGACGCCGAGCGGGTCTTCCTCCATCGCGGCATCGCCTCACGCCAATTCCAACGCAGCTTTTTGCTGGCCGAAGGTATCGAGGTCCGCAATGCGACGCTCGATAACGGACTGCTTCACATCGATCTCGAACGACCCCAGCCCGAAAACCGGGTGAAAACGATCAAGATCGGCAGTTCCGCCCGGAAAGCGAGCGTTCCGGAATTGTCGCTGAAGGCAAAGGAAACAGCGGAGTAACCGCCAGGGATTTCCCGGCGTCATGATCCGCTTTGGTTGCAAGGAGAGGATCGGAATGAACGAAAATGCTAAAATCGCCAATACGTGGCGGCCCATGTCGGCGCAGGACTTTGCGCAGTGGGGCTTGCAGGACGTGGCCTTCATCAAGCGCGTGACGATCAATGAGGAGACCGGCTGGGCGATCCTGGCCGCCGACGGCAATACCATCGGCATGGCTGCCGACCGCGATCTGGCCTTTGCCGCCGTGCGCCAGAACGATCTGGAGCCGGTCAGTGTCCACTGACCCCGGCGTTCAGGCTGGGCAGGGCGAAGGAGTTTCCGTCAGAAGGGCATAAAGCCCTTCGGCGGTGGCGGTGCCCCTTAGTTTCTCGCAGGTGATCTTGTCGCGCAGCAAGCGCGAAACCCGCGCAAGCGCTTTCAGATGGTCGGCCCCGGCGGATTCGGGCGCCAACAGCAGAAAAATCAGATCGACCGGCTGTTCATCGATGGAATCGAAATCGATCGGTTTTTCCAGCCGCGCGAACAGACCGTAAAGACGCGACAAGGTGGATAATTTTCCGTGCGGAATGGCAATGCCGCTGCCGACCCCGGTCGTGCCCAGCCTTTCGCGTTCGAGCAGCACGTCGAAGACGGCGCGTTCGTGGAGACCGGTGATGTCCGCCGCGCGGCGGGCCAGCTCCTGCAAAGCCTGTTTCTTACTGGTCACACGCAGGTTCGGCACCACGCTTTCCAGGGTGATCAAATCGGTAATCTCCATAATGCGTCCTCTTGATGGAGAGGCGGCCGACCCTGGTTGCCCAGGGCGGAAACGTCATGCGCGCTATAGGCCCGCGACGGACGGGACGAGACGACACGCCTCTTTTTCAAGCCATTTCGCGGCGCCAACCCGTTGGACGAAAGCCGCTTCCCTGCCCTTCCCCAGCGCCTGAAAAGCGCCGGACCATAAGCCGGCCTTGTACCTAAAGTCAAGCAAGGGCGCGCATTTCAGGCCGGCTGCGCCCAGCTTGTCACGATCCCATCATTTTCTCGCGCCGCCGCTGCACCGACGACGGGATATGCATGGCTTCGCGGTATTTTGCGACGGTTCGGCGGGCGATGTCGATGCCTGCCTCTTTCAAAAGATCGACGATCCGGTCGTCGGACAGGATGCCGTCGGGCGGTTCGTTGTCGATCAGGGTCCTGATCCGATGACGCACGGCTTCGGCCGAATGAGCCTCGCCGCCGTCCGAACGCTGAATCGCCTGGGTGAAAAAATATTTAAGCTCGAAGATGCCGCGCGGGGTCGCCATGTATTTGTTCGCTGTCACGCGGCTGACCGTGCTTTCGTGCATCGAGATGGCTTCGGCGATATCGCGCAGCACCAGGGGGCGCAAATGCTGGACGCCCTTCAGGAAAAAAGCTTCCTGCTGACGGACGATCTCGGATGCGACCTTGAGGATGGTGGTGGCGCGTTGGTGCAGCGACTTGACCAGCCAGTTGGCCGATTGAAGCTGTTCGGATAGATAGCTCTTTTCGTCCTTGGTCCGCGCGGCGGTGTTGACGCGGGTGAAATAGCGCGTGTCGATCAGGACCTTGGGCAGGGAATCGCTGTTCAGCTCGACGATCCAGCCGCCGCCGGGGGCGGGGCGCATCAGCACGTCCGGGATTACCGGCTGCGCCACGCCATGATCGAAGACCAAAGCGGGTTTCGGGTCCAGCGCCCGGATTTCGGCGATCATGCCAGCCATATCCTCGGCATCGACGGCGCAGATTCGCATCAGGGCCGGCATGTCGCGGCGCGCCAGCAAATCGAGATGGTCGAGCAGCGTCGCCATCGCCGGGTCGAGCCGGTTCTTTTCCCGCAATTGCAGGGCCAGGCATTCGGCCAGGCTGCGCGCGAAGATGCCGGGCGGATCGAAATGCTGCAAACGCCCCAGCACGGCTTCGACACGCTCCAGCCCGCAACCCAGCGTGTCGGCAACCTCGTCCAGCGAACCGATCAGATAGCCGGCCTCGTCCAGCATCTCCATCAGATGCAGCCCGATCAGCCGGTCGCCAGGATCATGCAGATCCATGTTGAGCTGTCCGGTCAGATGATCGCGCAGGGATTGCGGTTCGGACAGGATTTGTTCGAGATTGCTGTCCTCGTCGTCGAAATTGAGCCGTCCGCCCTTGCCGGAGCTCCAGTCCGCTGCTTGGCCGCTGGGGGTGTCGGCATCGCTGTCATTGTTCCAGGTGTTGTCGTAATCGACATCCAGCGGCGCTTCCGAATCCTGGCCGGGCAGGCTGTCCACCACCGGCAGGGTTTCGGCGTCGACCGCGGTTTCGGCCTGGGCCGCCGCTTCCGCCGTGTTTTCAGCCGGGGCCGCGTCGTCGTCGCGTTCAAGCAACGGGTTGCGTTCAAGCTCCTGTTCGACGAAGGCGGATAATTCCAGGTTGGATAATTGCAGCAGTTTGATCGCCTGCTGCAATTGCGGCGTCATCACCAATGACTGCGTTTGCCGGAGATCCAGCCTTTGGGAAAGAGCCATCCTGGGCGCCCCTAGCGGCTGAAATTTTCGCCGAGATAAACCCGCCGCACCCCTTCATGGGCGACGATCTCGGAGGGGGCGCCTTCCATCAGGACCATTCCGTCATGCAGGATATAGGCGCGGTCAATGATATCGAGCGTTTCCCGGACATTGTGGTCCGTGATCAGAACGCCGATGCCGCGATGCTTCAGATAACCGACCAGTTCGCGGATATCGGCAACCGCGATCGGATCGATACCGGCCAGCGGTTCGTCCAGCAGGATGAAAGCGGGGTTCGACGCCAAGGCGCGGGCGATCTCGACCCGGCGGCGTTCGCCGCCCGACAGCGCCAAAGCCGGTGCGCGGCGCAGATGGGTGACGGAGAATTCGGACAGCAATTCTTCCAGCCGCGCTTCGCGCAGGTCGCGGTCGTTCTCGACGATCTCCAGCACGGCGCGGATATTGTCTTCGACCGACAGGCCGCGGAAAATCGAGGCTTCCTGGGGAAGATAGCCGATACCCAGCCTGGCCCGGCGATACATGGGCAGGTCGGTGATGTCGTGTCCGTCCAGCAGGATCGACCCGGAATCGGGGCTGATCAATCCGGTGATGCAGTAAAAACAGGTGGTTTTGCCGGCGCCGTTGGGCCCGAGCAGGCCGACCGCCTCGCCCCGGCGGACATGAATCGAGACGTCGCGTAAGACCGGGCGGCGCTTGAAATTCTTGGCGATGTTGGAGGCGACCAGAATACCGCCCTCCGGGCCGAGCGGCAGGGCGGGTGAGACGGAGCCGCTCATGGGGGCAGCCGTCATGGCTGCGGCCTGGGCGTGCGGGCGTCCGGCGCGGGCGCATTCCTGCTCTGGGGCACAAAGGTTCCCTTCACCCGTCCTTCGGTTCCGCTGCCGGGGGGTGTGGGAAGCAAACGGCTCACTCCGCTTTTCAAATTCACGATGGCGTATCCACCGTCGAGTTGGTTGTTATCGCGGGTCATCTTAACTGAACCGGTCAGGGTCACGATACCGCTTTCCACGATGTAGTCGCCCCGGTCGCCGGTCACGGTTTCGCGCGGGGTGGTCAAGACGACATTGTCGTCGGCCCGGATTTTCCGGATCGAGGTTTTGCCCTGTTCGTCGGGTCCCATGGTCGCGGTCAGCACATTGGCGCGGATACGGTCGGTGCCGTGTATCGCCAGGGCGTCGCCCCGCGCCACCGCTTGCTGGGTGCGTTCCCAATATTCCAGGCTGTCGCGCGCGGTCACCGTGTCGGTTGCGGTGGTGAGCTTCAAATTATTGCCGGTCAGAATCACCGCCGCCTTGTCGATGTTGTAATCGCCATGCTCGGCGGTAATGGTCTGGGTGGGGGTGGAGATGACGACATGGCCCTGGGCCTCGATCCGCCATATCTCGGTCTTGCCGCCGCCGCTCGGGCCATCGCGGTAATGGGCCAGGATGACATCGGCGGCGAGCGTCGTGGACCCCCGGTTTGCCCGGGCGTTGCCGCGCGCGATGATCTGTTTCGCGTTCTGGACCAGTTCCAGTCCCTGTTCGGCGCGGATTTCGACCGGAGCGCCGTTGCCGCCCGACGCGAAATCCAGATTCTGGGCGGACGCGGTGTTCCAGCCTAGAAAGAGCAGGGCGGCGAGAACGAGACGATGCGCGGTCATCGTTTGTTACCCGGTTTGCCGGCGAACAGAACGGCCTTGGTTTTTCCGGTGAACATAATTCGGTTCCCCCCCTCCCAAACGCGGATGCCTTCTCCCTCGATCGTGCCGCCCGGTCCCTGGCCATTGGTCGGAGCATCGCCCGTAATGGCGCTTTCCTTGACGTTGACGCGCACGCTGTCCGTGTGCAGCTCGTAACCGTCATTCTGATAAAGACCGACGCCGCCGATCAGATCGAGCAGGTCGTCCTTCTGGCGGAACAACCCCATCTCGGCGTTCAACATGATCTGGCCGCCCCCCTTGCGTGAGATGTCGGCGGCGGGGTTCTCGAGCGAGACCACGGAATTGACCGGGTCTATCTGGGTCGCCACATCGGCGGTGACGGCAAAGGGTAGATTGCTGTCGTCGGTTCCATGGTAACGCGGATTCTGCATCGATTGGGTATCGACATCCCGAAAACTGATGTTGCCCAGCGACATGAAAAAGGCGCTTTCGCGTGAAGACAGGTTGGGCCAGACCAGAATCAGCCCCAGCAGCGCCGCCGCCGATGCCGGCAGAACCATCTTCATCAGCCCGACGAATCGGGAGTAGCGCGCCAGCATCGAGGCGCTGGACGGCTTCACGTTTTTTCTGGGTCCACGCCCTGCCATGCCCGTGCCGCCCGCTCCGGTTAAGCCTTGCCCGCCGCCATCATCAGGCGATGCCTGCGCGAAGGCAATCATGCAGGTGCAGGATGCCGACGGGCCGACCGTCGGGATCGACGACGAACAGGCTGGTGATGGCGTGGGTGTTCATGATCAGGAGCGCCTCGGCGGCCAAGGCGTTGGGTTGCGTGGTTTTGGGCGCGCGGGTCATGACCTCGGCGGTGGTGCGGGTCAGAAGCAAAGGATCGAGGTGACGGCGCAGATCGCCGTCGGTGACGACTCCCACCAGCCGGCCCGCATCGTCGGTCACGCCGACACAGCCGAAGCTTTTCGCCGTCATTTCCAGCAGCGCTTCGCCCATGGTCTGCGTTTCCGGGGCCAAAGGCAGCGCGTCGCCGCTATGCATCAGATTGGCGACCTTGAGCAGTTTTTTGCCCAGTTTGCCGCCGGGATGGAATATCCGGAAATCGGCGGACGAAAAACCATGCCGTTCCAGCAGCGCGACCGCCAGCG
>JAYFRE010000065.1:0-7855 GCA_034926235.1 Rhodospirillaceae bacterium
TCCAGCATCTCGCGGTTGATGTCGCAGACCCTCACCGGTCCGCCGCCCTTCTTGCGGAAGCGAAAGGCGATGTCCCCGGTGCCGCCGCCGACATCCAGCAAGGTCATCGACGGCGTCGGCCGCAGCCAGTCGATCAGGGCAGCCTTCCATAGGCGGTGGATGCCCAGACTCATAAGGTCGTTCATCAGGTCGTAACGGCGCGCAACGTCGTCGAAGACGGCCCTGACCAAAGGCTCCTTCTCCGTCTCATCGACGGTACGAAATCCGAAATGAGTCCGATCGGGCTCAGGCGTTTTCTCGCTCATGATGGCAGGATAACCCAAGCTCCGCCCCGGCGCCATGGGGTCTTCCCAAAGGCTCGCCCCTTGCGCGCGAAGCACGCCTCAGACATGCTGGGGCCATGCCCGAACTTCCCGAAGTCGAAACGGTCTGCCGGGGCTTGAGGCCCGTGGTGGAAAACCGTCTTTTGGCCACCGTCCGCCTGTTCGCCCCGGCCCTGCGCCGTCCCATGGAAGCCGGTTTCGCCGAAAACCTGTCCGGCCGGCGGGTCCTGGCGGTATCGCGGCGGGCCAAATACATGATCTGGACCTTGGATGACGGCTGGTCCGTCCTGTTCCATCTCGGCATGTCGGGACGCATGGTCGTCGGCGATTCCCTCCAACCCCTCGTCCGCCACGACCATATCGTCATCGACACCGACGAAGGACGACGAATCGTCTTTCACGACCCTCGCCGCTTCGGCATGGCCGAACGGGTGGAAACGGCGCGGCTGGCCGGTCATGCCGGCCTTGCCCGTCTCGGCCCCGAGCCGCTCGATCCCGCCTTTACCGGCGCAGTCCTGGCGGCCAGCCTGGCCGGGCGCCGCACCCCCATCAAGCTGGCGCTGCTCGATCAGCGGATCGTCGCCGGGCTCGGCAACATCTATGTGTCCGAGGCGCTGTACCGCGCCGGCCTGTCCCCTTTGCGCGCCGCCGGTGCGATCGGGGAGACAGAAGCCGGGATTCTGGTCGATGCGGTCAAAGCCGTTCTCGAAGATGCAATCGCTGCGGGCGGATCGTCCTTGCGCGATCACCGCCAACCTTCGGGCGAGCTGGGTTATTTCCAGCACGCCTTTGCCGTCTATGACCGAGAAAACGAGCCCTGTCCGCGCTGCGGCGCACCGAAGGTCATAACGCGCATCGTGCAATCCGGACGATCGACCTATTATTGCAGAAACTGCCAACATTAGGTGACGCCCCTGGTTGTTGATGGTAAGTATGAACATACAGATTTGGATGTAATTCCTGGGTGTGGGCGCTACCGTGAGACGATATCTCCGCGGCATGGCCGTTATGTTGGCGATGGCTCTGGCTCAAATGCCGGCGTTCGCCTCGGACGCCTTTTTTTCGGTGGTCGAGGATCTTCCGCTGGCTCCGGGCCTGAGTGAAGAACCGGGGGGCATTCTGTTCGAAAGCCCATCGGGACGCATCGTCGAGGTCTCCGCCACCGGCACGATCGCTCCGGCGGAAATCGAGAGCTTTTACGCGCAGTCCCTGCCACAGCTTGGCTGGCAACGTCTGGCCCCCGGAACCTATCGCCGGGACACCGAAATCTTGCGCATCGATACAACCGGGGCCAACCCGGCGAGGGTGCGCTTCTCCATGGCGCCACAACAAGGGCGCCCCTGAAAACACAATCGGGATGTGAGGCAATACCATGGCATATGAAAATATCATCGTGGATAAAAAGGGCCGGGTGGGCCTGATTACGCTCAATCGTCCGAAGGCGCTGAACGCCCTGTTCAGCCCGTTGATCGAGGAAATGCGGATCGCCCTGGATGATTTCGAGGCCGACGACGCGATCGGCGCAATCGTTATCACCGGCAGCGAAAAGGCTTTCGCCGCCGGCGCCGACATCAAGGAAATGCAGCCTAAGACCTTCGCCTCGGCCTATGATGAGGATTTCTGCAGCCGTTGGACCCGGGTGGCGCAGTGCCGCAAACCGGTAATCGCGGCGGTGGCCGGCTTCGCCCTGGGCGGCGGCTGCGAAATGGCGATGATGTGCGACTTCATCATTGCCGCCGAGACGGCCAAATTCGGCCAGCCCGAGATCACGCTGGGGATCATCCCCGGCGCTGGCGGCACCCAGCGCATGACCCGCGCCGTCGGCAAGTCCAAGGCCATGGATTTGATCCTGTCGGGCCGCATGATGGACGCCGCCGAAGCCGAACGCGCTGGTCTGGTCAGCCGGATCGTTCCCGCCGATCAGCTGCTGGACGAAGCCCTGAAGACGGCCGAAAAGATCGCCTCTTTCGGGCGGATCGCTCTTTATGCCGCCAAGGAGGCCGTCAATGCCGCCTATGAGACGACGCTGGCCCAGGGCATCCTGGTCGAACGCCGTCTGTTCCACGCCACCTTCGCCACCGAAGACCAGAAGGAAGGTATGGGGGCGTTCATCGAGAAGCGTAAGGCCGCGTTCAAGAACCGCTAACGCCTAACGACCACATCGCGTCCGCTCCGCCCCGCCCGCTTCAGGACGGGGCGGAGTTTTATGTCCGGCCTGGATTCCCGCCATTCCGGCATTACGTAATAACAATAAACATTATATTTATGAGCTTGCCTGTTGGCACATTTATGCTGCTGATGCACAATGGCGCGTCAACGGAGTTCCGAGGGTTCAGACAGTGGCTTTTGATTACGGTGCGGTCGTGACGACCAGCGTGGCGAAACAAATCGCAGAAGGCATCCGCCAGGCGATCATCGAAGGGCGCATCAAGGTTGGCGAACGTCTTCCTACCGAAGACGATCTGGCCAAATCCTATCAGGTATCCCGGCCAACCATCCGCGAGGCGCTGAAACGCCTGGCCGCGCAGAACCTTGTTCATTCCCGGCGCGGACCGACCGGCGGAAACTTCGTCACCCGCCCCGACAGCCAGCAGGCGGCGCAGTCCTTAGCCGGGATCGCGACCCTTCTGGTCGGTCTCGGCGCTTTCGAGCTGGAGGAAATCGTCCAGGCCCGCCTGCAGATGGAAATGATCTGCGTGCGGCTGGCCGCCGAATGCCGGACCGAGGAACATCTTGCCGCGATGCGGACCGAACTCGACATCCAGCGCCGCAATTGCGAGGACATCTCGGACGAGATGTTCTGCGATTCCGACGTACGCTTTCATCGCGCCCTGGTCCAGGCCGCCGACAACGCGCCGTTGAGCTTCATGATGCATGTCGTCATCGAGGCGATGCTGCCCGTGACCAACATGGTGTTCTTCCGTGTGCGCGAACGCCGCCGCATCGCCGATTTCCACCAGGAAATTCTGGATTCCTTGAGCGCCCACGACCCCGAGCGCGCGGTCGTCGCCCTGGAAGGGCTGATGGCCTATCTGAACGATCTTTATCAGGATGTGAAGCGCCCGCGCCGGCCGGAATCCCAGATCGCCTAGGCATTCCAATAGGCCTGGCCGGTCGTTTAGGGGGCTTAAACACCCCCGGCCGAAGGGTCTAGGGCTTCCGTTAATACTATATTTGTTTGACAAATAGGGTGCTCAGCCCCTATTTTAGTCTCCAAGAGAACGGCGGCGCTGCCGCCTCCTGATGAATGGAGACATGCCATGAACATTTTTTCCTCGCTCGCTTCCATGCTGGACGACGTGGTCTCCGCTCGTGCGGAGCAGGCGCGAATCGATAATATGGCCAGCCTGGCCACCAACGAATATGACTATGATTTCCGCGTGAAGCAGATGGAAAGCCGCCGCGTCTAAAGACGGCGCTATCCTGGGCGTTCCCGATGTCCGCCCCCGGCAAGGGGATGGACGGTAGCGACGGGGGCTCCTTCTACTCAAGGTCGCGGCAGACCTGACGATAAAAAGCGGGGCGTCCCATCACGGAACGCCCCGCTATTTTTGTTTCCGTCCGGCTTAGACGATGCCGGTCAGATAGAAGACCAGGACGGCGAAGAAAGCGCCGACCGTCTTCGTTACCGTGATAACGAAGATATCCCTATAGGACTGGCGATGGGTCAAACCGGTGATCGCCAGCAAGGTGATGATCGCACCGTTATGCGGCAGGGTGTCCATGCCGCCCGACGCCATCGACGCGATACGCGCCATGACCTCCAGCGGAATGCCCAACGCATTGGCTCCGGCGATGTACTGGTCGCCCAGCGCCGCCAGCGCGATGCTCATGCCACCCGACGCCGAACCGGTGATGCCGGCCAAGACGTTGACCGAGATGGCTTCGTTCAGGGGCGGATAGGGAACGACGTTCAGCGCGCCCTTGACCACCATGAAGCCCGGCAGGGCGGCGATGACGGATCCGAAACCATATTCGGACGAGGTGTTCATGATCGCCAGCAGCGAGCCGGCGACAGCCGTCTTGGTCGCTTCCGAGAAGCGCGGCAGGATCGCCTTGCGGGCCACGATGCAGAGATAGACGATGCTGATGACCAGCGCCCCCTCCAGCGACCACAGCGCGTTCATCTTGCTGACTTCCTGAACGATCTTCGGCGCTTCGGCGGACAGAACCACCGTGCTGGTGGTGCCGAACCATTCCGGGATCAGCCACAGCGAGAACAAAGCGTTCAGAATGACGACGAGCAGCAACGGGCTGGCCGCGATCAAGGGGTGGCTCAAGGGCACGTCGTCGGAGGTTTCAGGCTCATTGAGATGCCCGGTGCCATAGCCTTCGCCGGCACGACGAGCCTGACGCACGCGCCAGCCCAGGAACAGGAAGCAGAGCGTGCCGGTGAAAATCGACCCGATCAGGCCCAGGAAGGGCGCCGCCCAGGTGGTGGTGCCGAAGAAGGCGGTGGGAATGACGTTCTGGATCTGCGGCGAACCCGGCAGCGAATCCATCGAAATGGTGAAAGCGCCGACGACGATGGCCGCCGGAATCAAACGCTTCGGAATATCGCTCTGACGATACATCTCGGCCGCGAACGGGTAGACCGCGAACACCGTGACGAACATCGACACGCCACCATAGGTCAGCACCAGGCCGATCAAGGCGATGGCATAGACGACCTGATCGCGCCCGCAAAGCTTGACGATGACCGACGAGATCGAACGGGCGAAACCGGACACCTCGACCAGCTTGCCGAAAATCGCACCAAGCATGAAAGCCGGGAAATACAGCTTGGTGAAGCTGACCATCTTTTCTTGGAAAAGGCCGGTATAAACGGGAAGAAGCGCCCCTGGTTCGGTAAGAAGAACAGCGCCGAGTGCGGCCACAGGTGCAAAGAGAATAACGCTGAAGCCCCTATACGCCATAAACATTAGGAAGCATAGTGCGGCAATAACCACTACAACAGACATATTCTGTCCCCTTTTCTATATGAAACACGTCTGCATTCTGAAGATTATTTATTTTTATTTTTTAGAGTAATCGGCGCGGAGCCGGAGGTTTCCCTCGCCGCCCCCTTATCTCTCCGGCAGGGCCATCACCAATGTCATATCCCTAATGGCCGCGCCTTTTCTCCAGGGTTATCTCTCGACCACTCCTAGAGGCGGGTCAAACCTATACGTTATACGTATGTTTGTAAATATGGCCTGATGCCCCCGCCCCACTAATGATCGTTAGATATACTGCTGAAATGTCGTCTTTTTATGGTGCGGCGCAGCAAGACCGCATCTTTCTCCTGGTTTACGCTTGCGGATTATTCATACGTCTGCTATTTGTTAGACATATACGGATTAGCCAAACGGTCAGATCAAAGCGGCCTTTTGCGCCAATGCGTATTAAGCCGTTAGTAATGACCTCTTTCTCCAAGGGGAGCCCTCACGGGCTGGGAAACGAGAGTCGACTAGGCCTTCTGACAGGGATATCAAACGGAGTTGCACGACATGAATTTCGAACCGACCGAGGACCAAGCGGCATTGCTTGAAAGCGTCCGCAAGTTCGCCACCGAGCAGGTGGCGCCGGGGGCCGTTGCGCGCGATTTGTCCGAGGAATATGACCGTGGTCTTTTCGACGCGATGGGCGCTCTGGGCCTGACAGGCCTGTTCTATCCGGAACAGTATGGCGGCTCGGATGGCGACTATCTGACCTACATCATGGCCGTCGAGGAAGTTTCCCGGGCCGACGCCAGCGTCGGCGGCGGGCTCACTGTGTCGGTGTCGCTGGGCTCCTGGCCGATCTTCGCCTATGGCACCGAAGAGCAGAAACAGAAATATCTGGCTCCCCTGGCGCGCGGCGAGAAGCTGGGCGCTTTCGGCCTGACCGAAGCGAACGCCGGCACCGATGCCGCCGCGCAGAAGTCGGTCGCGGTCCTGAACGGTGACCACTACATCCTGAACGGTTCGAAGGTGTTCATCACCAACGCCGGCTCGGCCGAAACCTATGTCGTCTTCGCGATGACCGACCGTTCCAAGGGCCTGAAGGGCATCACCGGCTTCATTCTGGAAAAGGGCATGCCCGGCTTCACCTTCGGCAAGAAGGAAAAGAAGATGGGTATCCGCGCTTCGCAGACCATGGAACTGATCTTCCAGGACGTGAAGGTGCCGGTTGCCAACCGTCTTGGCCAGGAAGGCGAAGGCTTCAAGATCGCCATGGCCACCCTGGATGGCGGCCGCATCGGCATCGCCGCGCAGGCTCTGGGCATCGCCCAGGCCGCTCTTGACTATGCCGTCGCCTATTCCAAGGAACGCGTCCAGTTCGGCAAGCCGATCGCCGCCAACCAGGGCATCGGCTTCATGCTGGCCGACATGGCGACCAAGCTGGACGCCGCGCGTCTGCTGACCTACCGCGCCGCCTGGCTGAAGGCCAAGGGCAAGCCTTACTCCAAGGAAGCGGCCATGGCCAAGTACTATGCCTCGGACGCCGCCATGTCGATCACCACGGACGCCGTGCAGGTTCTGGGCGGCAATGGCTACATCCGCGAATACCCGGTCGAGCGCCTGATGCGCGACGCCAAGATCACCCAGATCTACGAAGGCACCAATCAAGTCCAGCGGATGGTGGTTTCCAGCGCTCGGATGCGCTAGGCAACCCCGTCCTTTCTTGGAACCGCTCGCAGGTTCCGCTCCTGACCTGCGGGCGGTTTTTTAACAACAAGGGAGCAATGACGGAGTCGCAACACATGGCATATGAAAATATTATTGCAGAAAAAAAGGGTCGTGTGGGTCTTATCACTCTCAATCGTCCGAAGGCGCTGAACGCTCTTTACAGCCCGTTGATCGCCGAACTCTCTCATGCCCTGGATGATTTCGAAGCCGACGACAATATTGGCGCAATCGTCATCACCGGCAGCGAAAAAGCTTTCGCCGCTGGCGCCGACATCAAGGAAATGCAGCCCAAGACCTTCGCCTCGGCTTTCGACGAGGATTTCATCGCCAGCTGGGGGCGCGTCGCGCGCTCGCGCAAGCCGGTGATCGCTGCGGTGGCCGGTTTCGCCCTGGGCGGCGGCTGCGAATTGGCGATGTCCTGTGATTTCATCATCGCCGCCGAGACAGCCAAGTTCGGCCAGCCCGAGATCACGCTGGGGATCATCCCCGGCGCTGGCGGCACCCAGCGCCTGACCCGTTCCGTCGGCAAGTCCAAGGCCATGGATCTGGTCCTGTCGGGCCGCATGATGGACGCCGCCGAAGCCGAACGCGCTGGCTTGGTCAGCCGGATCGTTCCCGCCGATCAGCTGCTGGCCGAAGCCCTGAAGACAGCCGAAAAGATCGCTTCCTTCGGCCGCCTGGCTCTCTACGCCGCCAAGGAGGCCGTCAACGCCGCCTATGAGACGACGCTGGCCCAGGGCATCCTGCTTGAGCGCCGCCTGTTCCACGCCACCTTCGCCACCGAAGACCAGAAGGAAGGCATGGGCGCGTTCATCGAAAAGCGCAAGCCTGCGTTCAAGAACCGGTAAAACCGGCTCTCCGCCCTTGTTGGACGAAGATACC
>JAYFRE010000008.1:0-19569 GCA_034926235.1 Rhodospirillaceae bacterium
CCAGCGCCGCCAACAGCATCAGCCAGCCGCCCATCGAGGAACCGACCAGAATTTGCGGGCCTTCGGTCAGATGGTCGAGCACGTCCACCACATCCCCGGCCCAACTGCCGATGGTCCCGTCGGTAAAGGCGCCACCACTGGCTCCATGGCCCGAAACATCGAAGCGCACGAAAGCCTGTCCCCGCGCACGGCAGAAGGATTCCACCGCCAGCGCCTTTCCGCCCGTCATGTCGGAACGGAACCCGTGCAGGAACACCACGCCCGGGTTTTTTCCGGCGACTCGCTCGTAGGCGATTGCCGCGCCCTGGGCGCGTGATAATATCCCTTCCGGTCGGGCCGCCGAAGCGCATGTTCCGTCCAATTGCTTAATCTCCTTAAATAATCTCTCGAAGAACAATATGGCCGAAGCGAACCCCGACCCATCCACGCCCACCGGAACCAAAGAGCGCCAGCCTGTCATCCTGCAGGTTCTACCGGCTTTGGTCACGGGCGGAGTCGAACGCGGCACTGTCGATGTCGCCCGTGCCATCGTCGAAGCCGGGGGACAAGCCCTGGTGGCGTCGTCCGGCGGGCCGATGGTGCGCGAGTTGGACCGAATCGGCGCAACCCATATCCAACTGCCTTTGGACAGCAAAAATCCGATCACGATCAGACGCAATGTCGGACGTCTGGTCAAGCTGATCGAAGATTACGGCGTAAATCTGGTTCATGCCCGCTCGCGCGCGCCGGCCTGGAGCGCCTGGTGGGCGACCCGGCGGACCGGGACGCTTTTCGTCACCACCTATCACGGCGCTTACAATGAAGGCGGATGGGGACTGAAACGGCGCTACAATTCGGTCATGGTCAAGGGCGATCGGGTCATCGCCGTCAGTAATTTCATCGCGCGGCATATCGAAGAACGCCACGGCGTAGACCCCGAACGGGTGCGTGTCATTCATCGCGGCGTCGATCTGACCCGCTTCCACCCCACCCATGTCAGCCCCGAGCGGGCGATCCAACTAGCGACGCGCTGGCGTTTGCCCGACGGCTATCCGGTGATCATGCTGCCTGGACGGCTGACGCGCTGGAAGGGGCAAACGGTGCTGATCGACGCCCTGGCCCGTCTGGGCCGCACCGATCTGCGCTGTCTGCTGGTTGGCTCGGACCAGGGACGAACCGCCTATACCGATGAATTGAAGGCGCAGATTAAACGGCTAAATCTGGGCGAGGTGGTCCATATCGTCGGCGAATGCAACGATATGCCGGCCGCCTATATGCTGACCGACGTCGTCGTGTCGGCCTCAATCGAACCCGAGGCGTTCGGACGCGTCGTCGTCGAAGGGCAAGCCATGGGCCGCCCGGTTCTGGCGACCAATCTAGGCGGTGCAGCTGAAACCGTGCAGCCCGGCCGCACCGGATTCCTGGTGCCGCCGAACGATCCGGCGGCGCTGGCCGCAGGGTTGGAGCATATTCTGGCGATGACACCCGAAGAACGCCAGTCCCTGGCCGACGATTCCATCGCGGCGGCGGAAACACTGTTCTCGAACCGGGCGATGTGCGACAAGACTCTGGATGTCTATGCTGAGCTTCTGACACCGCCCGCCGCCCCGCCCCCCGACGAAGCGCCGCTCGAGGACGGCATCGTCGGCGAGCATCCACATCCTTCGACCGATGGAGCGACATGACGGCTGCGCGCGTTCTGGTCATCAAGCATTCGGCCTTGGGCGATTTCGTCCAGGCGACCGGCGCTTTCGCCGCCATCCGCGCCCATCACGCCCTGGACCATATCACGCTCCTGACCACGCAGCCTTTCGCCGACATGGCCAAGGCCAGCCCCTATTTCGATGAAATCTGGTGCGACACCCGCCCCCGCGCCTGGGATGTCCCCGGGCTGATGCGGCTTAAGAAAAAGCTGCGCTCGGTCAAATTCGCCCGCGTTTACGATCTCCAAACCTCGAAACGCAGCTCGTCTTATTTCCACATCCTGGGTGATCCGCCCTGGTCGGGCATCGCCCATGGCTGCTCCTTTCCGCATGCCAATCCCGACCGCGAACAGATGCATCCTCTGGACCGTCTGGCCGAACAGCTCGCGATGGCGGGAATTTCCCCGACGCCGCCGCCGGACATCTCCTGGCTGACCGCAGACACCGCGCGTTTCGGACTGCCGCGGCGATTCCTGCTGCTGTTGCCGGGCGGCGCGCCGCACCGTCCGACCAAAAGATGGCCGGTCCAGCATTTCGCCGACATCGCCAACCGGGCCAGCGATTCCGACATCATGCCGGTCCTGATCGGAACCAAGATCGACCGCGACCCAATCCACGAAATCATGGCCTTGTGCCCCTACGCCGCCTCGCTGATCGACAAGACCAGCTTCGCCGAACTGGCCGCTCTGGCGCGGCGCGCCCTGGGTGCGGTCTCGAACGATACCGCGCCTACTCATTTGCTCGCCGCCGCCGGCTGTCCGGTCACGGTCTTGTTTTCGCAAGACACCGACCCCGCCTTGCGCGCCCCCCGGGGACGAGTCACGGTCTTGAGACGTCCGCAACTGACCGATCTGCCTCCCGATGACGTCTGGGCGGCCCTGCAGGACGGTCCCGGTGCGCTCTGCGAACCGGACGCCCGCTGACGGCCCCTTTCATCGGTTCCAGCCATTGCCGGAACGGCTAAGAAAAAACCGCCGTTTTGCTGCTTTGCACAAGAACTCAAGTAATATGACGTCATAGCCGCTTGACCTTTGCCTTGGTTGACAGCAAGACGGCATGCTTCAAACTCTCCAGTAAAAATCGGTGTGAGACGACTTTTATTGCCCTGCTTAAAGGCGATAAAAAATAAAATATGGAGAGTTTCCATGACTCAGATGATCGACAAATCCTACGGACTTTTCATCGGCGGGAAATGGGTGCAAGGCCACTCCGGCAAGACCTTCCAGACGATTAATCCTTCGAACGGCGAGGTGCTCGCGACATGCGTCAACGCCGACCAGCAGGATGTCGATGACGCCGTCAAGGCCGCTTGGAAAGCGTTCGAAAGCTGGAAACAGACCAGCCCCCAGGAACGGGCGGCCTATCTACTGCGGATCGCCGATGCGATCGACGCCAACGCCGAACATCTCGCCATGGTGGAAACGCTGGATAACGGCAAGCCGATCCGCGAGACCCGCTCCGTGGACGTCCCTTTAAGTTCGGACCATTTCCGCTATTTCGCGGCGGCGATCCGGACCGAAGAAGGATCGGCCACCATGCTGGACAAGGACACGATGAGCCTGATCCTGCGCGAACCCATCGGTGTCGTCGGGCAGATCATCCCCTGGAATTTTCCCTTCCTGATGGCTGCCTGGAAAATTTCGCCAGCACTCGCGGCCGGCGATTGCGTCGTTATCAAGCCATCCTCGGACACGCCGCTCAGCCTGCTTGAATTCGCCAAGATCATCGAAGGCATCCTGCCGCCCGGCGTCGTCAATGTCGTGACCGGCAGCGGATCGACCACCGGCCAGTACATCCTGGAACATGAGGGATTCCGCAAGCTCGCCTTCACCGGATCGACCGAGGTCGGCTATTCGGTCGCCGAGGCCGCCGCGAAGAAATTGATCCCCGCGACACTGGAACTGGGCGGCAAATCCGCCAACATCATTTTCCCCGACGCCCCCTGGGACAAGATGATCGAGGGCATCCAGGTCGGCATCCTGTTCAATCAGGGTCAGGTCTGTTGCGCCGGCTCGCGCCTGTTCATCCATGAAGACGTCTATGACCAGGTTCTGGCCGAAACCGCCAAGACTTTCGAGAACGTCAAGGTCAACCTGCCCTGGCTGGACGACACCCAGATGGGATCGCAGGTCAACCGCCGCCAGCTCGAAAAAATCATGGCTTGCGTCGATCTGGGCCGCAAGGAAGGCACGGTAGTGACCGGAGGCAAGCCGGTGACCGACGGCGTGCTGGCCAAGGGCTCCTTCATGAGTCCCACCTTGATCGCCTGCAACAACAAGGCCCGCATCGCCCAGGAGGAAGTCTTCGGCCCGGTCGTCTGCGCGATTCCCTTCAAGGAGATCGACGAGGTCATCGCCCTGGCCAATGACAGCCAATACGGTCTGGCCGGAGCGGTCTGGACCCGCGACCTCAACCGCGCCTTGCGCGTGGCGACGGGCGTTGAGACCGGCCGCGTCTGGGTCAACACCTACAATGTCCTGCCGGCGCACGCCCCGTTCGGCGGCTACAAGAAGTCCGGTATCGGGCGTGAAAACCACAAGATGATGCTGGATCATTACACCCAGAGCAAAAATATCTTCATCAGCCTGGGCGAAGCCAAGGCCGGCCTTTATTAAAGACCGGATCGGAAATTGGCGGCGCGGGGGGATGGGTCCCTGCGCCGTCTCTAGCTCCGCCTTGCAAAAGGGGCTGGCCGTCCTTGCGCGACGCGCCGGCCCCTTCGGCTTGACAGAGAACGAAAACAGCCTAATGTCCTCACCCTTCGCTTCATGGATTCCTTAAGCCTCTGCGCACGGGTCCGGGGGCGGAAAGCGAACCCTTTCCGATAAGACGCCGTGATCGGCATCCCGGATCGGATTCGGCGCATTCCTTGTTTTTCCTATAAGCGGGATTACCCCATGGTCGCGATATCCTTGCCCGACGGCAGCGTGCGAAACTACGAAAACCCGGTTTCGGGTGCCGACATCGCCCGCGACATCGGCCCCGGCCTCGCCAAAGCGGCGCTGGCGGTCAAGATCGACGGAGAACTCAAGGATCTCTCGACGACTATCACCGGCGACTCCCATGTCGCCATCGTCACCGCCAAGGACGCCGAAGCGATCGAGATTCTGCGCCACGACGCCGCCCACGCCATGGCCGAGGCGGTCAAGGAGCTTTATCCCGACACTCAGGTAACCATCGGCCCTGCGATCGAAAACGGCTTTTATTACGATTTCGCCCGCGTCACGCCCTTCACGCCGGAGGATCTGGAAAAGATCGAGGCGCGCATGCACGAGATCGTCGCCCGCGACGAACCGGTCACGCGCCGCGAAGTCAGCCGTGACGAGGCCGTGGCCTATTTCAAGGATCTGGGCGAAGCCTACAAGGCCGAACTGATCGCCGCCATTCCTGCCGACCAGACCATCAGCCTTTATTCGCAAGGAGGATTCACCGATCTGTGCCGGGGGCCGCATCTTCCCTCGACCGGACGGCTGGGCCGCGCTTTCAAGCTGATGAAGGTGGCAGGGGCCTATTGGCGGGGCGATTCGAAGAACGAGATGCTCCAGCGCATCTACGGCACGGCCTGGTTCGACGAGAAGGATCTGAAAGCCTATCTCGTCATGCTGGAAGAGGCCGAAAAGCGCGACCATCGCCGCCTGGGCCGCGAAATGGGCCTGTTCCACCAGCAAGAGGAAGCCGTCGGCTCGGTCTTCTGGCATCCCAAAGGCTGGACCCTGTGGCGCACGGTCGAAAGCTATATGCGCCGCGGCTTGGAAACCAACGGCTATGTCGAGGTCAAGACACCTCAGCTGGTCGATTTCTCGCTGTGGGAAGCGTCGGGCCACGCCGACAAATTCGCCGAGAACATGTTCACGATCACAACGCAGGACGACCGTCAGCTCGCGGTCAAGCCGATGAACTGCCCCTGCCATGTGCAGATCTTCCGCCAGGGCATCAAAAGCTATCGCGACCTGCCCCTGCGCATGGCCGAGTTCGGGGCCTGTCACCGCTACGAGCCTTCGGGCGCGCTGCACGGCATCATGCGGGTGCGCGCCTTCACCCAGGACGACGCCCACATCTTCTGCACCGAAGAGCAGATCACCAGCGAGACGATCGATTTCTGTCATTTCCTGAAGCAGGTCTACAAGGATTTCGGCTTCAGCGACGTGCGGGTGAAATTCTCCGACCGCCCGGCCAAGCGCGCCGGCAGCGACGCGGTATGGGACAAGGCCGAGGCCGCCCTGAAGGAAGCGGCGGAAGCCGCCGGTCTCGAAACCGTGCTCAACCCCGGCGAGGGCGCCTTCTACGGACCGAAACTGGAATTCGTGCTCAGGGACGCGATCGGCCGCGACTGGCAATGCGGCACGCTTCAGGTCGATTTCGTCCTGCCCGAACGTCTGGACGCCACCTATATCGGCGAGGACGGAGCCAAGCATCACCCGGTGATGCTGCACCGGGCCATTTTCGGTTCGTTCGAGCGCTTCATCGGCATCCTGATCGAACATCATGCCGGGCGTTTCCCGCTGTGGCTGGCCCCGCTTCAGGTGGTGGTTGCGACCATTACCAGCGATGCCGACACCTATGCGGCCCAGGTTCTGGCCCGTCTGAAGGCGGCTGGATTGCGGGCCGAAACCGATTTGCGCAACGAGAAAATCAACTACAAGGTGCGCGAGCATTCGCTGGCCAAAGTGCCGGTCCTAATGGTCGTCGGCAAGCGCGAGGCCGAGGAGGGCACGGTTGCCCTGCGCCGGCTGGGCGGGAACGCCCAAGAAATTCTTGCGCTGGATGAAGCCGTCGCTACACTAGCGGCGGAGGCTTCCCCGCCGGGGAATTGACCTGGAACCCGGGCTTCGGGATCATTGGGGTGATCCTGGGCCTGTTTTTTCATGAACGGATAGAGGAGAGTTTACATAGTCAAGCCGCCTGCACCCGCGCCGAAGGATCGCGAAGGTCCGCGCGTAAACGCCGAGATCGATTCCCGCAACATCCGGCTGGTTGATGCCGATGGGGAAATGGTCGGAGTCGTTTCCCTAAGAGAAGGCCTGGAGATGGCCGCCGAGGTGGGACTGGACCTGGTCGAGGTCTCGCCGAACGCTGATCCGCCCGTTTGCAAAATTCTGGACTACGGAAAATACAAGTACGAAGCCCAGAAAAAGAAGAACGAGGCTCGGAAGAAGCAAAAGGTCATCGAGGTCAAGGAAATCAAGCTTCGTCCCAATATCGACGACAACGATTATGGGGTGAAGATGCGCGCCATGCGCCGATTCCTGGACGAAGGCGACAAGGTTAAAGTGACCTTGCGTTTCCGGGGCCGTGAAATGGCTCACCAGGATCTGGGCTCCAAAGTGCTGGAGCGCGTCCGCGCCGAACTCGACGATCTGGCCAAGATCGAGCAGTTCCCGAAAATGGAAGGCCGGCAGATGGTCATGGTGATGGCGCCGCGCTGACAAGGCTCGCGGCGTCCGTCTCATTCCCATCCCGTCTTTCCAGGGCGGCGGTTCAAGGATCGCCGGGCGATGGTGTTCGCCCGGATTTACCCTAAAAACATCCTGCGTGCCGCCCTCCCTCATCCCCGTTCAAGGAAAATCTTGAATCGGCATCCTCTTGCGATTACGTTAACCACAGATTGTTGACGTAGAACATGGGGATTTTCCATTGACTCTCGCCGGAAAAAAAATTCTGCTGGTCGTGGCCGGCGGTATCGCGGCCTATAAATGCCCCGATTTAGTCCGCCGCCTCCGGGAACGGGGCGCTACGGTGCGCTGCGTCATGACCAAGGCCGCGGCTCAATTCGTGACGCCTCTGTCGCTGGCCGCGCTGTCGGAGGCCGATGTCGCCACCGACCTGTTTTCGCTGACCAACGATCACGGCATGAACCATATCCATCTGACGCGCGAGGCGGACCTGGTGCTGGTCGCCCCGGCTACCGCCAATCTGATGGCCAAAATGGCGCATGGCATCGCCGATGACCTTCCGTCCAGCCTTCTGCTCGCCTCGAACAAGCCGATCCTGATCGCACCGGCGATGAATGTTTTCATGTGGCAGCATCCGGCGACCCAGGCCAACCTCGCGGTTCTCGAAGAACGCGGCGTGACGCGGGTCGGGCCAGGACGCGGCGAATTAGCCTGCAACGAAACCGGTGAAGGCCGAATGGCCGATATCATGGATATCGTCGCCGCCGTGGAGTCGTTCTTCGTCCGGAAATCCGGCCCTTTAAGCGGTCGGCGCGCCATCGTCACCAGCGGCCCGACGCATGAACCCATCGACCCGGTGCGCTACATCGCCAACCGTTCCTCCGGCCGCCAGGGGCACGCCATTGCCAAAGCCCTGGCCGAGTTGGGAGCCGATGTAACCCTGGTCAGCGGTCCAGTCACGATCCCCGATCCCGCTGGCGTCACCACGGTCAAAATCGTCACCGCGCGCGAGATGCTGGCCGCGGTGGAGAACGCACTGCCCGCCGACATCGCCGTCTGTGCCGCCGCCGTCGCCGATTGGCACGTTCTCGACGCTTCGGAGCAAAAGCGCAAGAAAGGCGCGTCCGATCCGGTCATCGCGCTGGGGCTGAACCCGGACATCCTCGCCACCTTGTCCAGCCCAGGTCCCCGACGCCCCCGGCTGGTGATCGGATTCGCAGCCGAGACCGAAAAGCTGGTTGAACATGCCCAGGCCAAACTGGCCCGCAAGGGGTGCGATCTGATCGTTGCTAACGACGTCTCGTCCGCTTCGGGCACCTTTGGCGGTGCGGCCAATGCCGTAACCTTGGTCAGCGACGGCGCGCTCGAGTCCTGGCCCAGCATGGACAAGGAGCAGGTGGCGCGGAAGCTGGCGCTTCACATCGCCCGGATTCTGGACCAGGGAGAGGAGTCATGACCGGCCTTGCCGTCGTCGTCGTCCGCCTGCCCCACGGCACCGATCTACCCTTGCCCGAGGCGATGAGCCCCGAAGCGGCGGGAGTCGACCTGCTGGCCGCCCTGGATGCGCCCCTGACCCTGGCGCCCGGCGCTTTCACCCTGGTGCCCACCGGCATCGCCATCGCCTTGCCTTCCGGCTATGAGGCGCAGATCCGGCCCCGCTCGGGGCTAGCGGCGAAGCATGGCGTGACGGTGTTGAACAGCCCCGGCACCATCGACGCCGATTATCGGGGCGAGATCAAAGTGATCCTCATCAATCACGGCCAGCAGCCCTTTACCGTCGAACGCGGCATGCGCATCGCCCAGATGGTGGCGGCACCGGTGACGAGGCTGCGCTGGGTAGAGGAACGGAGCTTGCCCGACAGCGCGCGTGGCGAGGGTGGTTTCGGTTCGACCGGCCTGTCCGGTTCGCCAAAACAGTGATGACAAGGCTAGGGTGATACCATGCTGAGACCTTCCAAGAAGATGCTTTTCGCGATCGAGGCCGTCCTCGACATCGCCTATCACGCTGGCGGCGAACCGGTGCAAAGCCGCGAAATTACCCGCCGTCAGGGCATTCCCCGGCGCTATCTGGAACAGACCCTGCAACAATTGGTGCGCGCCGGCGTCCTGTCGGGCGTGCGCGGCCCCAAAGGCGGCTATCGCCTGGCCCGCGAACGCCGCCGCATTTCGATCGGCGATATCGTGCGGGTGATCCAGGCTACCGAATTGGAGGCCGAGGATCCCGAGATGTTGCCCGGTTCAGATTTGGGCAAGGCCATCATCCGCCCCTTATGGGCCGAGCTCGACGCCGAAACCATGAACCGTCTGGATTCTATTTCCATCGATTCGCTGTGTATGAAGGCCTATTCCGCCGGCATACCCAGTGAAACCACGACCAATCTAGATTTCACTATTTAACTTGCTGTTTGGTTCGTTATATACATATCAGGAATGTGACAATGCATTTTTGAACGCTTAGCGGAGGTATGAATGGGCGAGCCCCTGAACCACGACAAAGCCCAGTTTCGTGGCCGGATCTATGACAGCATCATCGACACCATCGGCGCGACCCCGCTCGTGCGGGTAAAGAAGCTGGCTGCCGAAGCGGGTGCCGTCGCCGACATCGCCGCCAAGCTGGAATTCTTCAACCCCCTGGCTTCGGTCAAGGACCGCATCGGTCTGGCCATGATCGAGGCAGCCGAAAAGGCCGGCAAATTGAAGCCCGGCGCGGTGATCATCGAGCCGACCTCGGGCAATACCGGCATCGGGCTTGCCTTCGTCGCCGCCGCCAAAGGCTATCGGCTGATCCTGACCATGCCGGAAAGCATGTCGGTCGAACGGCGCAAGATGCTGGGTCTCCTGGGCGCGGAGCTGGTCCTGACCCCCGCCGCCAAGGGCATGTCGGGCGCCGTCGCCCGCGCCCGCGAGCTTAATCAGGAAATCCCCGGCTCGATCATTCCCCAGCAATTTGAGAATCCGGCCAACCCCGCCATCCATGCCGCAACCACGGCCGAGGAGATCTGGGCCGATAGCGACGGCAAGGTGGACATCATCGTCTCCGGCGTCGGCACCGGCGGCACCATCACCGGCCTCGGCCGCGCGTTGAAGAAGCGCAAACCCTCGGTCAAGACCATCGCGGTCGAACCCGAAGACAGCCCCGTCCTGTCCGGCGGTGCGCCGGGACCGCACAAGATTCAAGGCATCGGCGCAGGCTTCGTGCCCTCCGTCCTTGACCGTTCGGTCGTCGATGAAATTTTGAAAATCGGCAACGAAACCGCGTTCGCCACCGCGCGCAAGGTCGCCCAGCTGGAAGGTATCCCGGTCGGTATTTCCTCGGGCGCGGCGCTGGCGGCGGCGATCGAGGTCGGCAGCCGGCCCGAAAATGCCGGCAAGCTGATCGTGGTCATCATCCCCTCTTTCGCCGAACGCTATCTGTCCACAGCCCTGTTCGACGGCATCGGCTGAACGGCCCCATCCCGCCCCGCCCCTTTTCCGGGCGGGGCGGTTCTCCGTCTTTTTCCTTTGATCCGCGCTCTTGCCGCCGGCGGCGATTGCGTCTTGCCGCCCGGACTGCTAGTTGATGGTCCTCTGACCCATCGCATCACCTGAACGAAGCACGCATCATGAGCGGAACCGATTTCCCCCGGCCTCATCTTCCGGCGGGGGGCCTGCGCCGATGACCCTATCCCTGGGGGTATGGGGCGATCTGGCGCTGATTTCCCTGTTCTGGCTGTTCCTCGTAGCGATCCTGGCCGGGTTCATCGATTCCATCGCTGGCGGCGGCGGGCTTTTATGCCTGCCCGCTCTGCTGTGGGCGGGGCTGAGCCCGGCCCAGGCGCTTGCCACCAACAAGCTTCAGGGCTGTTTCGGCACCTTTTCAGCGACCTTGAGCTTCATCCGCGCGGGCCAGCTCGATCCCCGCCCGCTGCTACCCGCCATCATCACCGTTTTTATCGGCGCGGCGGCGGGAACGATCACGATTCAAGTGCTCGATCCCGGTATCCTGCGCGGCATCCTGCCGGTGTTGCTGGTCGCCGTGGCGGCTTTCTTCCTATTCAATCCAGGCATCGGTGAAAAAGACAGCCGCCAGCGCATGTCGCTTCTGGCCTTCTCGATGTCGCTGGCGCCGATGATCGGTTTTTATGACGGTTTCTTCGGCCCCGGCACCGGCTCCTTTTTCGCCGTACTGCTGGTCACGGTGATGGGTTTCAACCTAAGAAAGGCGACCGCCCACACCAAACTCCTCAATTTGACCAGCAACGTCGCCTCGCTGCTGTTCTTCCTGCTGGGCGGTAAGCTGGTCTGGGCGGCCGGGCTCGCCATGGCCCTAGGCCAGTTTCTGGGCGCGCAGGTCGGAGCGCGGGTCGTCATCGCCAAGGGCGCGGGTCTGGTCCGCCCCTTCCTGGTGGTGATATCGCTGGCAATCACCGTCAAGCTGGTCATCCAGGATCCCGATGGATGGCCCTATCGGGCCGTGCTCGCCTTGTGGGACGCGTTACCCTGACGGAATAAGGAAACCGCCCCCGTGCGAGACGCGCACGGGGGCGGCAAAACAGATCGGGAAACCGGGCCGGTCAGGATTTATATGTGATCCGGATCGCGCCCCAATGGCGTCCCCTGATATGGATCGGCATCGCCAGATCCTTCAGCACCAGCATGTTGTTCAGCCCGACCTCGCGGATATAGGTCTGGAAGATGAACCGTTCGAGATTGCGTCCCGCCGCAAGCCCGACGGGATCGTTAAGCAAACGGCGGTTGCGGCAATTGGCCGCGTTCCAGACCGGATCCTTGCCCTGGGGCTGCGAATATTTCAGCAGATTGACCGGCAAAAAGCCGTTCCGGTCCACGGCGCAGACCGCCACGATACGCGGGTTCGACGACGCCAGAGGCTCCTGAATCGGCGGCAGCACACGATCGGCGAAGGGGATGTAGCGGGTCATGTGCTGAACCGGATTGCTGCCCGGAACGATCTTATAATCCTCGTCGAACAGATCAGCGCTGGTGATTTCGCCCCGATCGAGCCCTTGTTCAAACGCCGTCTTGATCTGCCGGGCCGCATTATCCGCCATCGCCACCATGTCGAGATCGAGAACGTCGAAGGATTCGATCAGTTTCCGCAGCATCACCGCAGTATCGCCGGGCAAATCGTCGAAGCGAATGCGCAACGCGCTTCCTTCCGCCTGGACCGAACCGCCGAGCTGTCCCAGCCAGGGCAATTCCAGGGCGGTGCGTTCGGGCGCGCGGATCAGGGGTGTGTTGGGGCGGAAACAGCATTCACTCGGCGAAAGCTCCAGCAACTCGCCATCCATCGGCTGTCCGTCATGGATGATCCGGGCCGGCATCGATAGCGGAATATGATCCATCCGCTTTTTCGATTGCTGGCTGGTGGAAACCACGCTTTCCAAGCGGCGGCGCATGTCTTTGAGGCGCGAAGCGATTCCCGCCGCCTTGTTTTCCATGCCGATCGACAGATCGAACGCGGTCTGCGCCTGCCGGGCGATGCTGGCGATACTGGTCGTCACCTCGGAAACGCGGGTCGATGCCTCTTGGGCGTTGCGGCTGATTTCACCGGTGGCGGCGGCCTGCTGGGTCACCGACGCCGCGACCTCGCCATTGATGCTCTGGATTTCGCCGACGGCGCTGGTGATCGCGCCGATCGCCTCGCCGGCCTCGCCCGTGGTCTTCTGAATGCCGGCGATTTTTTCGCGGATATCTCTTGTCGCCGACGCGGTCTGTTTGGCCAGATCCTTGACCTCGCCCGCAACCACCGCAAAGCCCTTGCCTGCGGCACCGGCGCGCTGCGCCTCGATCGAGGCGTTCAAAGCCAGCATATTGGTGCGCCGCGCCAGATCTTCGATGAAAACGACGATGCCATTAATGGCGCGCGACGCCTCGGCCAACTCCGCAACCGTCTGCGACGCCCGCTCAGCCTTGTCAACGGCGTTGCTGGCCAGATTCTCCGCCCGATGGACCAGATTGGTCATCTCGCGCTCGGTCGTGGCCAATTCCTCGGTCGCCGAAGCCACCGACTGGACGTTGGCAACCGTCGCCTGCGACGCCTCATTGACGATCTGCACCTGCTCGGACACATGATTGACGGCGGCGATGGCCTCCTTGGCCGATTGATCGACCGACTCGCCATCGTCTACGGCGGTACCCACCGTCCCCTTGATCTCGCCTTCAAAGGCTTCGACCAAAAGGTTCGCCTGGCGGGCCATGAGGATCATGGCGATCCCCTCTTCCCGGTTCAGTCCGCCGGATTCCTGACTCCGGGGTGGGATGACGTCGGCATCGAAGCTTGCTCCGTTTTCACTTCCATTCCGCCGCCAGGCCGAGAGCCGCCCGCCCAGAGACTGCTCTCCTCTGATGATTTTGTTCGACATTGTTATTGCCCCTACCCGCTAATGTCTTTTTCAGGCCCTGCCTGTTCGCTTCAATTTATTTCAATTTTATCTTTAAATGTCTGTTTCGCACGCTTCGGCAGGATAATTTTCACTCTACAGCACTTAAATCTATCCGCGTATTGTTTTTCTGTTTTGTGACAATCGCTTTCGCGCCAGATCGTCTTTTATAAAAAACCGTTTATTTTCCTATATTTCTTCCGGGCAGGGTCTCCTCCAACCAGTCATCGGCGCGGCGATCCGCCTCCGAAGGCAGGGAGCGTTCGGAGTCTTCGATCCAGGCGGCGATATCCGCCATCACTATTTCTGCTTGAAGGTCGCGCAGCAGCATGTGCCAGCCTTGCCGGTAGACGGCCACGGTCCGGACCCCCGGCGACGCCGTCAGGGTTCGCATGGCCCGTGCGCTGGGCTCTGCCGGCACGACCTGATCGTTTTCGCCATAAAGCATCAACACGGGCAGATGCAGATCCGACACGCCGAGACTGGCCTCGTCCATCAGATCGCAAACGCCATGAATGACGTCCACGCGGGTGCGTTTGATGATCAAGGGATCGCGCGACAACGCTTCCAGCATCGCGTCATTGTCCGAAGGCCGGATGTTCAACCCTTCGCCTCCCAGACGCATTCCCGGCGCCAGCCGTGACGCCAGCCACAGCGCCGCCCGCTGGTAGAACGGCATCGCGCCCCGGTCCCAGACCGCCGGGGCCGACAGAATCGCCCCCGCGACATAAGGCGGTGGATTGGGACCAGCCAGCGCGGTGACGACCACCGCGCCGCCCATGCTTTCACCTAGCAAGAACAGAGGCGTTCCCGGATAACGAACGGCAAGAAGCCCTGCCGATGCCTGCGCATCTCTGGCCAGCGCCCGGCTGCCCGCCCAATAGCCGCGTTCCGGTCCCTGGCCGAAACCACGCTGGTCGTAGGCGTAAACGGCGATGCCGCGTTCCGCCAGATAACGCCCCGGTTCCTCGAAGCTGTTTGCGTAATCGTTCATGCCGTGCAAGGCCAGAACCACCGCCCGCGGCGGGCCGGCCGCCTCGGGCAACCAACTGCGCAAGGGCAGGCGCGCGCCATCGGCGGTCACCACCGCATCCGCTTCCAGCCGGGCCGGAACAAGCGCCGGGCCGGGTTCCTTGACAAGGGGGGTGCAAGACATCATCAGCCATACCGGGAAAAACAGACCAAATCGCCTAAACGCCGTCATCAAGACGATGCCGATCCTTGCGAGCCCGAGGTCAGCTTGAGGAAAACATCTTCCAGATCGGCTTCCTCGGTGGACAGATCGCCGATGCCGATGCCCGCATTTTGGATGATCTCCAGAATAGCCCCGGCATGGGCCTGGCCCGGTTTGTAGAACAGGCGCAGCGTCCGCGGCCCATCCCGTTCAGGATGAAACGGCTCCAATCCCGGCGGAATCACATCCAGATCCCGATCGCAGACAACCACCAGCCGCTTGCTGCCCAGACGATTCAGCAACCGATCGGTCCGGTCATTGGCGACAACCCGGCCCCGGTCGATGATGGCGATCCGGTCGCACAGCCGCTCGGCCTCCTCCAGATAATGGGTGGTCAGCAGGATCGTCGTGCCGTCGCGGTTCAATTGCCCGACATAGGCCCAAAGCTGCTGGCGGAGCTGGATATCGACGCCCGCGGTCGGTTCGTCCAGGACCAGAACCGGCGGAGCATGGACCATCGCCTTGGCCACCAGCAGCCGGCGGCGCATGCCGCCCGACAGCGTCCGGGCATGGGCGTCGGCCTTGTCGGCCAGACCCACGGCCTCCAGGATCGCGTCGGTACGCCGCAGGACGGCGGGCACGCCATAAAGACCGGCCTGCATTTCGAGCAACTCACGCGGCGAAAAGAAAGGATCGAAATTCAGTTCCTGGGGAACGACCCCGATGGACAGCCGCGCCGCCCGCGCGGCGCGGGCGACATCGTGGCCCCAGATACGGGCAGAGCCGGAACTTTTCGTCACCAACCCCGCCAGGATATTGATCAGCGTCGATTTTCCGGCGCCATTGGGCCCTAAAAGAGCGAAAAAAGACCCGCGCGGCACGGAGAGCGACACCCCGTCCAGCGCCCTTTTCTCCGGCTGGCCGGAGCGCCCTTTATAGGTTTTGACCAGTGAATCGATTTCCACCGCGACATCGGGCAACGCCTTACCGGAAACGGTCGGACACATACGGGGACTCCGCTTTTCCGAGGAGGGTTTCAATAACGGCCCGCAATGCGTATCATCCGGCCTATCAGGGGGTCAATGCCCGCCCGCTCCGTTCCTTGAGCGGCCAAACCTGGGAAGAACGCCATGGATGCCAATGCCGCCGCCGAGAATCCTGTCGTCGCCTGTGACGGAGGCGCGCCCGTAACCGGCCATCCCAGGGTTTTTCTGACATTCCAGCCCGGTTCGGACCGGATCGTCTGCCCCTATTGCAGCCGCGTTTTCGCCCGGGAGCGGGCCGAAGACGGACAGGGCTGAAATCCATCCGTCCCGACCGGCGATTTACAGTTTTATTTTAAGGACATGGCATGACGGCTGACGCGCCGCTTTCGCACCTCACCCTGGTCGATGGATCGGGCTTCATCTTCCGCGCCTTTCACGCCCTGCCGCCGATGACCGACCCCGAAGGCGTGCCCATCAACGCCGTCTTCGGTTTCGTCAACATGCTGATCCGGCTGCGCGAAGCCAACGGCACCCGCCATATGGCGGTGATTTTCGATTCGGGGCGTGAAACCTTTCGCACCGCGATTTATCCCGCCTACAAGGCCAACCGTCCCGAACCGCCCGAAGAGCTGATCCCGCAATTCGCCCTGGTGCGCGACGCGGTGCGCGCCTTCAACCTGGCCTGCCTCGAATTGCCGGGCTACGAAGCCGACGATCTGATCGCCACCCTGGCGCGGCGTGCGCGCGAAGCGGGGGCCGAGGTCACGGTGGTGTCGTCGGACAAGGATCTGATGCAACTGGTGCGCCCGGGCGTGGCCATGCTCGACCCGATGAAGAACCGCACGGTGGGCGAGGCCGAGGTTAGGGAGAAATTCGGCGTCGCCCCCGACCGGGTGGTGGATGTTCAGGCCCTGGCCGGCGATCCCACCGACAATGTGCCGGGCGTTCCCGGCATCGGCGTCAAAACCGCGGCGCAATTGATCGGCGAATATGGCGATCTCGACACGCTGCTGGCCCGCGCCGGCGAAATCAAGCAGCCGAAACGGCGCGAATCGCTGCTGGCCCATGCCGACGCGGCGCGCATCTCCCGCACACTGGTCACCTTGAAGGACGATGTGCCGCTGGACGCGGCGCTAGATGATTTCGTCCTGCGCGATCCCGATCCGGAAATTCTGAACGCCTTTCTCGACCGCCACGGGATGCGCAGCATCAAGGTCCGGCTGCACGATCTGCTGGCGCGCAGCGGAACCGCCGGAAAGAAGGACGCGCCGGCCACAGCGCCCACGCCAGCCCCCCTTCCGGCGCGCTACGAGCTGGTAACGGACGAAGCCGCCCTGGCCCGTTGGGTAGCCCTGGCCAACCAAGCGGGAATCGTCGCCGTCGATACCGAAACCGATTCGCTCGATCCCATGACCACCCGGCTGGTCGGGCTGTCGCTTTCGGTCGAACCGGGCAGCGCCTGCTATATCCCGGTCGGGCACACAGCCCCCCAGGGCGACCTCTTGGACGGACCCGCGCGGGGACCGAAAACGCTGGATGCAGAACAAGCGCTGGCGATTCTGAAGCCGATGCTGGAAGACCCCTCGGTGCTGAAGGTCGGCCATAATATCAAATTCGACATGCAGGTCCTGGCAGTGCGCGGTGTCCTTGTCGCCCCCATCGACGACACCATGATCCTGTCCTATGTGCTGGACGGTTCGGCCCATGGCCATGGCATGGACGAGCTGGCGATGATGCATCTGAATCACAAGACCATCACTTTCGCCGAAATCTGCGGCACCGGGCGCAACCGGATCACCTTTGATCTAGTGCCGCTGGACAAGGCGCTGGACTATGCCGCCGAGGATGCCGACATCACGCTGCGTCTGCACCGTTTCCTCAAACCCCGGCTGGTGGCCGAACACAAGGTATCGGTCTATGAGACGCTGGACCGGCCTTTGATCCCGATACTGGAAGCGATGGAACGGGCCGGTGTCCTGGTGGATCGCGCCGAACTGACCGCGATGAGCGTCGAATTCGCCCGGCGCATGGCCGTTTTGGAAGAAGAAATCCAGACCCTGGCCGGACAAAGCTTCAACGTCGCCTCGCCCAAGCAATTGGGCGAAATCCTGTTCGAAACGCTGAAGCTTCCCGGCGGCAAAAAGACCAAGACCGGCGCTTACGCCACCGGAGCCGAGGTGCTGGAATCCCTGGCCGGTCAGCATCCCTTGCCGGATCGCGTGCTGGATTGGCGGCAGATCGCCAAGCTGAAGAGCACCTATGCCGATGCGCTGGTGGGACAGATCAACCCCGCCACCGGACGGGTGCACACCTCGTTCTCGATGGCCGCGACCAGCACCGGGCGGCTAGCTTCGTCGGAGCCCAATCTCCAGAACATCCCGATCCGCACCGAAGAAGGCCGGCGCATCCGCCGCGCCTTCATAGCACCTAAGGGCAGGCTCTTGCTGTCGGCCGACTATTCGCAGATCGAGCTGCGTCTGGTCGCCCATGTCGCGCAGATCAAGGCGTTGATCGAAGCCTTTCACGCCGGCGCGGACATTCACGCCAGCACCGCCTCGCAGGTGTTCGGCGTGCCGATGGAGGGCATGGACCCGATGTTGCGCCGGCGCGCCAAAGCGATCAATTTCGGCATCATCTACGGCATCAGCGCCTTCGGCCTGGCCCGCCAGCTCGGCATCTCGAACGGCGAGGCCAAGGGCTATATCGACGCCTATTTCGCCCGCTATCCCGAAATCCGCACCTATATGGAAGAAACCAAGGAACTGGCGCGCCGCCAGGGTTACGTTTCCACCCCGTTCGGGCGCAAATGCGCCGTGACCGGGATGAACGACCGCAACCCGGCGATGCGCGGCTTCGCCGAACGCGCCGCGATCAACGCGCCGATCCAGGGCGGGGCCGCCGACATCATCAAGCGCGCCATGATCCGCCTGCCCGACGCCTTGCGGGCCGAAGGATTGTCGGCGGTGATGATGCTGCAAGTGCATGACGAATTGCTGTTCGAGGTACCCGAAACCGAAATCGACGCCACCGCCACCCTGGTCCGCCGCGTCATGGAAGGCGCTGCGACGCTGGACGTGCCGCTGGTGGCCGATGTCGGTTGGGCGGGAAACTGGGCCGAAGCCCACTGACAGGAAGAAAGGGTCGTGACATGGATCTGAAGATCGAAGGCCGCGTCGCCCTGGTCACCGGCGCAAGCTCGGGCATCGGCGCGGGTGTGGCGATGGTTCTGGCCCGGGAAGGTGTGCGGCTGGTGCTGACGGCGCGCCGCCCCGATCCCTTACGCGCCCTGGCCGACGCCATCGCGGCAGAGGGCCACGACAAGCCGGCCATCGCCGTCGGCGACGTCACTAGTGCCGAGGATGTCTTACGCATCTGTTCCGAGGCGGACACCGCCAAGGGACCGGTCGATATCCTGGTCAATTGCGCCGGCGGTTCGCGTCCGATTCGGGCGGATGCGCCGGATTCGGTCTGGGACGAAGCGTTCGATCTCAATTTCTCGGCGGCGCGGCGGTTCTCGCAGGCGCTTTTACCGTCGATGCGGCTGCGGAAATGGGGGCGGATCGTCAATATCAGCGGGTCGATGGAGCCGCGATCGCTGAACGCGGCGATGGCGGCCAAAGCCGCCCTTCATATCTGGGCCAAAGGATTGGCCTGCGACGTCGCCGCCGAAGGCATCACCATCAACACCATCCCGCCGGGGCGGATCAACAGCGAACAGATCCTGACCAAACTGCACCCGACCGAAGAAGCGCGGCAGGATTTCATCGCCCGCAACATTCCCATCGGCTATTTCGGCGATCCTGAGGATATCGGCAATCTGGTCGCCTTCCTCGCCTCGCCCCAGGCGCGCTACATTACCGGCGCGGTGATCCCGGTCGATGGCGGCATGCGCTTTTCCGCGCATTGAACCGACCCATCCTGTAAGTCGGGCTGCCGCCCGAACCCGCCCGGAGG
>JAYFRE010000022.1:0-2635 GCA_034926235.1 Rhodospirillaceae bacterium
TGCATGCTGAGAGCACCATGGCCGACGAGTACCCGGACATAGCCATCAACACAAAGGATCCGGCTTCGCCGCCCGTGCACCTCATCGGCGAGATTTTTTGGAAGACGCTTCCGGCGAGGCCGATTAAGTTCTAGGCGAAAGGAGAGGGTTGTGAAGAAATCAATTGCATCCATAGCGGGGTTTTTGCTCGCCGCTTCACTGTTGGGATGTGCTCAGAGCGACATCGATGTCCCGGATGTTGTCGGGCAAAAGGCCGACGATGCAAAGGATGTCCTGATGGATTCCGGGTTTTATAACGTGGACATGGTTGAGGAGGACGGCGATGCCGCGTATGTGGCCGCTGCTTACACCGTTGTCGGCCAAAGCCCCCAAGCTGGGGACAAGTGCACTGCGTCCGATACCGTCACATTGACGGTGCCAAACGATGCGGAAGCCAAGGCTGCGGAGAAAAAGCAGGCTGACGCCGCTGCCGAGGCGATGCTCGACGAAATGGAGGGGAGCCCCGCTGCCGAAGCGTACGATGCGCTAACTTCGGATGGCTATTCCGTCGAGGTGCTTCATGCCGTTTCGAAGCAGGATTATTCCAGCGAGATCAATACTGGTGAAACCGAATGGCTCGTCTCTGGGTACGACGGGCTCAACGCCGATAAGAAGAGAGTGACGATCCTTGTTGACACGCGGGATGGCATCGACCAGAGGGCTGCCAACGCCGCCGTCCGGGAAGTCCTTGACGGGAAGTTGCCGGTCTCCAATGCATGGACGGCCGTCAAGAGCTACGGCAAGCAGCAGTATCCATACGGGTTCAAGCTGCACGACATCATGGGCGTTCTGGCCGAAACGGCCCAGGACGAGAACACGTGGTTTTTGAAGGCCACGTGCGACGTGACGAACGAATACGGAGCCAAGGCGAAAGATCTTGTGTGTGAGGCTGAGGTTGCCGGCACTAAAGATAGCCCCGAAGTGATTTCGTTCACGGTGTACTAGGCTTGTTCCGAATCACGAAGATGGGAAATGAAATGTGCGAATACTGCGAAGACGGCAGAAGGCTGATCGATAAAGACAAGGCAGGATCAGGCGCTGAGGTGTGGATCGAGGCAGGGCGCTTGGTGGTGCGCAGCGAATGCGAATGCGGATCGAGCTCCACGGTCATGTCGAACCAGATCAAGGTTTGCCCGATATGCAAGCGGGATCTGTCCGACGATCATCTTTGGCGCGAGTTCGACCCGTACGCCTGGCCTGGATTCAAGAAAGACGAATAACATAGCGCAGCCCCGCTCTAGTTTGGCGACCGGTGGCGGGGCTGCAACCTAACCTGATGGAAAGGCAAGGTGAAGTATACCATGGGCAAGGCCAGGGGCGGTGGATCTATCGTCCAGCTCGACAGCGGCAAGTCCAGGGCGCGCTGCAGAAGGTGGCGCATCGTCATCAGCATGGGCAGAGATCCCATCACGAAAAAGCGGCTTCCGCCGAGGACCAAGAGGGTTTGCGGAACCTATACCGAAGCCCAGGCGGCGTTGCGCGAGTTTCTGATCGAAGTCGAGAACGGGCCTGACGGCGGCGGCGAGAGGATGGCCGCGCTGGTCCAGGATTGGATCGAGTCGCGCGAGATGCTCGTGCAGTCCGGCGCCTTGGCCGCCGGAACGTGCCGAAAGGACAAGGTTCGGGCCAAGACGATCTCTGCATGGTTCGGCCAGGCGAAGGTCGCGGATGTGGGCCCTGACGATGTCATGAGGTTTTACGCCGCTATGAGGACGGGATCCTCGAGCCTGTCCGGCGAGCCCTTGTCCGGCACCACGGCGCGGGGCATCGCGGTCGCCCTTTCGGCCGTCATGGATATGGCCGTCAAGCGGAGGATCATCCTGGAGAACCCCTGCTCCGGCGTCGACAAGCCGAAGGTCGACACAGACGAGAAGCAGGCCCTGTCCGTGGAAACGCTCCGCTCGCTCATGGTCGAGCTCGCGGGCGGGGAGCCGGAAGCCCGGAAGATCGGCGTTTTGCTGGCCGTGACGTGCGGGCTGTCTCGCGAGGAGCTGCTGGGTCTGTCGTGGAGGGATGTGTCGGACGAGGTTCTATCGATCTCGAAGGTGCGCAACGTCGATGATCCGGGGCTCGCAAACACCAAGACCAAGCACCGGAAGCGCTCCATGCCCATCCATCCGAAGGTGCAGGAATGCTTGGCTGCTTGGAGGGCGGTGCAGCGTGCGAAGCTGAAGCGCCTGCGGATCGTCCAGGACGCATCGACGCCCGTCGTCACCAATTCCGTCGGAGGGCGCATGCATCCCGAGAATTTCGCGCGCTGGTGGCGATCCTGGCGCGATGAACACGGGCTCGACGGGGTGGGGCTCCACGAGCTGCGGCACACTTTCGCCACGTACGTCGTGTCGAAGGGGACGGACATGATCACCGCCGCCGACCTCATGGGGCACTCCGGCACGCAGATGCTGGAAAACGTGTACGCGCATACGGTTCCCGAGAACAAAGTGTCGGCGATGAAAGCGGTGGGCGATTTCATGTTTGGATTAGATGACTAAACGAATCTGGTATACCAAATGGTATACCAAAAAACAGTGCGGTGAAACATCAGCAGTTCGGTGGGTTGCCTCTGACGTGCGGAAACGGTTTTTGAGTGCGTGAG
>JAYFRE010000037.1:0-9299 GCA_034926235.1 Rhodospirillaceae bacterium
CCGTGGGCGGCGCGGCGGCGCGCGGTGTGGTGGCCGCCGCCAGTTACGAAGCTCGCGCCTTTGGCGTGCGTTCAGCGCTGCCCTCGGTTACGGCGCGGCGGCGCTGTCCGGATCTGATCTTCGTTGCGCCGCGTTTCGACGTCTACCGCGCGGTGTCGGCCCAAATCAGGGCGATTTTCGCCGAACATACGGCGCTGATCGAACCCTTGTCCCTCGACGAGGCCTATCTGGACGTGACCGAGAATATCCGCAACATCCCGGTGGCGACGACGTTGGCGCGGATGATCCGCGACGAGATCAAGGCCGAGACCGGCCTGAACGCCTCGGCGGGGATTTCTTACAATAAATTCCTGGCGAAGATGGCGAGCGATCTGAACAAGCCGAACGGTCAGGCGGTGATTACGCCCAGGATGGGGCCCGGTTTCGTCGAATCATTGCCGGTGGGGAAATTCCACGGCATCGGTCCGGCGACGGCGGCGAAAATGGGCCGGTTGGGAATCGCGACCGGGGCCGATCTGAAGGCAAAATCGCTGGATTTCCTGCAACAGCATTTCGGCAAATCGGGGCTCTGGTATTACGGGATCGCGCGCGCCATCGACGAACGACCGGTCGAACCGCACCGGCCGCGCAAATCGATCGGGACCGAGGATACGTTCGAGCACGATATCGCCGATCTGGAACAAGTGCGGCGCGAGATCGCGCCGCTGGTGGCGAAAGTCTGGCGTCAGGGCGTGGCCAAGGGGCTGCATGGCCGGACCCTGACCGTGAAAGTCAAATATGCCGATTTCCAGCAAATCACCCGCAGCCGCACAGCCGCGGTCCCGTTCGCGGATGCGGCGGAGATCGAGGCGCTGGCGCTGGCGCTGATCGAGCCTTTATTCCCGGTCGAAAAGCCGATCCGGCTGTTGGGAGTTACGCTGTCCTCGTTGGATGACGCGCCGGATGCGCCCGACGACGCGGCGCAGCTCGCCTTCTGGTGATTTTCAGCCCGTATGTCCGATGGACGGGATGGAGCCGGCATGGGCTTCCTGGGCTGTTTCCAGTGTTGCCGCCCAGTCCGGATTGGGCAGGGTCAGGAAAAGGGTGCGCAGCCCATTCCCCCAAACCTGTCCCAATCGGGTGAAATAGGGGTCGGTGGTTTCAAAGGAACGGCGCATCGAGACGGTGAAGGCGTCGGTGAAGCAGATCGTCAGATCGAGCGGCAGGCCCACGGACAGATTGGCACGGATGGTCGAATCGAACGAGACCAGGCCGCATTTGGCGGCGTCGAGCAGCGGCATCTCCGGACGCAGCACCCGTTCCAGGATCGGTTTGCCATATTTGGTTTCGCCGATCTGGAAATAGGGCGTCTCGCGCGAAGCTTCGATGAAATTGCCGGCGCTGTAGATGTGGAACAGCCGCGGCGCTTCGCCTTTGATCTGGCCGCCCAGGATGAAGGAGGCGGCGAATTCCACCCCTTGCGCGGCCAGGGCGTTTCCGTCCTGATCATGGACTTCGCGCAGGACGCGTCCGATCAGGCGTGCGGCCTCGAACAGGCTGGGGGCGGCGTAGAGGCTGCGTTCCCGGTCGGTTTCTGCCAGCCGTTCGGTCAGCAGCGAAATCACCGATTGGGTGATCGCCAGATTGCCGGCGGACAAAAGCACCAGCACGCGATCCTCGGCACCGTCAAAAAGGAAGGTCTTGCGAAAGGTCGCGACGCTATCGACGCCGGCATTGGTCCGGGAATCGGACAGGAAGACAAGCCCTTCGTCCAGGCGCATGCCCAGGCAATAACTCATGAAGACGCTCCGTTCACTGGATCTGGCGCACCTGGACCGCGACCGATATCTCCTCGCTGCCGCCGCCGATGCGCACGCCGATTACCGGGGCCACGGCGGCATAGTCGGGGCCGATCGCCAGGCGGACATAGGAATCGGTGGCCGATTGGCGGTTGACGGCGTCGAAGCTGACCCAGCCCAGATCGGCGATATAGGCTTCCGCCCAGGCATGGGTGGCGATGTCGCCCTGGCCTGCCGCCAGATAGCCGGAAACATAGCGGCAGGGCAAGCCGATGACGCGGCAGGCGGCGATGAAGATGTGGGTATGGTCCTGGCAGACGCCTTTTCCCTTGGCGAAAGCGGCCTCGGCCGGGGTGGCGGCGGTAGTGTGGCCGGGCTCGAAAGCAACTGCGTCGGCCTGAGCCAGCATCATCGCATGCAGGGCGCCGATCGCGCCCGTTTGCGCAAGTTGGGCCGCGAAAGGCCGGGCGAAGGCGGCGATCGCATCGGATGCGCGGGTCAGTTCCGTTTCACGCAGGAACATGTCCGGCGGCAGGCCGTCGTCGAGTTGCAGAACGCCGGCCGTATCGCGGGTCGAAACGACGCCTTCGACCTTTATGGTCAGGGTGTCGTGACTGTCGGATTCGGTGGCGAGATGGACGATGTTGCCATAGCCGTCGGTCCATTCCCGCAGATGTTCCGGTCCGCTGATCGACCAGCTTTCGACCCGTTGGCAGCGGTCAGCGCGTGGCGTCAGCCGCAGATATTGGATGCTGCGCCGCGCTGCGTCCGACAGCGAATAAATGGTTTCGTGAGAAATTTGCAGCCGCATTCCTACTGCACCATCATGAAGTCGCGCTGAATCTGGGCTGAGATGTTGTCCAGTTCTTTCGAGAAGTCGAGAAGAAAGGCGTGCAATCCGACACGCCGGACATGACCGATTTGGACCATTTGCAGGCGGTATTGCAGTTCATACGCGGCCTTGAGCGATTCCGCCGCCGGATTGAGCACGCGCAGCGAATTGACAATTTCGTCCACCGCGCCGCGCAAGGAACGGGGCACGGCGCTATGCAGGATCATCAATTCGGCGATGCGGGCGAAATCGAGATTGCTGGCGAAGGTCTCGCGGTAGGCGCGGTAGGAGCCAAGCGCCTTCAACAGGGCGGTGCCTTCGTAATATTCCCGCACCCGGCTTGCCGAATCGTCGTTCTGGCCCGGACGTTCCGGCTGCGAGGCCAGGAATCGGGCGGTATGATCGCCGCGTTCGAGATAAAGCCCGAGATTGGCGAAGTGCAACCCTTCGTCCCGGCGCATCGATCCGAACAGCGCGCCCCGGAACAGGAAACATCGTTCGGTCAGCCAGTCGAGATGATCGTCGATGGCGCTTTGCTGCAAGGAATCGTAATGCAGGTCCTTGATCGCCAGCCAGGTTTTGTTGATGCCCTCCCAGACCTCGTTGGTGAGCAAATGGCGGGTGGCGCGGGCGCATTCCCGCGCCCGCGCCAAGACCGATTTGACGCTGGCGGGATTGTCGCGGTCGAGCAGCATATAGGCCATCACCCGGCCGCTGCTGATCTGTTCGTAGCGGTCGAGAAAATCGTTCATGCGTCCGGTCAGCAGCAAGGGTCTGGCCCAAACGGTATCGTCGCCCGATCCTTCGGCGGATTCGATCAGCAGCGCGGTCAGCGCGGTGGCGCAAAGCAGCCGCACGGTATCTTCGACGCGTTCGACATAACGCGCCATCCAGAAAATATTGTCAGCGGCGCGCCCGAGCATTCGGCTTCTCCAACACCCATGTGTCCTTGGTTCCGCCGCCCTGGGAGGAATTCACCACCAGAGAACCCTTGCGCATGGCGACGCGGGTCAGCCCGCCCGGAACCACTTGCGTCGTCGTGCCCGACAGCACGAACGGTCTTAAATCGACATGGCGGGGGGCGATTCCCTGATCGACGAAGGTCGGGCAGGTGGATAGGGCCAGTGTCGGCTGGGCGATGAAACCGTCCGGATGAGCGGTGATTTTGGTGCGAAAAGCGTCGATCTCCGCCTTGCTGGCGGCGGGACCGACCAGCATGCCGTAGCCGCCCGAACCGTGAACTTCCTTGACCACCAATTCGGGTAGATGTTCGAGCGTGTAAGCCAGATCGCTGGGTTTGCGCAGGGTGTAGGTGGGGACGTTCTTCAAGATCGGTTCGCGGCCGAGATAAAAGCGGATGATCTCGGGCATGTAGGCATAGATCGCTTTGTCGTCGGCGATGCCGGAACCGATCGCGTTGCATACCGTCACCCGGCCCATGCGGTAAGCGGCCATCAGGCCGGGCACGCCCAGGGTGGAATCGCCGCGGAAGGTCAGCGGGTCCAGGAAATCGTCGTCGATGCGCCGATAGATCACATGGACCGGTTTCGGTCCCCGGGTGGTGCGCATGAAGACATAGCCGTCATCGACGAACAGATCCTGGCCTTCGACCAGCTCGATCCCCATTTCCTGGGCCAGGAAAGCGTGTTCGAAATAAGCGCTGTTGTACTGGCCTGGGGTCAGCAGCACCACGGTCGGGTCGTCCACTCCCCTGGGGGCAACCGAGCGCAAGGTCGCTTGCAGCAATTCCGGATAATGGCTGACCGGCGCAACCGAATGCGCGCTGAAAAGATCCGGGAACAGCCGCATCATCGCCTGGCGGTTTTCCAGCATGTAGGAAACGCCCGACGGGGTGCGCGCATTGTCTTCCAGCACATAGAAGGTTTCGGCGTCGATGCGCACGATGTCCACGCCTGAAACATGGGCATAGACCGAACGCGGCACCTTCAACCCCAGCATTTCGGGCCTGAAAGCGTCGTTAGTGAGCACCAGTTCAGGCGGAATGCGGCCGGAACGCAGGATTTCCTGATCGTTATAGACATCGGTGATAAAGGCGTTGAGCGCGTCGATGCGCTGGATCACGCCGCTTTCGACGATGTCCCATTCTTCAGCTGACAGGATGCGCGGCACGATGTCGAACGGGATCAAGCGTTCGACGCCGCCTTCCTCGCCATAGACATTGAAGGTGATGCCGACGGTGCGGAACAGGGAATTCGCCTGATCGTGACGTTGCTGCAGGATATCTTGCGGGATCGAATGCAGCCAGGAAGCATATTGCTTGTAAGCCGGGCGGACGCTGCCGTCGTTATGCATCTCGTCGAAGAAAACGGGCTGCTTCACGAGAATCCTCCGCGTTGCCTGGGATAAAACCCCTGCAAATTCAGGGCCATTCTACATAAGACGCGATGCCGGAGGAAAAAACGAGAGAGAAAGGGCGGAGAATGGCGCGGAAATGGTCATTTGCCTGATTTTAGTTCATTTCAGCGGCAATTAGACGGAATAGGTGCGCCGTCCGAATGGTCCATACCTTTGCACGGTCTTCTCACTGCGGCCTCTTTTGGCTTATTCTATCGAAAAACAGGGGTGGTAAGCGTTTGTTGTAAAACGCGATGACAGAAACATCCTCCCCTTCTTGAGCAGGAAAAAGTGTTTAGCCGCGCCCAAATAGAAACGGAGCCTGGACGAAGGAGGCATGGAAGGACGATAGCGTTCGCAGGTGCGGCGCTGATTTCCCTCTTGTTGGGGACATCGGCAGAGGCGGAAACCTTCGTCATGCAGAACGAGCCGCATCTCCGCCATGCCCGGGAACTGGTGCTGGCGGCCCTGGATGCGGCGGGTATGAAGGCGGATTTCAGGGACGCGCCGATCGGCAATGAACGGCGCAACATGTTCATGATGAGCGAGGGGCAGACGCATCTGGACATGATGCCGGCAACGCCGGAGCGGCTGAAACTGGTGGCGGAAGGGCGGCTGCGCATGATCCCGATTCCGCTCGACCGGGGGATGCTCGGCTATCGGGTCAATTTCGTGCTGCGATCTCAACAGGACAAGCTGGCTCATGTCCGAACGGCGGCTGATCTTGCGGCGTTTACCATTGGACAGAATGTGGGATGGATGGACACCGCCATCTATCGCGCGGCGGGTATCCCGACCAAAGATGTCAAGGATTGGGCCAATGGCGAATTCGCCCAGCCGATGGAGGCGGGATATATCGATCTTTTTCCGCTCGGGTTGGAAGAATCTCTCGATTACTTCCTGAAGCATGTCCAAGAGCGCTATCCGCAACTGACCGTGGATTCCCATATCCTGGTGCATTATCCATGGTTCCGCTTCGTCTGGGTGTCGCCCAAGGCCGATGCAGATGCGCTTTACGAAGCCTTGCAGCGCGGATTCGACATCCTGGTGGCGAACGGGCGGTTTCTGGAGATCTGGAACAGCCACAACAGGCGGCTGCCGGCGCATGAATTCGTCCGGCGCACGGTCATCGAGATTCCCAATCCCTTCTACGACCATCATCTGGTGCCGCTGCGCTACCGCCCCCTCTTGATCCGGCTGGGGGCGAAATGAGCGTCAGGCAGGATCGGGCCCGGTATCCACTGTACCGGCGTTTCATCGTTCTGTTATGCGTGCCGTTGGTGTTTACCTTTCTGTGCGCCGCCACGGCCGCCATATGGATCAGCTACCGGATGGAAGAAACGGCGCGCGAGCAGCAGCGGCAAGAGACGGTGCAAACTTATGCCGGCGCGCTGGTCAAGCCATTGTGGGATTGCGACGATTCGACCTCGCAGGGCATCGTGGACATGCTGAGCGGTCTACCCAACGTATCGTCGGTCCGGTTGCAAGACGCCTGTAACCGCCGGGAGATCGTCGGCACGACATCGGATGAAAGCGGGCCGATCTTGGGTCCTTACCGCCAGCCCATCTTCTATGTCGATGAAAACGGGCGCAGCTACGAAGTCGGCGTGATGGACATCCGTTTCAACCATTCGTCCATCATCCGGACGATCTCGGAAATCCTGTGGCACTATCTCGGGATTTTTCTCGCCATGCTTTCGGTCATGCTGGCCGGGGCCGCGCTGGTTTTCCGCCATCTGGTTTCGGTGCCGCTGGCCCGTTTCCGCGCCGCCATCGACAACCATATCGGCGTGGACCGGTGTGGCGAAAGTCTGCGGACGGCGGCGGCCGAGCGCAATGACGAATTGGGCGACGTCATGCGCGCCTACGAAAAACTGATGAGCGAGCTGGATACGCGTTTTTTGCGCCAGGAAACCTTGGCCCGCTGTGCCGGGACGTTGCTGGCGAACGGAACCGGCGGCGAGGACGCATCGCTCGACGATCTGCTGGAACAGGTGCGGCTGGCGACGCAGAGCGGGCGGGTGACGCTGGCCGAGAACAGGACCGATGGGCAGGACCGGCTATGCCTGGTGAGAATCGCCCAAAGCGGCGGCGTCCCGAACAGGGAACACCCGTCCTGGATCGGCGCATTGGAAGGACGGAAGGCGCATTGGAAAGAGAGATTGTCGGTCCGCCAGCCCGTCATCGTCGACGCCGATGCGCTGTCCGAATCCGACCGGTTCATCTTGTGTGGCGAGAGCCCGCGAAGCTTGGTTCTGTTGCCGGTATGGGGACAAAGCCATTGGTATGGTTGTCTGTGCGTGTGTCATTTCGCCGACGGGCAGGATTGGGCCGAGGATGCGATTTCCTTCCTGCAAACCGTGGCGGACATCATCGGGGCTTCATTGGAAAACGACCGCCAGCTCCAGCGCCTGGCCGACGCCGTGAACAAGTTGCGCGACAATGAAAAAACCCTGATGCGGCTTGCCCGGCGCGACCCATTGACAGGTTTGGGCAACCGGTTGACCTTGGAAGAAGAACTTGAGCGGGCCATCCTGCGGGCGCAGCGCAATGGCCAGGAAGGCTATGTGCTGTTGATCGATCTGAATGATTTCAAGCAGATCAACGACATCTATGGCCATGCCTGCGGCGATCTCGTGCTTAGGGTGGTGGCGTTCCGGCTGAAGGCGGCGGTAAGGCGGACCGACATCGTGACGCGCTATGGCGGCGATGAATTCGTCATTATCGTCGAAAGCGGGCCTGAATCTCTCGATACCGACAGTTTTCGGGCAAAACTGGTCGAGACGGTTTCTTTACCCCAGACCCATGGCGGCGCGATCATGACGGTCGGAGCCAGTATCGGTTTCGCCCGTTTTCCCACCGATGGCCGTTCCGCAACGGAGCTTCTGGCGCATGCCGACCGGGCGATGTATCGGGACAAGAACGGCGCTCGGATTCCATCCTTGCCGTCATCCCCTGTGGATCGAGGATAAGAACCGGAGGGCGCGTCAGGCGGCGAGCGCGGCCAGAATGACGATGATGGCGCAAAGCGATTGGACGACGACCATGATCGCCACCGCCGCCGAACCCAAATCCTTGGCGTTGCGGGCCATGACGGTCCAGTCCGGCGAAACGTGATCGACCAGGGTTTCGACCGCGGTGTTGAGCGCTTCCAGCGCGAAGACGATCCCGGTCAGGACCAGCATGCCGAGATAGGCGAGAAGCGGCGCGCCCACAGCCAGGAACGCCGCGAAGATGATGGCGGACAGCAGACATTCCTGACGGAACGCCGATTCGCGCCACAGACGGCGCAATCCCTGGCGGCTGTAATTGGCGGCGGCGATCAGATGGTCGAATCCGGTCTTGCGGTCGGGCTTGGCCGGATGGGGAGAGACCGACGCTTCTTCATTCATGACCCCGTCCTCGTTTTATCGCGGGCGTTTCCACGGCAACCGGCGAAAAGATCAAGAGCCGGGTCGCGGACCGACGTTTCGATGTCCAGCAATCCCAGCACGCTATGAAACAGAGCGTCCTGCGATTGGCCTTGGGCGCGTCCGGCCAGACAGGAACGATCGACGGCCATCGCCTGTTCAAATGGTTGCGACATCCAGATCAGGAACGGCACGCGGGTCTGCATGGCGGGGGCGATCCAGTAAGGGGCTCCGTGGAGATAAAGACCGTTTTCGCCCAGGGATTCGCCATGATCGGACATATAGACGAGCGTCCCCGACACGCTGGAAGTCTGAGCCAACATATCGATGATCCGGGCCAGGAACCAGTCCGTATAGGCGATGGAGTTGTCATAGGCGTTGACGACTTCCTGCCGGGAGCAGGCGGTCAGGTCGGTTTTGGCGCAGGCCGGCTGGTAGAGTGCGTGCCCGGCGTCGTAACGCATATGGTAGGTGGGGCCGTGGCTGCCGATTTGATGCAAGACGATGACCGTGTCCTTTGTCGCCGAGGCCAGTTTTTCGGCCAAGGGGTCCAGGAAAATCCCGTCCGTGCATTCGCCGGTTGCGCAAAAACGGGAATCCGGCGTGTTGCTCATGCTGCGCGACGGGATGCGTTTGGCGATATTCTTGTGGCCAGTATTATTGTCCCACCATTCCACGTCCAGCCCCGCATGGGTAAGCACATCGACGAGGTTTTCGTTGGCGATGCCTTTTTTGTAGCTGTATTCGCTGCGCGTGAAGCGCGAAAACATGCAAGGCATCGAAACGGCCGTCGCCGTGCCGCAGCTTACCGTATCGGGAAAATAGAGCACGTTTCGCTGGCGCAGTTCCGGCGTGGTGTCGCGTTCATAGCCGTTCAGCCCGAAACTCGCCGCCCGCGCGGTTTCCCCGACGACAATGACGGTA
>JAYFRE010000097.1:0-9658 GCA_034926235.1 Rhodospirillaceae bacterium
GCGGCGAAGAAGCCCCGCACCTCGGCCAGAATGCGGTCGAAGGAACGGGTCTTGTACTGGCCCATCTTGACCGTGTTGGCGTGCATCGGATCGCACACCCACACCACTCTGCGTCCTTCGCGGCGGACCGCGCGCAACAGCGGCGGCAGCTTGGTCTCGACCGCGTCCGCACCCATGCGGGTGATGATGGTCAGGCGTCCGGGCTCGTTGGCGGGATTGAGGATGTCGATCAGGCGCAACAGATCGTCCGCCGTGGTCGAAGGTCCAGCCTTGCAGCCCAGCGGATTGCTGACGCCGCGCAGGAATTCGACATGCGCGCCGTCCACCTGGCGGGTGCGGTCGCCGATCCACAGCATATGGGCCGAGCAGTCGTACCAGTCGCCGGTGGTGGAATCGATGCGCGTCAACGCCTGCTCATAGGGCAGCAGCAGCGCCTCGTGCGAGGTGAAGAAATCGGTTTCGCGGATCTGCGGCGTCGTCTCGGAGGTGACGCCGCAGGCTTCCATGAAGGACAGCGTTTCGTCCAGCCGCGCGCACAGATCGCGGTAGCGCGCGCTGGAATTGTCGGCGACGAAGCCCAGATTCCATTGATGGACCTTGTGCAGATCGGCATAGCCGCCCTGGGCGAAGGCGCGCAGCAGGTTCAGCGTCGCTGCCGACTGATTGTAGGCCTGGACCAGCCGGTCCGGATCGGGCGTGCGCGCTTCGGGCGTGAAATCCGGCCCGTTGACGATATCGCCGCGGAAGGACGGCAGGCTGACATCGCCGATGGTCTCGAACGGTTCCGAGCGGGGCTTGGCGAACTGGCCGGCCATGCGTCCGACCTTGACCACCGGGCAAGCCGCGCCGAAGGTCAGCACGACCGCCATCTGCAACAGAACCCGGAAGGTGTCGCGGATTTTGTCGGGGTGGAATTCAGCGAAGCTTTCGGCGCAATCGCCGCCCTGAAGGACAAAGGTCTTACCTTCGGACGCAGCGGCCAGCCTGGCCTTCAAACGCCGGGCTTCGCCGGCAAAGACCAGAGGCGGATAGCTTTTAAGCTGCGTCTCGACCGCATCGAGCCGCTTTTGATCGGGATAGTCCGGCATCTGCCGGATTGGGCGGTTCCGCCAACTGTCCGGAGTCCATTTCTCGGCCATAGTGCCCTCTTATACTTTCCCCGACTTTACGAAACAGATAGGAGAGAGACCATATACGCTGTCGAACGCGGGAACGCCAGTGTCTCGGCATCCGCTTTCCCGGCGCAGGATATCTGCCGAAAGGCCAGATCGACACCCGCGCCGATGCTGAAACGTGCCGATCTTGCTAGAATAGGTTCCTATCGGGACCCTTTCTGTCACTCTTACCGTCCGGAACATATCCATGGCCCAGCCAAGACCGCGCCTCTCCATCCGTTCGGCAGTAACTTTTATCAGCGTGATCTGGATTCTCGCCACCGCCTACCAGGAATTCTTTGCCGGCAACTTCCACGAATTCGGGTTCCGGACGCCGGAAATGGTGGAAAAGTTGAACGCCTGCACCGGCACGTTCTCGGAACGCTATGTCTGCAAGGACGGGCTGATCATTGCCAAAGGACAGGAAGATTTTCTGGTCTGGGTCGAAAAGGCCGTCTGGGTGTTCGCGCCGCCTGCCCTGCTGTTCGCCTTTCTGGGCCTGTTCCGGCGCGGCGTGCAAAAGATAAGCGATCCGGGCAGGAACCGCCCTGACGGCGGCTCCCGCCCCGGCAACCAACCCCCGCCCACCGACATTTCCCGCTGGCGCGTCCGCTAGGGAGCTATCCCCCTTAGCGGACGCAGCCGTCAGCGGCAGATCAGAAGCCCCGCATCCATTCCGGGCGCAGCGCTGCCGCACCCTTCTGGGCGTTTTCGATCTGAGCGATCAGACGGGCCGTATCCTTGGGCAGCGTTCCCGCCAGCGGCAGAGCGTTCGAGGCGTGGTTGGATCGGAAAATCACCGGGCGTTTCGGCTCCAACTGGGTCAGGAGACATCGCATCTCTTCCAAGATGGCGGCATCGTCCAGAAAAGCGAAATCGCCCTTCCAGCTTTTCATGAAGCCGTCATAGACATCCGCTTCCAGCGCCAATTGCAGCGTGGACAGATAAGTCGGCGCGGCGCGGTTGATCACGTCGGCGGTGCCCTGAACATGCTCGGCCGAATATTTCTGGCCGCCCAGCCCCAGGATCACGGTCGCCGACACCTTCATTCCCGCATCCATGGCCTTGTTGATGCCGGTGACGACCGCGTTGGGACTGACGCCCTTGACTGCGCGGCTCAACACTTCGGGCGAGCCCGATTCGACGCCGACATAGACCTGTGTCAGCTTGCGCGCCCGCAGCCTTTCCAAATCCTGAAGACTTTTGCGCGCCAGATCGCGCGGCGAGGCATAGGCGGTGATGCGGGTCAGGTTCGGCAGTTCCTGGGCCAGCTTGTCGCAGATCGCTTCCAGCGTTTCGACCGGCAGGCACATGGCGTCGCCATCGGCCAAAAACACCCGGTCTGCGTCGGGCCAGTGACCGACCAGGAATTCGATATGCCGGAAAACATCCTCCAGCGGCCGGGCGGTAAATTCCTTGCCCTTATACATCGAGCAGAAGCTGCACCGGTTGAAGCTGCAGCCATAGGTGGCCTGCACGATCAGATTGTTCCCCTCGGACGGGGGACGATAGAGCGGCATATCGTAAGGCAGCAACGGGCTCTCCCTATTCTTTCTTTAAGATGGATGCGACGGATCGTCCCACCCTTTTCCGGTCGGTGCTATTTGTATAACCTATTTCACCGCGACACGGAAAGTCCCGTGCTCAACCGGCCGAGATGATCAAGAAATAAGCCGCGTTCACGGAAATTCAAGAAACGTTCTATTTCCGTTCGCCGCGGGAATGCCGCTGGATCAGCGGCATCTGGCAGACCATGAAGGCCAGGGTCAGGATGATGCTGCCCGGCACCTTCCATAAGACCCACCAATTGGTCGGAAAGCTGCGCCAGATGATTTCATTCGCCACCGCCATCGCTAGAAAAAACAGCGCGAAACGGATCGACAGCCGCCACCAGCCATGATCGTCCAACGGCAGCGCCTCGCCGAACAGCGACTTGAGGAAAATCCGTCCGAAGAGCAGCCCGCCGCCAACCACCGCCGAAAACAGAACATAGACGATGGTCGGCTTCATCTTGATGAAGGTTTCGTCGTTCAGCCACAGCGTCAGCCCGCCGAAAACGCCGACCACCAGCGCCGTGACCAACGGCACAATCGGCACCTTGCCCGTCAGCGCCAGCGACACAACCAGCACCAAAGCGGTCGAAATCATCAAGGCGGCGGTCGCCGTCATCAATCCCCCGGCAGCATAGGCGGCGACGAAGATCACCAGCGGCGCATAATCGACGACGGGTTTCAACCAGGAAGGAGCTTTGTCGGCCATGGGGCAGTCTGTCCGGATGCTGTCAGAAAATGGAAGGATGGCGGTCACCATAACCGCCAAGACGGCGCAAAATCCAGGGCGTCGTCCCTGGAGAACGCAAAAAGAAGGCCTTCTCTGGACCGAAAATGCCGAGGGATTTTCTTCCCAGGACGCGTCAACGGCATCCTGTCCTCTCACACCATACGAATGCCTTCGCAAAATCGATGAAAATGACCCTGACCTTTTTTCAGGATCGGCCCGCACCGCCTGATTTTGGGGACAAACAAGCGCAGCCGAAAACCAGAACCGCGCGAACGCCCGCATCATTCCCCGCCGCCCCGCCAGTTCCGCTGCCCCGCCTCGTCGCGGTACGGAAAAGCCAATCCGCATCGTTTTTTTACTTATTCTATCGATGGCTTGATCTTTTGCTCCGGAAACCGGCATGCTAGTCGAAAGAGAACAAAGGTGACGACGATGACGCGCAGGTTTCTCCTTTCCCTGATGCTGTTTGCCGCCACGGGTTCCGGCGTTTGTCTGGCCGGCGACACAGCTTCCCCTCCCTGGGGCCCCTGGCGGGCCTTGGAAATCGATGGTGTTCCGGCGATAGCCGGCGCCGCCGCGCCCACACTCGATCTGGTCGAAAATGGCGAAACGGGCGGCAGCTCCGGCTGCAACCGCTATTTCGGCCGCACCGGAATTGCCGGATCGGCGATCGCTTTCGGCCCGATGGCCTCGACGCGGCGCGCCTGCCTGCCTCCCTTGATGGAGCAGGAATCGCGCTTGTTCCATGTGTTCCAGAACAGCGCCGCCTGGCGGGTCGAAGAAGGCCGTCTGTTGCTGCTCGACGCCAAGGACCAGATCCTGGCCCGATTTGCTTCCGCCGTCGACCCTGTCGGTCCGACCATCACCATCTCGGTCCCCGGCGCGGGCGAGATCAGCACCACCCATGCCAACTATCGCTGCGGTGAACGGGGGGTCGAGGTCGATTACATCAATGCCGACCCGTCGATCGCACTGGCGATCTTGAGCTTGAACGATGAAACGATCGTCGCCGCCAATGTCATTTCCGCTTCGGGCGCACGCTATGCGGGCGGCCGTTATATCTGGTGGACCAAGGGGGATTGGGCCACTCTTGAAATCCTGGCCGGGGACGAGGCGGGTCTTGTCGAATGCCGCCCCGAATCGCCCTAGCCTGACGGGCCAAGCTGCAAACAGGCCGCGCTTCATCCTTCGTCCGCACGGGCGAAGCGATAGCGCGGCGCTTGCCCCATCCCATCCCCTTTTTCCGGACGGCCCGCAGCAGACGCGGACGCCGAACGGAAGAAACGCGCCGCCCGCCGGCCCCCTTTCACCAAAAGCGGAGTCTTGAATGACGGACAGCACGGCCTTCATCGGGCTGGATATCGGATCGACCACCGTCAAGGCGGTCGTTCTTAGCTCTGAAGGCACTATCCTTTTTTCCGAATACCGGCGTCATCTATCCGAAGTGCGCGGGGCGGTCGCCGCCTTACTGAACAAGATCAATGACGCCTTTCCCACATATACCTGGCAGATCGGCCTGACCGGATCAGGCGCGATCGCGCTATCGGCCGAGATGGATCTGCCCTTCGTCCAGGAAGTCATGGCCTCGGGCCTGAGCATCCGCGAATACATCCCCGACGCCGACGTCGCGATCGAGCTGGGCGGCGAGGACGCCAAGCTGACCTATTTCACCGGCGGGCTGGACCAGCGCATGAACGAAACCTGCGCCGGCGGCACCGGGGCCTTCATCGACCAGATGGCCGCCTTCATCCATACCGACGCCGCCGGGCTGGACGCGATGGCTCTGCGCCACAAGACCGTCTATCCGATCGCCTCGCGCTGCGGCGTTTTCGCCAAATCCGACATCCTGCCGCTTCTGAACGAAGGCTGCGCACGTGAAGACATCGCCGCTTCGATCATGCAGGCGGTGGTCAACCAGACCATCAGCGGGTTGGCCCGGGGCCGCTCGATCAAGGGCAAGGTGGTGTTTCTGGGCGGGCCGCTGGCCTTCCTGCAATCCTTGCGCGAAAGCTTCAAAAGCACGCTGAAGCTGGCCGACGACCAAGCGATCTGTCCCGAAGGCGCGGAATATTTCGTCGCCTTGGGCGCGGCTCTGCATATCAAGCGCACGGCCTCGCGGCCTCCCCGCTTGCTCACCCCGATCCTGAGCGCCTTACAAGACGGTACCGGAACCAAGGACAGCCAGCGGTTAGAGCCCTTGTTCACCGATAAAGAGGAAATGGAGGCGTTCCGCCGCCGCCATGCCGGACAGACGGTGGAGCGCCGGCCCCTGGAGGGGGCCCAAGGCGATGCCTGGCTCGGCTTCGACAGCGGTTCGACCACGATCAAGGCCGCGCTGATCGATGATGCCGGCCGGCTGCTTTATTCCTCTTACGGGCCCAATAAAGGCGATCCGCTCAACGCCGCCGTCGCCATCTTGAAGAAAATTTACGCCAGCAAACATCCCGGCCTGACCATCCGCGCCGCAGCCGCCACCGGCTATGGCAGCGGCTTGCTGAAAGCGGGCTTGCGCGCCGACATCGACGAGGTCGAAACCGTCGCCCATTATACCGGCGCGCGTTTTTTCGACCCCCATGTGACCTTCATCCTGGATATCGGCGGCCAGGACATCAAATGCATGCGCATCCGGGGCGGCAGCATCGACCGCATCCAGCTGAACGAAGCCTGCTCCGCCGGCTGCGGCTCGTTCATCGAGAATTTCGCCGCCTCGCTCGACATGCCGCTGCCCAACTTCGTGGACGCCGCCTTGTCGGCGCACGATCCGGTCGATCTGGGCACGCGCTGCACCGTGTTCATGAACTCCAAGGTCAAGCAGGCGCAAAAAGAAGGGGCCGATGTCGGCGACATCGCCGCCGGCCTGTCTTATTCCGTGGTCCGCAACGCCTGCTACAAAGTCATCAAGATCAACAATACCGACGAGCTGGGCGAGCATGTCGTGGCGCAAGGCGGGTCCTTTGCCAATGACGCGCTGTTGCGCGCGCTTGAACTTCAGCTTGGACGTCCGGTGGTGCGCCCCGGCATTCCGGGGTTGATGGGGGCGTTCGGCGCAGCCCTCATCGCCAAGGAGCGCGGCCCGGACGCGGACGGGACCCGGCTGTTGAGTCCGGAGGAACTGTCGCGCTTTTCCGCCAAGGCCGAGGCGTCGCGCTGCCGCCTGTGCGGCAATCATTGCCTGCTGACCATCACCCAATTCGCCGATGGCGGCCGCTTCGTATCCGGCAACCGCTGCGAACGGGGGGCCGGCGCTGCTGCGCCGCGCAAGCTGCCCAATCTGTTCCGCTATAAATATAAACGCCTGTTCGAGCCCTATCGGCCGCTGCCCCGCGACATGGCCTGGCGCGGCGTCATCGGCATCCCCCGCACGCTGAACATCTACGAAAACTATCCCTTGTGGTTCACGATGTTCACCGCGCTGGGCTATCGGGTCGAATTGTCCGCGCCGTCATCGAAGGAATTGTTCTTCAAAGGCTACGAAACCATTCCCTCGCAGACGGTCTGCTATCCGGCCAAGCTTGCCCACGGCCATATACTGGACCTGATCGACCGCAAGGTGGATCAGATCTTCTTTCCCTGCCTGCCCTTCGAGCAGCGGGATTTCGCCTCGCAGGCGGGGATCTATAATTGCCCGGTGGTGATCGGCTATCCGGAACTTCTGGCCCGCAATATCAGCGAGTTGCAGGAAAAGAACATCCCCATCATCCACCAGTTCCTGCCCCTGGATAAGGATTTCCTGTCCAGACGCCTGCGCGACATCCCCGCTTTCGCCGACATCCCGTCGAGTGAGCTGGATTCGGCCGTACGCCAGGGCTTCGCCGAGATGGAACGGTTCAAAGCCGACATCCGCCAGGAAGGCGAACGGGCGCTGGCCACACTGGAAGCCTCGGGCGATTTCGGCATCGTGTTGGCGGGGCATCCCTATCATGTCGATCCCGGCGTCCATCACGGCATCGCCGAATTGATCACCTCCTGCGGGATGGGCGTGCTGACCGAGGATTCGGTCGCCCATCTGATGCCCGATCCCGGTCCTTTGCGGGTGGTCGATCAATGGACCTATCATTCCCGCCTGTACCGCGCCGGGGCCTATGCCGCCGACGCCGACAATCTGGCTGTGCTGCAACTGGTGTCGTTCGGCTGCGGACTGGACGCCATCACCTCGGACCAGCTGGAAGAGATCGTCACCCGCAAGGGCCGGCTTTACGCCCAGATCAAGATCGATGAAGGGGCCAATCTGGGACCGGCGCGCATCCGCATCCGGTCCTTGCTGGCCGCCATGCGCGAACGCAAGGGCAAGGAAGAAACGCGGCCCCATATCGCCGCATACCGCGATCCGCCGCCCTTTACCAAGGAAATGCGCGACACCCACACCATCCTGATCCCGCAATTGTCGCCGATTCACTTCCAGTTCTTAGAAACGGTGTTCCAGACCGAAGGCTACAAGGTGCGGCAATTGGCGTCGGTGGACCGGGCGGCCATCGATCTAGGCCTGCGCCATGTCAATAACGACGCCTGTTTCCCGGCCATCGTCGTCGTCGGCCAACTGCTTCAGGCGATCCGCAGCGACCAGTTCGACCCCAACCGGATCGCGCTGCTGATCTCGCAGACCGCCGGCGGCTGCCGCGCCACCAACTACATCGCCTTTTTGAAAAAGGCGCTGGTGGATTCGGGCATCGACCACATCCCGATCATCTCCTTCAACATGAGCGGCTACGCCAAAAATCCGGGTTTCACCTTATCGGGACGGATGCTGCGCCGGGCAATCATGGCCGGCTATTACGGCGACGCGCTGATGCGGCTGCTGCACCGGGTCCAACCCTATGAAGCCGTGCCGGGCAGCGCCCAGAAACTGGCGGATGAATGGGCGGAACGCTGCAAGAAAGCGATCGTTTCGGGCAACGCGATCCGCTTTGACATGACCATGTTCGCCATGATCCGCGCGTTCGACCAGTTGCCGCTCGTCACCGAGGAGCGCAAGCCGCGCGTGGGGCTGGTGGGTGAAATCCTGCTGAAATACCACCCCGACGCCAACAACAGCGCCGCCAAGGTGGTCGAACAGGAAGGCGGCGAAGCAGTCGTGCCGGACCTGATGGATTTCGTGCTTTATTCTTTCTACGACCATGTCTTCAACTACCGTCATCTGGCCGGGCCGTGGCGGGCCTATGCCTCGGGCCTGACCTCGATCGCCTTCCTTGAGATGTGCCGCTGGGCGATGCGCCTCGGCTTGCGCCGCAGCAAACGCTTCACCCCGCCGATCCGTTTTTCGGAATTGCGCAAAAAGGCCAAGGATTTGATCTCGCTGGGCCACCAGACCGGCGAAGGCTGGCTGCTGGCCGCCGAGATGGTCGAATTGCTGGAATCGGATGTGTCCAACATCCTGTGCATGCAGCCTTTCGGCTGCCTGCCCAACCACATCACCGGCAAAGGATTGTTGAAGGAATTAAAGAAGCGTTTCCCGGAGGCGAACATCGCCGCCGTCGATTACGACCCGGGCGCCAGCGAGGTCAACCAGATCAACCGCATCAAACTGATGATGTCGATGGCGAAATAAGAAACGCGCGCGAAAGGCGGTGGACCAAACACCGCCTTTCCTTCTCTCCGCACATCAAGAACGCGAATAGGGGGCTTTCCCCGGCATGCTCATGCCGCCGCCGTTAGAGCCGCTTCCTCATGGCGGAACGCCGCGCTGCCTCGATCGATTTCCGTCCGATCAGGAATCCTTGAGGGCCTTTTCAACGAACAGCAGCCGATCCTGGCCAAAGAACATTTCTTCGCCGACGAAGAAGGTGGGGCAGCCGAACACGCCTCGCTCTACCGCTTGCTCGGTTGCGTTTTTCAGCGACAGCTTCACCTCGTCCGACGCTGCCAACGTCTTCAGCGCTTCGAAATCGATACCGTGCCGCGCCAGATGGTCCCGCAGAATTTCCGTATCGCCGAGGTTGAGCCCCTCCTGCCACAGACCGGTGAAGATGGCCTCGACATAGGCAGCGAAGCGATCTGTTCGTTGCATGCCGGTCGCGCCCCGCATCAGGAAAAGTGTGTTGATCGGGAAATGCGGGTTCATTTTGAATCCGACGCCGTAATGCTCGGCCCACCGTTCCATGTCCCGAGACATCCAGGCCGCTTTAGCCGGAACATTCATCGGGCTCACATTTCCTGACGCCTGGAAGATGCCGCCGAGCAAGACCGGCTTCCATATCAGCTTAGCGCCGGTCTCGGCCAGGATGCGG
>JAYFRE010000151.1:0-16541 GCA_034926235.1 Rhodospirillaceae bacterium
CGGCCCCGCCGGCTACACCGATCCCGATGAGCGCAGCATGCTGCCGGGACGCCTGGTTGACCGCGCCGACACCCAACGCCGCTTCGACCGCTATGTTGCGTCCTGCATGGCGGGCAAGGGTTACCGGCGGGAAGCGCGCTAGACCTTTTCCGCCTCGGCGGCTCCGCCGCCCTATCTGGACCCGAAAAACCGAGAAGGATGCTTTTGCGATGATTCTTTACAGCGTGCGATGCGCGAACGAACATGAATGGACCATGTGGTTCGACAACGCCGCCGATTTCGACCGCCAGGCGGCCGATGGCGCGCTCGAATGCCCGGAATGCGGGGAAAACCGCGTCGGCAAGGCCATCATGGCGCCCAGCCTCGGCGGAAAATCCGCACCCGAACCCGCCCCCTTCTGCGCCGCGGGCGGCTGTTCCGGCGCGGGCTGCGCCTTTGCCCAGAGCCGCTAGAGACGCATCGCCGAATCGCCAGTACGGAACGCCATGCAGCGTATAAAGTGTTGACCCTCTCGGGCAAGAGAGGGATTCATGGGGTTCGTCCAGTCGGAATGCAGGGTTATGACAGCAATAACGGTTCCCCCCCCGGTCGATCTCGCCGTCGAAACGAAGAAGGGGATCATCGATGGCGTGAAGAAAACCATCACGCTTTTTCATGGTGCCGGGCTTCTGGACAAGGACATTGGATACGCGCAAGTCATCCATGATCCGAATATCCTTTATGATTTCATCCAGGCCTATAAGGCCAACCCCGGATTGGCAGCCAAGATCGCCGTGGACAAAAACGGCAAGCCGGTCCAGGAAGAGGACAAACCCCTGGTTTGCGGCGTGACCCTGGCTCAGGTGCAGCAGCTTCTGGTCAAGACCTGCGCACGCTATGTCCTGGACGATCTGACCCGGGAAGAGGAAAAAATCACCACCGCCACCCGCACGGTGACACGGTTCCTGTTCTTCAAGACGACCCAGACATATGAGGTCAAGACCGGCGGCAAAGCCGACGAACGCAAGGTGCGCGAACTGACCCGCCACATGGCTTTCGACTGGCAGCTTCCGCTTCTTGCCGCCTATGCGCGTCTTTCTTCGGCCCATCTGATGGAGCTCGAATCCGATATCCTGGCTCTTACCACCGCCGAACAGATTCTGACCGTCGCAGGCATGGACCATGCGATGCTGAAGAAGGCCAAGCAAACCGCCGGGGAGGATTTCGGCCAGGTCCTGGCCTACCGTCCCGAGGCGCTGAACGGCATCGCGCAATGGTCCAAGGACATGTACAGCCTGTACCGCACCACACTAGGCGACAAAGCGTTCGATTTCTTCGCCCGCGACAAGGACTTCTTCATGGTCTGCGCGTCTCTGGACAAGCCTTTGGTGCAAACCTATGGCGACGTGCTCTATTATATCGCCGCCCCTAATCTTGAGGAATTGCAGCGGCTTAATATCGACAAGACGGATATCTTGCTGTCCGCGATGAAATTCGCGTTCGGCGAACGCGTCGTCGATGTGCTGTCCCGGCCCGATTTCGCCAAAAGCATCCTGCGCAAGCTCGTCGACAGCCTGATTCATCTCAATCAGGAAAAAAGCCAGCTCGCCGTCTCGGCCGAGTTGACCTGCAAGGCCATCGCCCCGCAGGTAATCCGCTGGCTGTCCAAGAGCAAGACCGAGGACTGATCTTCCCGCCGGCGTTTCAGGCGAATTCCGAACGCCGCATCAGATGAGTGGCGATGGTCAGCCCGGTGCCGATGGCGCCGATGGTAAAGAAAACCGTCAGCCCGTATTCGACCGTCGCAATCAGATTGATCTCGGCATCGATGGGATGAGCCGTCAGCCCCAGCAACCCCATGATGCTCTGAGCGGCGGCGCTGCCCGGAATCATCGGTATGCACCCCGCCACCGCCAGCGTGTTGACCGCATAGGTCGTGCGATTGGGAAACAGATCCAGAAGATGCATGCTGAACCCCACCGCCGCAGCGGCGACGAAGGAAGACACTTCCAATGTCCAGCCGATATCGAGCCCCAGCGTGCGCACGCTCAAGGCCAATGCGCCGGCAAATCCGGCCCAGATCAGGGGAAGCCAGCCAAAATTGAACAGGATGCCGAATCCGGCGGCGGCGATCGCCCCGAATAGAGCCTGATGCCAAAGACCGGGATGATGCAGCGAAATCACCTTGAGACCGCCGCCCAAGACCCCTTCGGCGAGCCAGACTCCCACGGTCATGAACACCAGAACCATGAGCACCGTCACCGCCCGCGCGCTGCCCAGCGTCGGGTGGCCTTCCATGATATCGGTTTGCGCGTTTAAGACCGGCACACCCGGAACCAACAGCAGCACCGCGGCCGACATGGCGATCTTTACCGTTGCGCTGCCCGCCAACATCGCGCCATACCCGCTCAAGCCTGCCGCCGCGAAAGCCACAAGGCCGACCATTACGAAGCTATTGAGGCCGAGCCGGAGCAGATGGTAACGCATGGCTTGTCCGACCATGCCGGCCAGCAGGATCGGCAGCACGGCATGCCAATCGACCCCGAGAAGTCGCCCGAACGAGGCGCAGGCGATCCCGGCGGCCAACGCCATCACCACCCAATGATGACGCCGGGTCCGTTCCACCAGCAGGGTCAGTTCCTCGGACACTTCGGCGGCAGTCATGCCGCCCTTGGCAACCTTGGAACAGAGCTGGCGCAAACCGTGGTTGAGCTGCAGATTGACGCCGATACCCCCCACACCCATCATCCGCGTGATGGTGTGGAAACCGGCGCTCAAGGTCATGCTGATCGATGCGTAGCCGACGCGGCAATAGACTTCTTCGGCTCCCAACCCTTTGGCGACCATCGATGCGCCCTGCTGCACCACCTCGGCCTTGGCGCCGCTTTCCATCAGAACCCGCCCGACCCGCAAGGCCACCATGGCAGCCCGTTCAAGGCTTTGATGGCGAATGAAAACGAGATCGATCGCCTCTTCGGACATCTTGTTCGTCATCCCGATCCGCCATTGTCACGACACGACCGCACACGGATGCACCGCGCGCGGCTCGCAAGAATTGCACGGCCCCGGTTCCATCCTGGAAACGAAGCCCATTGAAAAAGCGGGAAGATCAGCCGTGAGAACGACAATGTGCCGACGCCCCCAACCATATCCCCTGAAATTTTGCCCCTTCGTTAAGGTCATGACTCCGCTTTCTCATTCGATCAATGTATTTTAAACCCCCTATTGATATGAAAAAACTATAAGAGCCATGGAAATACGTCACCTGTACGCCTTTACCGCCCTCGCCGAAGATCTGCATTTTGGACATGCTGCCGAAAAACTGGGCATCGCCCAGCCGGCCCTGTCGATTCAGATCCAGGCGCTGGAAGCAAGCCTGGGGGTAAAGCTGTTCGACCGCAGCCGCCGCCATGTCCAATTGACCGAAAGCGGCCGGCAGTTCCTGCCCGAGGCCGCCGCCGTCCTGGCCCAGAGCGAACGCGCCCGGCGGGTGGCCATCCGCGCCGCGCGCGGAGAAACTGGGCGGCTTGAGATCGGGTTCACCGGTTCAACGCCGTTCAGCCGGATCATGCCGCGCACCGTCAGCCGCTTCCGCCAGGACCGGCCGCATATCCGCATGTCCTTACGCGAAATGCCGACCGCCCAGCAGATGGCGGCCTTGAGTGAGGGATCGCTGGATATCGGTTTCGTCCGGCCCAATTACCCCGCCGAGCATAAGGGACTGATTCTGCATCCCGTCCTGACGGAACCGCTTCTGGTCGTGCTGGCCTCCGACCATCCCCTGGCGCAGCGTGAGCGGTTATCGATAGTGGATCTTGCCGGTCAGTCCTTCATCCTCAATCCGCGTCAGGCAGGGCCGGGCCTGCATGACAAAGTCGCCGATCTCTGCCGCCAGGCGGGATTCGCCCCCGCCGTCGTTCTAGAAGCCCATCAGATGTCGACCATCGTCGGTCTGGCGGCTGCGGGGATCGGCGTGTCCATCGTGCCCGAAGGCATGCGCCACATCGCCATCGAAGGCGTCCGTTTTCTCCCTTTGTCCGAAACGGACGCGGTCATGCCGCTCATGATCGCGCACCGCAGCGAGGACAACCGTCCGGCGGTCGCGCGCTTCGTTGCCCTGGCCAACGCCATTGCCGACGCGCCTCAACTCGAAAAATGAGCGTGTTTTCCTATACCATAGGGTAATAATCTCTTGATCGCCCTCTAAAATAATCCACCTATGAACGACTGGAGTATTCACCCCGGCATATCCGCCGGCTGACCTTCCGTTCACAGGTTTGAATCGCATGTCCCAGCGCCCCCGATTAATCCATTCCGCCAGCATGAGCGCGAAGCTTTCCGCCCTCAATATCGCGGCCCTGACCATTCTGGCTCTGTGCTTGATCGTCATCACGGTCGTCAGCGTCCGCGGCGGGTTGGAAAAGCAGATCATCACCCGCCAGGAAAGCAGCATGGCCGTTGCCTGGGAATTGCTTCACACCAAGGGAAAGACCGTCTCGATCGACAAGGACCGTCTCATGGCCGGATCCGAAGTCTTGAACGGCGACAACGCCCTGGTCGATCGTATCCATGATCTGGTCGGCGGCGTCGCCACCATCTTCATGAACGATCAGCGCGTGGCCACCACCATCATTAAACCCGACGGAACCCGCGCTGTCGGAACGCGCCTCGCCCCCGGCCCGGCTCATGACGCCGTTTTCGGACAACGCCAAAGTTATCAGGGGGTCACCGACATTCTGGGGCAACGCTATTATGTGCGTTACGATCCGATCCTTGACCCCTCAGGCGCGGTTGTCGGCATCCTTTTCGTCGGCGTGCCGCGAAACGACTTCATGGTCCTGGTCGATTCGTTGACCGACAAAATCATCGGCATATCGGTCGGCGTGACCCTCATCCTGGGTTTGATTGTCTTCTGGATCACCCGGAAAAGCTTCGCCGCATTGAACGCGGTTCAGGCCGCCCTGAAAACCGTCGCCGACGGGGATTTGTCCCGCCAAACGCCGTTCATCAATCGCATGGATGAAATCGGTCAAATGGCGCGGGCGGTCGAAGTCAGCCGGGAAAACGCACTGAAAGCGCAAACCTTGGAAGAAGCCAACCGGCAGGCCGAGCAAAGACGGCAGGAGGAAAGGCGGCGCGAACTGACCGGCATGGCCGATCATTTCCAGGACAGCGTGCAAAAAGCCGCAGGCGCCATTGCCAACGAATCAGGGCGTGTCCGCACGGCTTCCGAAGCCATGTCGGCGCTGGCCTCCGAGGCGTCACAGCGGGCCGAATCGGTCGTCGGTGCAGCCCAGAACGCGGCGGCGAATGTCGGCATCGTCGCCTCCGCCTCGACCGAGCTTTCCGCCTCGATTCAAGACATCAGCCGCCAGATCACCCGGACCTCGGCCATCACCGCCAACGCGGTGACCGAGGCCGAACGGACGGACCGGTTGGTCCTGGGCTTGACCGATTCGGCGGCGCGGATCGGCGAAGTGGTGCGTCTGATCACCGATATCGCCAACCAGACCAACATGTTGGCCTTAAACGCCAGCATCGAGGCGGCGCGGGCCGGCGACGCCGGCAAGGGTTTCGCCGTCGTTGCCGGCGAAGTCAAGAATCTGGCCAACCAGACCAGCCGGGCGACCGAGGACATCAGCACCCAGATTGCCGCCGTTCAAACGGCTACGAACGACGCCGCGGACGCCATCCGCGCCATTCGCGCCACCATCGCCGATATCGACGAGGCGACCACATCGATCGCAGCCGCCATCGAAGAGCAGGATGCAGCGACCGGAGAGATCGCCCGCAGCATCGGCCAGGCATCGGAAAACGTGTCCGCCATCAACGATCAGATTCAGATGCTGAGCGGCACCACGCAGGAAGTCGGCAAGACATCCGATGGCGTGCTGGATGTCAGCCGCGAAATGTCGAGCGAGGTTAACCGGCTGGATGGTTCGATCAGCGCTTTTCTGAACGGCATCAAGTCCAGCATGGGCTGATAAAGCGGCGTCCTTGATTAAGAACCCCCCCCCGGCCGGGGGGGAATTCCTGCCGGGGGGGAGGCACACCTGTCATTGTTTCCCGGTACAGCGCGGTTCGGATGGGCGGGGGCTCCGGATGCCGCGGCGATGGTCGGGAGACAGGTGCTAGGACAAGGTCAATACCGCATTGAGGGGGGACCGCACGACCGCCGTCATTGCCTGCCCCCTCGCATTATGAATGGTCATGTCGATGCGGTGACGCCGGGCGACGTCGAACGCCATCAGCAACATGCCCACCCCACTTGAATCAATCGTTTCCAACCCGCCAAAATCAAGTTTGACCCGCTGAACACCCGATTCGGCCATCCGTTCCGTCAAATCGAGAAAGCCATCGAAATCCCGGTGTGTAAGATCACCTTGCATTGTCAGAACCATTTCCTTTCCACCGGAAAAGGTTGCGTTTTGCAGCCGGTATTCCATCGATGTCTCCGCAGTCGGCAGACCTGATTTCTAGCGCTTCAATCTTCCCTTAGAAGAATTTCTCGTTGTCACAACCTAATAAAGCCATATTTGCTTAATTTTTTCAATGAAAAATTGAATCGTTTTTTTGCATACACGCAAAAAGATAGGGGCGGCAACCGCCGCCCCTACCCTGATGCTCCACGACCTTAAGCGTCGGGATTACAAAACCGCAACCGACTCCGCTTGCGGACCCTTCTGACCCATGGTGATCGTCAGTCGCACCCGCTGATCGGGCTCCAGGGACTTCAAGCCGGACTTCTCCAGGGCGCGGATATGCACGAAGACATCCTTGCCGCCGTCATCGACCGCGATGAAGCCGAATCCCTTATCTGCGCTGAAGAATTTCACCCGTCCTTCGACCGTGGGACCGGGTTCGCCACGCGGCGCCGCTTCACGCGGCGCACGAACCGGCGCCGCCGTCGACATATCGACCGAATGCACGACGACGACCTGCGGGCCGCGCTGGCCCGGACCAAGGTCGCAAATCATCGTAGCACCTTCGCCGACTTCGCCGAGACCGGCCCGCTCCAAAGCCGAAATGTGCAGGAAGGCGTCCGCCGACCCATCCACCGGAGAAACGAAACCGAATCCTTTGGTGGCGTTGAACCATTTGACCGTCGCCGAAATATTCGCTTGGTCGACTGTCGGACGGTTGAATTCAGGACGGGCAGGCGCCCGCTGGGGTGGGGGTTCAAAACCGCCGAAATCTCCCCCGAAATCATCACGTCGACCGCCGCCCCGCCGACGATGTTCAGACCTATCACGCTGCCAAGACATCTGTACTACTCTTCCGTTTAAGTTGCCGTCTCTAATCTCTATCCCAGGTTTGCCGCGGGTTTCCCGTCTGGCAATCGCCCAATTTTTTTCAAACGCTTATCGATTGATTAAATCAATTTCCTTCAGCCTCCCATTCCGGTGGTCCGTCGTTATTGCGGCGAACCGTCAAGAATGCGAGCGATCATAACATCAAAAAATGCCCTTGGCACTTTGTTCCTTTTTACCGAAGAGGGTGCTTTCGACGTTTGTTCCGCAAGCACAGCATACTCCAATAATCAAAGACAAAAGAATCTGCCGAAACAAACTTTTAAGACAAGGGTTACTATCCGTTCCATTCTCGCCAAAGCCGGCATGAAGCTCCTGTCACGCCCCAACATTTGGTTTTTTTAAGCTTCGTCGCGTCCATATCCTGATGAAGTGCCGAAAACCGGCGATGCTTTCATGACGGTTCAGAAACCCATGAGCTCGTCGATTTCGCCTTGGGCAAAGGTTTTGCTGCTGCCATTGATGATGGCGTTCGCAATATCCATCATCTTCTGTAAATTGCGCGACGCCTCCTGGCATAGATCCCGCAATCCTTCGCCACCCTGTTCCAGACAGGCCCCGATCCGTTCAACGGAAACCACCACCAGCGCGTTCATCTGCGTCACGATATCCTCGAACGGCGTCTTGTAGCGGTCGGGCACCGCCTCATAGGCCGCCATGGCCAGATCGCGGTCCGGAAAGTGGCTGTCCCTGAAATGGTCCAGATAACTTTTGGGCTGCCATTCCAGAACTTCCTCGAAACAGTCCGGCATGTCCGGGATCATCTCGATCAGCATGACGACTTCACTGAAATGATTAAGGAAATCCGTTGCTAGCAGCGTTTGGGCATTGATGTTCGTTCCAGCCATCCGCGCGCTGAAAAGCGCATAGGAATCGCCGTCTTCTTTCGCAATGCCGCCAGAGGGTGGATCTGTGCTCATCCGAAATCCGTTTAAAGCCCAATTCTTGTCATGTTAGCAGGAAGATCGCCGCGCCGCGACGAACGACAATGACGAAGAGAGGCCGACCAGAGCGTCCTGTCATCGGCGATGATAGGGATGGTTGGCCAGGATGCGCTCGGCGCGGTAAAGCTGTTCGGCCAGCAGAGCCCGGACCAGCATGTGCGGCCAGGTCATCCGGCCGAACGACAGCATGACATCCGCACGCTCCCGAACCGCCCGGTCATGCCCGTCCGCGCCGCCGATGAGAAAGGTCAGAACCGGCCGCGCATCCTCTTTCGCACCCTGGACGAAAGCCGCAAAGGCCTCGCTATCCATCTCCCGTCCGGCTTCATCCAGCGCCACGGTCAGTGCGCCATCCTGGATTTCGCCCAGAAGCAGGACGCCTTCACGCGCAATGCGGACGGAATCCGGCAACGGTCGCTTTTCTTCCAGTTCCTTCAGGGTCAGGGGCGCTACCAGCCGGGCCCGGTACATCTCGAACAAGGCCTGTTCCGGGCCGCTCCGTGCATGCCCGATCGCGGCGAGGTGATAACGCAACGGCGTCAGACCGCCCGAGACGAAGCGTCCGACGCTGGCGTCTGCATCCCCCACATCCGTTCCAGGGCGTAAAAGGCGCGCACCTCGGGGCGGAACAAATGAACGATGATGTCCCCGGCATCGAGCAGGACCCAATCGCCCGCCGCCACACCTTCCGCCGACACCCGAAGCCCTTCCCCCTTCAGTTTTTCCTGAAGATGTTCGGCCATGGCGACGATTTGGCGTTGAGAACGGCCGCTGGCGATCACCAGATGATCCGCGATCAGCGAACGTCCCCGAAGATCGATGACGATCACGTCCTCGGCTTTATCGGCATCAAGCATCTCGACGACGATGGCGGCCAATGTCTCCGGCTGGGCCGGTTGTGCGGTCACGGGTGGAATCGGACTCTCCTTATGATTGCTGTGTTCGTTCCGGGTAGCGGGCGGCTGGCTCATGACGTTCGTTCCCGTCTGTCCCGCCTGATGTCGGTCGCCGAGGCTGGATGACGGCGCTGACGCAGATAGGACCATGCCGGAGGAGCCTCGAGAGCCAGACGCCGGGCTTGGCGCGCCATGCGCCGAAATGCCCGGAAACGGTGGGCCGCCGGACCCGATAACGCATGATAAGAATAGGGACTGCGGTCGAAAACCGCAACCGGAAGGCTTTTGAAGATCGACGCCCATCGCCGCCAGCGTGGAATCTGCGCCAGATTGTCAGCCCCCATCAACCAGACGAAGCGGACCTTGGGAAATCGGCGCAAAAGCGTCGTCAGCGTGTCGATGGTAAAACGCGTGCCCAAGGCCGCCTCGATTCCGGTGACGCGGATCCTGGGGTGGCGCGCCACGCGCCGGGCCGTGACCAGCCTGTCGTTGAAAGCCGCCATGCCGTTGGCCGGCTTCAAGGGATTCTGCGGACTGACCAGCCACCAGATCTCGTCCAGCCCAAGCTGGCTCAACGCGGCCAAGCTGATATGGCGATGCCCGTCATGGGCGGGATTGAACGACCCGCCCAGCAATCCGACCCGCCGCCGCCAGCGTCCGCCCCAAGCATTCAGATCCGTCATGAAAGGGTTCGCACCTCAGGGCCGGACCTGGCCGGCCCCTCGGACGACATATTTGAAGCTGGTCAATTGCTCGACGCCGACCGGCCCGCGCGCATGAAGCTTACCCGTCGAAATGCCGATCTCGGCCCCCATGCCGAATTCACCGCCATCGGCGAACTGGGTCGACGCATTGTGCAGCACGATCGCGCTGTCGACCTCGGCCAGGAATCGCGCCGCTGCACCCGCATCGCCGGTGATGATGGCGTCGGTGTGGTGCGAGCCATAGCGTTCGATATGCCGGATCGCGCCTTCGACGCCGTCGACCAGCTTCACCGAGATGATGGCGTCCAGATATTCGGTGCCCCAATCGGATTCAGCGGCGGGCAAAACACGGGAATCGGCGGCCTGGGCCGCTTCGTCGCCCCGCACCTCGCAACCAGCGGCCAAAAGGTCCTCGATCAAGGGCTTGAGATGAGTCCCGGCCACGGCCTTGTCCACCAGCAGCGTCTCGGTCGCGCCGCAGACGCCGGTACGGCGCATCTTGGCGTTGATCACCACGCGCCGCGCCATGTCCAGATCGGCGGCCCGGTCGATATAGGTGTGGCACAACCCTTCGAGATGCTGGAACAAAGGAATGCGGCTTTCGGCGCGGACCCGCTCGATCAGCGAACGGCCGCCGCGCGGCACGATCACGTCGATGAAATCGGTCATCGTCAGCATGATCCCCACCGCAGCACGGTCCGAGGTCGGCACCATCTGGATCGCGGCCTTGGGCAGATCGGCGGCAGCCAGTCCTTCTTCCAGGCAGCGATGAATCGCGCCCGAAGACCGCAGACTTTCGGAACCGCCGCGCAGGATGGCGGCGTTGCCCGCCTTCAGGCACAAAGCGCCCGCGTCGGCGGTTACATTGGGACGACTTTCAAAAATGACCCCGATCACGCCCAGCGGCACGCGCACACGGGCGATGTCCAACCCGTTGGGACGCTGCCAGCGCGCCATTTCCACCCCGACCGGATCAGGCAATTCAGCGACATCCTCCAGCCCCTTGGCCATCGCCTCGATCCGCTTGTCATCAAGCGCAAGGCGGTCCAGCAGCGCCGGGGTCAGATCGCGGGCGCGCGCATCGGCCATGTCCTGGTCGTTGGCCGCCTGGATGTCTGCGGCGTGAGCACGAATCGCCGCTGCCGCAGCCCGAAGGGCGGCATTCTTGGCCTCGCTCGGCGCGCCGGCCAGAACATGGGCGGCGGCGCGGGCGCGGCGGCCCAGATCGGTCATAAGCTCGGGCAAGGAAAGCGATTCAGTCATGGCACATCACGTCACACGAAAAAAATAAGGGGTCGAGAATAGCGGATTTATGCATCACAGGGAAACAATCAAGGTTCCGGCGGAAAGCATGCGCTCGCGCAGCGATCGCTGTCGGGACGAACCGATGTCAGCCTTCCAGGACCAGATCGTCGCGATGGATCAGCTCGTCACGTCCGGCATAACCCAGAATCGGTTCGATCTCGCCGCTGCGATGGCCAAGGATGCGCCGCGCCTCGTCCGAGGAATAGGCCACCAATCCACGCGCCACCGGCTTTCCCTTGCCGCTGACCACCACCACCGCATCGCCTTTCTGGAAATCGCCGTCGATCGCGGTCACACCGGCGGGCAGCAGGCTGCCCCCCTTCGCCAGGGCCCGGCAGGCGCCGTCATCGACCACCACGCGGCCTTGCGGCAGCAACGACCCCGCGATCCAACGCTTACGCGCCGTCAGCGGTTCATGATGCGACAAGAACCAGGTGCAGCGCCCCCCCTCGGCCATCGCCCGCAAGGGATTGAGCCCGCGTCCGGGGGCAATCGCCATGCGGCACCCCGCCGCCAGGGCGATGCGCGCCGCGACCAGCTTGGTGACCATCCCCCCCGAACCGAAGGCGCTGCCGGGATCGCCAGCCATGGATTCGATATCCGCCGTCAGCTCATGAACTTCGGGAATGAAGCGCGCATCCGGGTCGTGGCGCGGATCGGCGGTGTACAACCCGTCGATGTCTGACAGCAGCACCAGCGTGTCGGCGACGATCATCTGCGCGACTCTGGCCGCCAGACGGTCATTGTCGCCGAATTTAATCTCGGCAGTGGCGACGGTGTCGTTCTCGTTGATGACCGGGATCGCCCCCAGATGCAGCAGGGTTTCCAGCGTGTTGCGCGCGTTCAGGTAACGCCGCCGGTTTTCGGAATCGTCCAGGGTCAGCAGCACCTGCGCGACTTTGAGCCCATGATGGTCAAGCGATTCCTGATAGGCATGCGCCAGTTGGATTTGCCCCGCGGCGGCGGCGGCCTGTTTTTCTTCCAGCCGCAACGGCCCAGACGGCAACCGCAGATGATGCCGCCCGATCGCGACCGCGCCCGACGTCACCACCACCACCTCGCGCCCCTGATGCCTCAAGGCCGCCAGATCGCTGCAAAAGGCGTCCAGCCAGGGCCGGTTGACCGTGCCATCCGGCGACACCAGCAGCGCCGAGCCAACCTTGACCACCAGCCGGGACGCCGTTTCCAGCCGGGTCATCTACGCCTCCTTGTCGTCGTCAGGAAGACCGGCATCGTCGTCGCCCCAATCTTCCCCGTCTTCCCAATCATCATCCCAGTCCTCGTCATCGAGAACGGGGCGCGCCGTTGCCGCCTTGCCGCGCCCACCGCTGGCTTGGGCGGCAAGCGGGCCCACGCCATGCTCGGTCCGACTGTCTCGGATACGCAACAACAGACCGGACAGCACCGGCTTCAGACCGAGCCCGGCCACGCCCGATAGCGGCAGAACGGGATTGCCGGTTTCCGCGCGCAACGCCGCCAGCTTGGCCTCGACCTCTTCCGGCATCAGCGAATCGCATTTGTTGAGCGCCACGATTTCGGGCTTGCCGGCCAGATCCGCGCCGTAAAGCGCCAACTCGCCCCGCACCACGCGGTAGGATTCGGCCACATCCTCTTCGGTGCCGTCGATCAGGTGCAAAAGAACGCGGCAGCGCTCGACATGCCCCAGGAACCGGTCGCCCAGACCCGCGCCCTTGTGCGCGCCCTCGATCAGGCCGGGAATGTCGGCGATGATGAATTCCTCGTCCCCCAATTGCGCCACGCCCAGATTGGGATGAAGCGTGGTGAAGGGATAATCGGCGATCTTGGGGCGGGCGCGGGTCACGGCAGCCAGGAAGGTCGATTTCCCGGCATTGGGCAGCCCCACCAGACCGCAATCGGCGATCAGTTTGAGACGCAGCCAAATCCACATCTCCTGCCCCGGCCAGCCTTCATCGGCGCGGCGCGGGGCGCGGTTGGTGGCGCTCTTGTAATGGCTGTTGCCGAACCCGCCATCGCCGCCCTTCAGCAGCACGATGCGCTGTCCGGCCTCGGTCATGTCGGCCAGAACCTGGCTTCTGTCCTCGGATAAAAGCTGGCAGCCCACAGGGACCTTGATGATGACGTCATCACCTTTCGCCCCGGTACGGTCCCGCCCGCTGCCATGCATGCCGCGCGCGCCCCGGAAATGCTGCTGATAGCGGAAATCGATCAGCGTGTTGAGATTGTCCACGCATTCGATGATGACGTCACCGCCACGCCCGCCGTCGCCGCCGTCGGGGCCGCCATATTCGATGAATTTTTCGCGCCGGAAGCTGCACGCTCCGCCGCCGCCATCGCCGCTTTTGATAAAGATCTTGGCTTGATCGAGGAACTTCATCCGAGTCGGATCCTAAACGTTGCCGCCCGAGCCGGATCAGAGTGGAACCGCCATCCGGCGCAGACAATAAAATAAGGGGAACGGCGAGCCATTCCCCTTATTTTTTAGATGACGCGGTCGGATACGACCGGGGAAAGGCTTAAGATGACTTAAGCCTCCGGCGGCACCACCGTCACGAAGGTCCGATCCTCGGCCTTCTTAACGAAAGCCACGCGCCCATCGACCAGGGCGAACAGGGTATGATCGGTCCCCATGCCGACATTCGCGCCGGGATGGAACTTGGTGCCGCGCTGACGCACGATGATGTTGCCGGGAATCACCGCTTCGCCGCCGAACTTCTTGACGCCAAGGCGCCGGCCTGCGGTATCGCGACCGTTGCGGGAGCTACCGCCAGCCTTTTTATGAGCCATTCTTTCCTACTCCTCAATCGTCGGGTCAGCGCCTTAGGCGCCGACCACCTCGGCGATACGCAGAACGGTCAGATCCTGCCGATGGCCTTTCTTGCGCCGATAGTTCTGACGACGCTTCTTCTTGAAGATGATGACCTTCTCGCCCCGGGTCTGCTCGACCAGGGTGGCGGTGACATAGGCGCCGTCCACCAGGGGAGTGCCCACCTTGTCTTCGGTCATCAGCACCTGGTCCAGGGTCACGGTATCACCGGCTTCGCCCGGAAGGCGTTCGACGATGATGACGTCCTGGGGCGCAACCTTATACTGCTTTCCGCCGGTCTTGATGACTGCGAACATGAGCTTCAACCATTCACGCTAAACACGGGACCAGCCAGGGCCCGTCGAGCCCTGGGAAATGAAAGGCGGGAGATATACCGCAACCCACCCCCCTGTCAAACATTTTCGCGTGAGAGACACCTCGCGCACGCGGGGCGTTATCATCCCCCGCCGCTGAATCCCTTACGATCCCCCTTCTCGCTCAAAGTGCTTGCCAGAGCAACCCGGCTGCACTAAATTCCGCGCTTCCCGAAGCGGAGGGGTGCCGGAGCGGTCGATCGGGGCGGTCTCGAAAACCGTTGTACCTTTGCGGGTACCGTGGGTTCGAATCCCACCCCCTCCGCCATTGCCGCCGATTGCCTTCTATAGCGCAATATTGCCGCCGATCACCACATTGCCTCCAAGCGACGCTGAGAACCGCCGTTTCTACTCTACAGCTCGATATATGTTGAATGCCAGAGACGGCAGAAATCGACCCCTATGTGGTCATCCACGTCCCGATCAGACTTCACGAAAGCGGACATCTGTCCATGGTGTCGGATCGATCTCTAGGCATTGAAGGATCAGAGTGCCAAACGGCGCGACAAACACTATGTCGGGGGCCGCTCCAGCAGCCGAATGCTCTAAGCGAGAGTAGCCGCTCTAACCCACGAACTTTCCTAGGATATCGACCAGCACGGTGAGCTTGCTTTGAAGAGCCAGCCACGCGACGATGCCCCCGACAACGGCGACTCCGGCAGCCTTGCCAATCGTCTTCGCGAACTCTTCGGCGGCGGCGTCAGTCTTGCCACCGATCCACTTGGCGACCTTGCCGGCCGCCCGCGCGATCGTCTGCCCAGCAGCGCGCAGTCTGCTGGTAGAGGGTGACGCGCTCACTGTCTCCCGACGAACGACCGCTATCGCTGCCAGCGTCTCGGCCCGATCACCCTCTGTGATGGCGAATTCGGCAGGCGGTTGATTATGGCCGATCCCAATAAAGTCCGCACTCCCGATGCCCTCACCGATCGGCACCGCCTGTAGTGCGCGTTCAGCGTCTGCGGCGGCGGCGAGCAGTTGATCGACCAGTGCCTGCCGGTCGTCAAACGTGGATACGAATGGCGAGAAGTCAGTCGAGCGATCCGTCTGGATGGCAAAGCGTAGACGCATGACGTTGCTCGAGGGCGAACTTGAGTATTTGACCTCAAGGGGTTCTACTGCTGCGTAGAAGCCCGCTGTGTTCCGAAGTAGAGCGACCTGCCCAACCCTGGGCGTACGGACGCGAGAGGTAAAGTCGGCGGCAGCAACCACGTCAGGCGTCACCTGACTGATCCTTGCAACGCCCTCTCCAATCGCTATGCCCTCAATACCAATCGGATCGTTGTAAAGGTGGGCCTCCCCTGGGCCGGCGCTGCTCCAGCGCGTCTCAAACTTCCACGTGTCTGCACCGATGATGAACCGGCCATCGTGGCTCGTATAGTTGAACGTAGCCTCGCCTAATGGCCGCTCATCCTTCGGTGGCTCAACGCTATTCAGCTTCGGCAATTGCATCCTCTCCTATTTGCTTACCACTGGCGTGGCACCACACATCGTAACCGCGTTTGCTATAGCGTCCACCCATGTCGGAGCATAGCGCTGGGGCTCTGAAAGGTGGCAATTGCAAAGTCGAGCGTTTCAACGCTTTGCCGGGAGCCATGTGCGAATACAGAAAAAAATAAAATATACGTCAACAATTTTATAGATTACATTTAAAATAGTTTTGTGATTTACTCTGAAGACGCAGGATTCATACATAGCTATCGCCACGCTTCAAATGAATGAATGGCCGAAAACGCGGTACCCGCGCCCGAAAACGAACGGGTCATTATCCACCCAATTGTAACTATTCGCTTGTTCCTCGATTTTGGAGGGCTATGGCGTAGGTGTAGTTCTCCGTTTCATCGCTTTCAGCCCGCCATTTCACCGCTATCAGTGGCGAGCATCGCTCTTTTTGGCCTGCCATATCGGCACACCGGTCCCGCTGGTTCCTTCGGCCATCCGGGCTGGACGTTTCGGGCTTTCCCACTTACATCCCATATCAAAGCAACCTGGCCGTTTTTTGGCCCTCACTTTGAATTTCCGCCGGCCGGCGCGCATCCGATGCGCCGCGGCAAGCGGCGTCCCGCCGTCCAACGGAGCTCTTCATGTTCTCGTGGTTTGAACGCCGCCTCGATCCTTATCCGGATGAAGCACCGACACAGCCTCCATCCGGCCTGATCGCCTTTCTCTGGCATTACACCAAACCGGCCTGGCCCTGGCTGGTCCTCATGTCCCTGTGCTCCACGCTGATCGCCGTCGGCGAGGTGG
>JAYFRE010000083.1:0-6483 GCA_034926235.1 Rhodospirillaceae bacterium
GACGATTCATGACAGTTATCCATCTGGAAACAGCCCCATGGTTGAAAAATAATCAAGGGACTATCGTGGCTACTCTTGTGCTCGTTTGAGCACGATTGCGAAAAAAGAGAGAACCATATTAACCAAACTGTGGACAGTGAAGACTAGATTTCTTATGGTTGACATGGCTCTATAAGGGTTACCTCCCATATAGCGATAGGATAGGTTCAGGTGATCTCGCGCAAGGCTTTTCCATCGTCCTTCGCTTTGGCGGCCTTGCGCCGCATCCCCCTGCTGCTCCTTCCCGCGATCTTGTCCGCCCTGGTCCTGTTATCCTGTCCCCGGGCCGCAGAGGCGAAATATGCCTCGATGGTCATCGATGCGGACACGGGCGAGGTTTTTCACGCGGTCAACGCCGATGCGCGGAACTATCCCGCTTCGCTGACCAAGATGATGACCCTTTACATCCTGTTCGACCATCTGAATTCCGGCAAGGTCAAGCTTTCGGACCGCATCACCATATCGGCCTATGCGGCCAAGCAGCAGCCTTCAAAGCTGGGCCTGCGCCCCGGCCAGACCATCTCGGTCGAGGATGCAATCCTGGCTTTATGCATCAAATCGGCCAATGACATCGCCGTGGCGGTCGCCGAACATATCGGCGGTACCGAATCCGCCTTTGCCCAGGCCATGACCAACAAGGCCGCCAATCTCGGCATGCGCCAGACCCAGTTCCGCAACGCCTCCGGCCTGCCCAATCTGAACCAGTACAGCACCGCGCGGGACATGACTGTGCTGGCCCGCGCACTGATTCGCAACCATGCCCGCTATTACCATTATTTTTCGACGCGCAGCTTCAGCTATAACGGCGCCGAGATGCGCAACCACAATCGCCTGATGGAATGGTATGACGGCGTGGACGGCATCAAGACCGGCTATATCGCCGCTTCGGGCTTCAATCTGGTATCGTCGGCCAAGCGCGGCGGACGCCGCCTGATCGGCGTCGTCTTCGGCGGCGAAAGCGGCCCGGCGCGTGACCGCCACATGGCCAATTTGCTCGACACCGCCTTCTCCCGTGCGGGGGCCTCCCCGGATGTGCGCGTGGCCAGCGCCACGCCGGACACAGCGCCCAAGAACCAAACCGCCCGCAAGAACGAAAGCGACTACCGCGCCGTCGAAAAAGCCATGGCGATGGCCAAGGCGGGGGAAAACAGCGTCCTGCCCAAGCCGCGTCGCACCGCCATCGGCGACCAGGGTGAAGAGGCGAGCTGGGCGGTTCAGGTCGGGGCGTTCTCGCAACAGAAATCCGCCGAAAGCGCCGCCAACAGCGCCTTGCGCAAGCTGGGCTCCCTGGCGTCCAGCGGCGCGGCCGAAGCCCAACCCATCTCCAACAAGACCAAATCCCTCTACCGCGCCCGGATCGTCGGATTGAGCGAGAACACGGCGCGGGAAGCCTGCCGCCGTCTGGGCAACGACCGCAACGCCTGCCACGTCGTCAATACCGGCACCACGCTCGCCAGCCGCTGACCGTTTCCGATCCGCGCTTGCTTCTTACCGGCTGTCGGATGACAGAACCGCTCCGCGCGACGCCATGAAATAAAGTCCCATATGGTGAGTTTCCCGCCGGGGATGAGCCGCCACGGGCGGCAGCCCCAGCGTTTCGGCCACTTCCCGGGGCAAATCATAGGTCGCGCAGCCGGGTTCGTGCACCACGACATCCGCCAGCGGCGCGGCGAGACCGTGATTGCGCGCGGACAACAAGGTCAGCACGAAGTCCATGACGCAAATATCGGTGCAGATGCCGACAACCAGGACCGCTTCGACGCCGTTGGCCGCGATCCAGTCGGTGACGCGGTTCTGACCGGAAACGGGATCGATGCCGCCGATAAAGCCGTTGATGCAATCCTTGGCCACCAGCGTCGCCCGAGGGCAATCCGCCAACCAGGCCAATTCGGACACCAGCTCATCGTCGCCGCTCCCCTGTTCGCAATGCGGCGGATAGGGCGGCTCGGCCTTGCCGGGAATATGGCTGTCGCGAAAGACCAGGATCGGCCGGCCCCGTTCGGCGAACGCGCGCGCCAGACGGTCGGTTTCGGCGATCATGCGGTCGATGACGGGATCGGGCGCGGGCGGGGCCAGCGGCCCGCACCCCACGGCGGCGAATCCCCTGACCTCGTCCACCACCACCAGCCCCGCCGGGCGGGCATCGATGGAAAAGCGGGAGAAGCTAAGCGGCAACCGGTTCAGAAAACCCTCCGTCATCTCCCGCCCCTTTTCCGCAGCAACGATTATGGACGAACCGCTTTCCTCAGGTGATCACCGTCGGCGCAGCGCGGCCCGTCCGTTCCTTGATGCCGGCCAAATCGCCGGCAACGGCGATCAGCCCGGCCAGAACCTCTTGCGTATCCTGGTCGTGGCGCGCCGGATCGGGCTCGAAGCTTTCGATATAGACCCGCAAGGTCGCCCCTTCGGTGCCGGTGCCCGACAAACGATAGACGATGCGGGCGCCATCCTCGAACAGGATGCGAATGCCCTGGCGCGCGCTGACGGATGAATCAACCGGATCAGTGTAGGCGAAATCATCCGCAATCTCGACCCGCCGCCCCCCCAGGCTGCGGCCCGGCAAAGAATCGAGGGTCTTGCGCAAGGCCGTCACCAGCCCCTCCGCCGCCTGGGAATCGAGTCCTTCGTAATCATGGCGGGTGTAGTAATTGCGGCCATAACGGGTCCAGTGATCGCGGACGATATCGGCCACCGACAGTTTGCGCACGGCCAACACGTTCAGCCAGAGCAGCACCGCCCACAGCCCGTCTTTTTCACGGACATGGTTGGAACCGGTGCCAAAGCTTTCCTCTCCGCACAAGGTGGCCATGCCGGCGTCCAGCAGCGTACCGAAGAACTTCCACCCCGTCGGGGTCTCGAAGCACGGAACCCCCAGCGCCTTGGCGACGCGGTCGGCGGCACGGCTGGTCGGCATCGAGCGGGCCACCCCCTTGATGCCGCCCCGGTAGCCCGGCGCGAGATGGGCATTCGCCGCCAGCACCGCCAGACTGTCGGACGGCGTGACATAGAATCCCCGGCCCAGAATCATGTTGCGGTCGCCGTCGCCATCCGAGGCCGCGCCGAAATCGGGGCCGTCGGACAAGGCCATCTCGGCCACCAGATCATGGGCGTGAACCAGATTGGGATCAGGATGGCCGCCGCCGAAATCGGGCAAGGGCACGCCATGAATCACCGTGCCCTTGGGTGCGCCCAGCATGCCTTCCAGGATCGCCGTCGCATAAGGGCCGGTGACGGCGTTCATGGCGTCATAGCGCATCTTAAACCCTTGTGCGACCAAGGCGCGGAGGGCGTCGAAATCAACCAGCCGGGTCATCAGTTCGGCGTAATCCGCGACCGGGTCGATGATCTCCACCTTCATCCCGTCCAGATAGGTTTCGCCAAGACGATCGATGTCGGGCGCGGCGCTTTTCACGATGCGGTAGGTTTCGATCGCACGCGTGCGGGCATAGATCGCCTCGGTCACCCGCTCCGGCGCGGGCCCGCCGGCCGAGATGTTGTATTTGATGCCGAAATCGCCGTCCGCGCCGCCCGGATTGTGGCTGGCCGACAGGATCAGCCCGCCCAACGCCTTGTATTTGCGGATAATGGCGGAGACGGCCGGGGTGGAGAGGATGCCGCCCTGCCCGACCAGAACGCGGCCAAACCCGTTGGCGGCGGCCATGCGGATGATGATGGCGGTGGCTTCACGATTGAAGAAACGCCCGTCGCCGCCCACCACCAGGGTTTTACCGTCCTTGCCCTCCAGACTGTCGAAGACCGACTGGACGAAGTTTTCGAGATAACCCGGCTGCTGGAACACCGAAACCTTTTTGCGCAAGCCCGAGGTGCCGGGCTTCTGGCCTTGGAACGGCGTGGTGGGGAGAACGAGAACGGTCATGCTGGGCTCCGATGCCGGACGGCAGAGATACGAAAAAGGGAATCAAGGATATCGCCGCCCCGCCTCGCGGTCCATACGACCGGAAGGCGGAGGCGGGGGAATTCTCAGATCAAAGGAACCGGACCGGTTCCTTCCTGGCGGCGAAGTCGATTTCCAATTCGCGCTTGTGACGCAAATAATCGGCATCGTCGAAATATTTGGCGCCGCTGGGACAGCCCTTGATGCAGGCGCCGCATTTGATACAGATGCCCTCGATCACACGCGGGTCCACCGCCGAAATCGAGCCCATCGGGCACAGATCGACGCACAGCATGCAGTCATGGCAATCGTCGTTGGTCTTGGGCTTGACCTTGCGGATGTCGGTCGATTTCCCGCCTTCATCCTGGGGCACATAATAGGGACGGTAAGGCCGATTGCCGGGCAAAGGCGGCAGCCCCGCGCATTCCGTTCCCGACAGCTTGGCCGCAACCTCGCGACCGAACAAGGCAACCTGTGCCATATCCTCGCGGTCGGGCCGTCCGCCCGCCAGGGTCGTGGAAAAGGAATGCTCGCCGATGAACGCCCCGCCGGCGACGACGGAAAAGCCGCGCGCGGTCAGGATGTCGGAGAGTTCCAGCAACGCATCGTCGAAATGACGATTGCCGTAAAGAACCAGAGCGACAGCCCGCGCACCGTTCCCCTCGATCCCATTCAAATAGGTCAACAGCACATTGGGCACCCGCCCGGCATAAACCGGCACGCCCATCGCGACGACATCACCCGGCTGGAAGGAAGGCGGCGTCTTGCGCGCTCCGGGCAGGGTGAAATCATGGGTCTGGATGGGCGCATCCGTCCCCATCGACGCCGCCAGCGTCTGGACGAACGAGCCGACCACCGTCTTCGTGGTGCCGGTAGGACTGAAATAAACCGCGTGAAAAACCATAATCATCCGCCTATTCAAAAACGACCTTGATCAAAGCCGTCAGATTAGCACGAACGATCCCGCCGTCTTGAGGCGATTCACTCGGTCTCCCCTTGAATCGTCACGGATTCTTGTGCTCGGCGCTGCCGGGCCGACCGACGCAGACATAATGAAACCCATGCGCGATCATGTCCGACGGCTCGTAGATATTGCGCAAATCGACCACCACCGGAGTTTTCAGCAGCGCCTTGATCCGGGCCGGGCTTAGAGCGCGGAATTCGTTCCATTCGGTCAGAACCGCCAGAAGGTCCGCGCCCGTCATCGCCTCCTGCGCATCCGCGCAATAGGTCACGCCGGACAAAAGCTTCCGCGCCTCTGCCATGCCTTCGGGATCGAAGGCGCGCAGTTTTGCCCCCGCCGCCAGCAAAGCCGGCACGATGTCCAGGCTGGGCGAATCCCGCATATCGTCGGTGTTGGGTTTGAAGGTCAGCCCCAACAGAGCGATGGTCTTTCCCGCCACCGACCCGCCGGCGGCGGCGATGATCTTGTCCGCCATGCGCCGCTTGCGCTCGTCATTGACCGCCACCACCGTTTCGACGATCCGCAAGGGCGCGCCATAATCGCGGGCGGTGCGGGCCAGCGCTTGCGTGTCCTTGGGAAAACAGGACCCGCCATAGCCGGGGCCGGGATGCAGGAATTTACGGCCGATGCGCCCGTCGAGCCCGATGCCGCGCGCCACGTCATGGACGTCCGCCCCCACCGCCTCGCACAGATTGGCGATTTCGTTGATGAAGGTGATCTTGGTGGCCAGAAAGGTATTGGCCGCGTATTTGATCATCTCGGCGGTTTCGATCGAGGTAACGACCATCGGCGTCTCGATCAGATAAAGCACCCGGTAAAGCTGCTTCATCACCGCGCGCGCACGATCGGATTCTGTGCCGATGACCACCCGGTCGGGACGCATGAAGTCGTCGATGGCCGACCCCTCGCGCAGGAATTCCGGGTTCGACACCATGTCGAATTCGGCATCGGGGCGGGTTTCGCGGATGATCCGCCCGATCTCGCGGCCAGTGCCCACCGGCACCGTCGATTTGGTCACCACGACCGTATAGCCGTCCAGGGAAGCGGCGATTTCCGCCGCCGCCGCATAGACGAAGGACAAATCCGCATGACCGTCGCCGCGCCGTGACGGGGTGCCCACGGCGATGAACACCGCGTCGGCCTCGGCGACGGCCGCTTTCATATCCGTGGAAAAGGACAGACGTCCGGCCCGCACATTACCAGCGACCAATTCCCCCAGCCCCGGCTCGAAGATCGGCATCTGGTTTTGGCGCAAGGAGTCGATCCTGGTCTCATCCTTGTCCACACAGACGACATCGACGCCGAATTCAGAGAAACAAGCTCCGGACACCAGCCCGACATAGCCGGCGCCGATCATGGCAATACGCATGGATGTCAAATCCTCTTACTGGACGCTATGACAGTTCCTTGAGGAACGCCCGGACGGCAGCGGCCATCTCGGGCCGGGCCAGAGCCAGGGCCAGGTTGGCTTCCAGCCAGCCCAGCTTGTCGCCGCAATCAAAGCGCCGGCCTTCGAAACGCACGCCATGGAACGGCACCGCGCCGATGGTCTGCGAGATCGCGTCGGTCAGCTGGATTTCACCGC
>JAYFRE010000119.1:0-4763 GCA_034926235.1 Rhodospirillaceae bacterium
CTTCGGCCCAAAAATGCCGGAGACGCCGCCGCCGACCGGGCCAATACCGTTGCTGGCCATGACGTTTGCTCCCTACCCTAAAATCCCGCGCGGACCGGCCTCGACCCCACGGACAACCATGAAATTCTTCTAACATGATCGATGAAAGCGGAAAAGAAAAAGAGGCCGGTCAAGCCGCCGGCCTCTTTTCCGCAATTACGTCTGTCTTGCGCCTACCGTGGCGCCAGGGCAGCCACACCCGGCAGGGTGCGCCCCTCCAGCCATTCCAGGAAAGCCCCGCCCGCCGTCGAGACATAGGAGAAGCGTTCCTCGGCCCCGGCCGTCGCCAGAGCAGCGACCGTATCCCCGCCGCCGGCGACGCTCAACATCTCGCCCTGGGCCGTGCGCTCCGCCACCCAGTTCGCGACCGTGCGCGTGGCCTGGTCGAAAGGTTTGGTTTCAAACGCGCCCAGAGGGCCGTTCCACACCACGGTCTTGCAGGTGGACAGCCGGTCTAGGATATGACGGACCGAATCCGGGCCGGCGTCGAGAATCATCATATCATCCGGCACCGCGTCCGACGGCACCGTGCGGGATGGGACGCCCTCCTGCAAGGCAGCCGCCACCACAACATCGGTCGGCAGCAGGATGGTGCAGCCTTCTTGTCCTGCTTTGGCGAGAATCGCGCGCGCCGTATCGGCCATTTCCTTCTCGCACAGGGACGCCCCGACGGACTTTCCTTGCGCGAACAGGAATGTATTGGCCATGCCGCCGCCGATGATCAGGCAATCGACCTTGCCGACCAGATTGCCGAGCAGATCCAGCTTGGTCGAAACCTTGGCCCCGCCGACGATCGCCGCCACCGGCTTTTCGGGATGCTCCAAAGCCTTGCCCAGAGCTTCCAGTTCGGCCTGCATCAGACGCCCGGCATAAGCCGGCAATTGATGCGCCAGCCCCTCGGTCGAAGCGTGCGCCCGATGCGCGACCGAAAAAGCGTCGCTGACATAGACGTCGCCCAACGCGGCCAGGGCACGGACGAAGGCCGGATCGTTCTTCTCCTCCTCAGGGTGAAAGCGGACATTCTCCATCAAGAGAATGTCGCCATCCTTGAGCTTGGCCACCGCCGCCGCAGCGTCCGGGCCGATCACCGCGCCCGACCAGGCGACGGGACGACCCAGGACCTTTTCCAGCGCCGGACGCAGGAACGCCTGGCTGTATTTTTCCTCTACCCCTTTCGGACGTCCGAAATGGGATAGAAGGACGACTCTGCCGCCCCGTTCCGCCAGCTCCTTAATGGTAATCGCCGAACGCTCGATACGGGTCGCGTCGGTGATCTTGCCATCCTTGACCGGAACGTTCAGATCCACGCGCAGCAGCACTTTTTTACCGGCGGGATCAAGGTCGTCGAGAGTCGAAAAGGCTGGCATGGCGCTTACCCCAGCTTGCCCAGGGCCGCCGCGACATCGAGCATGCGGCAGGAGAAGGCCCATTCATTGTCGTACCAGGCCAGAACGCGCACAAAGGTGCCATCGATAACCTTGGTCTGGGTCAGGTCGTAAACCGACGAGATCGGGTTGTGGTTGAAATCGACCGACACGCACTCGTCCTTGTTCACGCCGAGCACGCCCTTCATCGGGCCGGCTGCCGCTGCGAGCATGGCCTGATTGATTTCGTCCTTGGTCACCGGCCGCTTGGTCACGACCGCAAGGTCGACCACAGAAACGTTCGGCGTCGGCACCCGGATCGAGGAACCGTCCAGCTTGCCCGCCAGTTCGGGAATGACCAGGCCGATGGCCTTGGCCGCACCGGTCGAGGTCGGGATCATCGACACCGCCGCCGCACGCCCGCGGCGATGGTCCTTGTGGCGGGTATCGACGGTGTGCTGGTCGCGGGTATAGGAATGGATGGTGGTCATGAAGCCATGCTCGATCCCGGCCAGATCTTGAAGCACCTTGGCCACCGGAGCGAGGCAATTGGTGGTGCAGGAGCCGTTCGAGACGACCTTGTGCGCCGCCGTCAACTGATCGTGATTGACCCCGTAGACGACGGTGAGATCCGCGCCGTCGGCGGGCGCCGAAACCAGGACGCGCTTGGCGCCGGCTTCCAGATGCACGGCGGCCTTGTCCCGGCTGTTATATTTGCCCGTGCATTCGAACACGACATCGACACCCAAATCCTTCCAGGGCAGCTTGGCCGGATTGTCCTCGATGATCATCTTGACCGTTTGACCGGCGGTCTTCAGCAGGTCGCCGTCGATCACCACGTCATGGGCGAAGACGCCATGGACGGAATCGTATTTCAGCATGTATTCGTTGTCCGCGGGCGTGCCATGGCCGTTGATGGCGACCACGGACACATCGTTGCGTCCGCTTTCCGCCAAGGCCCTGAGCGCGAGGCGGCCGATTCGGCCGAACCCGTTGATGGCCACACGTACAGTCATGTCCTCTCCTCCATCCGTTTTACGACGAGCGTTCGGGACCGGGCTGTCCATCTTGCGATCTTCGCGCGGGAAAGCCTTCGGCCCTCATCTTGAAAAACGCCTCATCATGCATGGGCGGCATAAACAATCCAATGCGAAACAGGTAGTCAAGCATAGCACGCAAAGCGCGGCTGGGCAGCCGCTCCGAACGACGTCCGGCAAAGTCCGGAAATCTCGCAACGCTTGCTGCGTCGGCCCTGCCGGCTCTACTCTGATCCGATCGACGGAACAGGAGCGGAAAGGACCTTGAACCATGGCCCCAAAACCGCCGCATCTCGGCAAGCTGGACATGTCGACCCGCATCAAGGACCGGAACGATTATGAAACCGAACTGGCCGAATTGCAGGTCCGGATTTTAAGAATCCAACAAACCTATTTCCATGAAAAGCGGCGTGGGATCATCGTGTTCGAGGGCTGGGACGCCGCCGGCAAAGGGGGCGTCATCCGGCGCCTGACCGAAAGGCTGGATCCGCGCGGCTGCAAGGTCTGGCCGATCGCCGCCCCGAAACCCGAAGAACAGGGCCGGCATTATCTGTACCGTTTCTGGACCCGCCTGCCCGAACCAGGCACTCTGGCCGTCTTCGACCGGTCCTGGTACGGGCGCGTTCTGGTCGAACGGGTGGAAAGCCTCGCCAGCCGCAAGGAATGGGAACGGGCTTACCGGGAAATCAATGAATTCGAGGCGATGCTAACCAATGACGGCGTACGCATCGTCAAGATATTCCTGCACATCACGCCCGAAGAGCAGCTCGGCCGTTTCGCGGAACGCCTGTCCAACCCCTATAAGCGCTGGAAACTGACCGAGGAAGACATCCGCAACCGCGAGAAATGGCCCCAATATCAAGACGCCATCGAGGAGATGTTTGAGAGAACCTCGACCACGAAAGCGCCTTGGTATGCCGTAGCGGCCAATCAGAAATGGCACGCCAGGGTCGAAACGCTTGGCATTATCGCCCGCCGGCTCGGCAAGGGCGTGAGCGTAGAACCTCCGCCCATCGACCCCAAGATCCAGATCGCCGCGCTGGAACAACTGGGCCTCCCTTTGAAGACTGTCGTCCACCAACCCGAGAGCGGCTCGAACCCGGCCGAGAAGAAGGACTAGCCGCGTCTTAAGAAGACGTTTCTAGAATGCGCTTCGGCAAGGCAGCTAGCGTGGTTTTCTTGAATCGGAGCGCAGCAAGCCGCGTTAGACGACTGCTGAAACGGTCTCTTAAAGCCGGCAGCGTTCGACGACGATATCGACAAAACCGCGATGCTGGGGCGATGGCCGGACGATGAAGTGCATTTCGTCGTCGCCCCTGACCGTGACCGCATCTTCGATCGGCAGGGTAGCGGAAATATCGCGCGGCCGGATGCCCGCCCCGGACAGACGCAGCGTCACCGGCCTGTCGGGATCGAACCAGTTTTCCTTGCCGCCATTGCCGCCTTCCCCCTCAAGAGTCAGGTTGACGACGTCACCCAGACGCACCGTGCTGCCGGCGCCTTCCGCGCCCTGATTGGGCGTGCGCACGATCACGCGGCGGGACGGCAGGGTGGCGCAGGATTTCGGATTCGCCGCCGCACGGATCGCAAACAGCAGCCGGTCCGGCTTGACCCCTTGCGCCAGACGCTCACGCAGGGCCAGCGTCACCGCCTGCATCTCTTCGCTTGGATGAATCTGGTCGTAAAGGGCGCGAAGCTCATCGCGCTCCCGCGACACCTCGTCCAGGCGCGTCCGGATATCGTCGATCCGCCTCTCCTGCTCGTGCACGGTCTGAAGCGTGTCGGACAGGCGGGCCCCTAGCGATCCCTCCTCGACCTGCGTCACCCGCACACCGGTTTCATAGGCGTAATAGGCTGTCAGAGCGAAAGCCGCCCCACCCAGAAAAGCCTTGAACAGAAATTTGGCGATTGCTTTGCGGCGTTCTTCGCTACGCCGGTTCCTGCGACGGTACATATATTCCTCAGATGTTCTGGTCCGGCTTCGAGTCTCGCGCCACGCCCGGACGTTCCGATGCCTGCCCCTTTTTGCGATGAAGCGGAACGACGGACGTCCCACCCTTTCCCCGGGCTATTCGCCAACGAACCGGTAGAGCCGTTGATCCTTGAGCGCCGAAACGGAAATCATCTTGACGGCGGTTCTGTCGCCCACCCTTCGCAGGCGGGCATGGGGAATACCCTCCCGATCGCTGATGAGGTCTTGTACCTCCCACACCGAAGAGGAATCGGCTTGCTGATATTTCTGTCCCTGTTGCACGTCCCGTCGAGACATTCTCACGAAAACCTCGGTTCCATCGTCATACCCTCGATCTTAAGGCCCCCCCCT
>JAYFRE010000002.1:0-1765 GCA_034926235.1 Rhodospirillaceae bacterium
GTCCGCGAGCGCCGGGAACGGGGCTCGCGCCGGAGCCTTTGGGTCCGGGACGAGAATGAAAAATCATAAAGGGATGCGTGCGTCATGCTGATCGAGGATGGTGTCTTTCTCGCCAATGAAGAACAGGGTTTCATCCGCGAGACCGCGCGGAAATTCGCCCGCGAAAAGCTGGCCCCGAACGCGGCGCGTTGGGACAAGGAGCATCATTTCCCCGCCGAAGCCGTCCGTGAGATGGCGGAGTTGGGATTCCTGGGCATGCTGGCGCCCGAAGAATATGGCGGCACGGCGCTTGATTATCTGACCTATTCCATGGTGCTGGAAGAGATTGCCGCCGGTGACGGGGCCTGTTCGACGATCGTCAGCGTGCATAATTCGGTCGGCTATGCGCCCATCCTCGCCTTTGGGACCGAGGAACAGAAGCGCCGTTTTCTGCCGAAGATGACCTCGGGCGAATGGTTGGGCGGCTTTGCCCTGACCGAGGCCCAGGCCGGATCGGACGCCGCCGCCCAGAAGGCTCGTGCGGTCCGGGACGGGGATTGTTACATCCTGTCCGGCACCAAGGAATTCGTGACCTCGGGCAAGAACGCGGATGTGCTGATTACCTTTGCGGTGACCGAGCCGGGCGCCGGCAAAAAGGGAATCAGCGCCTTCATCCTGCCCACCGACATGCCCGGCTATACCGTCACCCGGCTGGAGGACAAGCTGGGGCAGCATGCCTCGGACACCGCCGAAGTCTTGTTCGACGATATCCGTCTGCCCGCCGATCTGCGGTTGGGGGCAGAGGGCGAGGGGTTGAAGATCGCCCTATCGAACCTGGAAGGCGGGCGTATCGGCATCGCGTCGCAATGTATCGGCATGGCCCGCGCCGCTTTTGATTTCGCCCGCAGCTACGCCAAGGAAAGGACGAGCTTCGGCAAACCCTTGATCGAGCATCAGGCCATCGGCTTTAAGCTGGCCGACATGATCACCCGTATCTCGGCTGCCCGTCACATGGGTCATCACGCGGCCCGGCTGCGCGATTGCGGCCAGCCCTGTCTGGCCGAGGCGTCGATGGCCAAACTGTTCGCCTCCGAGATGGTCGAAGCGGTCTGTTCGGGCGCGATCCAGGTGCTGGGCGGTTATGGCTATGTCGCGGAATATCCGGTGGAACGCATCTATCGGGACGCCCGCATCTGCCAGATCTATGAAGGCACGTCCGAGGTGCAGCGTATGGTGATTGCGCGCAGCCTGGTATGAGGGGCAGGGGGGGCAGCTCCTTGACCCTTTGACGTGGCATCGAATCCCGCCGGGGCTTTTCAGGCCCCGGCGGGATGCTGTTTCCGTCCGATTCTAGGCCGCACCCGTTGCCAGACGGGCGCCCAGCGCGAACGCCTTGCGACAGTCTTCAGGGAAAACATCGCGGCGGCGCGCGGCTTTCTTCCGGGCGTCAAAGCGGCAGGCCTCGACCTTGGTGTAATCGTTGAACTGGCAGGTGTCGTAGCTGTTCAGCGTTTCGCACGCGCCGAAGATCCGTTGCATGAAGCCCGCATTGTTGGTGAGGCTGGGCAGATAGCCCCGCTCCACCATCTCGGCTTCGCCCACATTCATCGTGTGGATAAAGGCGGTGGGGATTTTGCGTGGGAACAGGGACGAATAAGCCACGTCATACTGCAGATAGGGGAACAGCAGCCGTTCCATGAAGGATTTCATCTCGCCGGTCACGCCGGCGAAATAGATCGGCGATCCCAGGATCAGCGCGTCCGCCTCCGCCGCTTCGGCCAGGATC
>JAYFRE010000157.1:0-8350 GCA_034926235.1 Rhodospirillaceae bacterium
CCGCTGCTATTCCAGGACTTACCGAGATCAAAGCGAACGCGGCGGCGCGGTCGCTGGTGCTGACATTCGATCCCGGCCTGACCACGCCCGAGATTCTGCGGGACGCCCTGTGGGCTGTGCCGATCCCCGACGAGGCCCCACCGCCCCCTGACGGTGAGACCGAAGACCGCCAGGCCGCCCGCAACGCCGGGGCCAGCCTGGCGGCGCTGCTGGGCGGCCCGATCCTGCCCCGGCCGGCCCGGCTGCCCGTTTCCTTGATCGCCGCGCAGCCGGTCTATGCCCGCGCGTTCGAGGATTACCGGGCCGAAAGAAAAGTGACCAGCCATGTGCTGGAAGCCATGGCGGTGTCGATCTCGCTCGCGCGCGCCGATTATACGGCGGCCAACACCACATCCTTTTTGCTGGCGCTGGGCGATTACCTGGAAAGCTCCATCGCCCGGCGTTCCGAGGAATTGCTGAAAACCCTGCTGCGTCCCGCCAGCGATCAGGCCTGGGTCTTGCGCGGCAAGGAGGAAGTCCAGGTTCCGGTCGCCTCCCTGGCCGTCGGCGACAAAATCGTCGTCGCCACCGGAACCGTGGTCCCGATTGACGGCACCGTCCTTAGCGGCACGGCCACGGTCAATGAAGCGGCCATGACCGGGGAAAGCGTTTCCGTGGTCAAGAAGCGCGGCAGCAGCATGCTGTCGGGAACGCTGATCGAGGAAGGCCGGCTGGTCGTCTATGCCGAACAGGTCGGCGAGAAAACCGCGGTCGCCCGCATCGCCGATTATGTCGAGCAATCGCTTAAGACCAAGAGCGACGCGCAACTAGAAGCCTCGCGCATGGCCGAACGCATGGTGCCCTCGGTGCTGACCCTGGCCGGGTTGTCCTACGTCCTGTCGGGGGATTGGCGCCGCACCGCCTCGGTGCTGCAAGGCGATTATTCCTGCGCGCTCAAGCTGGCGACACCGGTTGCCTTCAAATCCGCCATGTACGAAGCCGGACGCGCCGGCATTCTGGTCAAAGGCGCAACCGCGCTGGAAAAACTGGCCCAGGCCGACACCGTCATCTTCGACAAGACCGGCACCCTGACCACGGGATCGCTGGACGTCACCGATGTCATCCCCTTTGACCCATCCTTCTCGCCCGACGATCTGATCTGCCTGGCGGCCTCGGTCGAGGAACATTATTTCCATCCCCTGGCGATGGCCGTGGTCGCCGCCGCCAAGATCACGCCCAACCGCCATTTTGCCCATCAGGATGTCGAATTCATCGTCGCCCACGGCGTCGCCAGCGTCATCGACGGCAAAAGAATCGTGGTCGGGTCGCGCCACTTCGTCGAAGAAGACGAGGGGATCGACATCCACCCCTATGACGCCGTCGTCGATGGCCTGTACCGCGACGGCAAGACCTTGCTGTTCATCGGGCTGAACGGTGTGCTGCTGGGCCTGCTGGCCTTGAAAGACAGCCTGCGCGACAACAGTGCGCGCACCGTCCGCCGGCTGCGGGCGCTGGGGGTAAAGCAGATCCTGCTCTTGACCGGTGACCACGAGGACCGCGCCCGGGAACTGGCCCAGATGCTGGAGCTCGACGGCTATCATGCCGGGCTGCTGCCCGAGGACAAAGCCCGGATCATCGACGCGCTGAACGCGCAAGGGGCGCATATCGCCTTTGTCGGCGACGGCATCAACGATGCGCCGGCCCTGGCCGGAGCGCATGTCGGCATCGCCATGCAGAAAGGAGCCGACATCGCGCGCCTGACCGCCGACATCGCCCTGCTCGAAGACGATGTCGAACGCGTCGCCGACGCGAAAGCCATCGCCAACGCGACCATGCGTCTGATCGGGACCAATTACCGCCTGACCGTGGGGATCAACAGCGCCATTCTGTCGGCTGCCGCGCTGGGGCTTTTATCTCCCATCGCCACGGCGCTGCTGCACAACAGCACCACCGTCGGCATCCTGCTGAACGCCTTGCGACGGAACTATCGCGGCCCGACCCCGGAAGACCGGGTCTGACCGCCTAATCTTTAGAGAAATTTGACCAGAGACATCTTGGCGATGTCGGATACCGCCGAATAGGACGCGGTCAATTGCGTCTGCAACGTCGCCACCCGAACGGCGACTTCGGCCGCGTCCACATTCTTGACGTCGGAAAGCGAGGTTTTCAGCAGGGTCACATAGGTGGTCTGCGCGGTCGCAGCATTTTTCAGGCTCGACGCGCTGATGGAAACATCCGCCTGAAGATTGCTAAGCTCCGTGGTCGCCTGATTGGCGACCGTCAAGGCCGACTGCAAGGCGGCGGTCAAACCTGTGGAAGATGAGGTCGCCGCCTGAATCACCGCTTCAACCGCGCGCAAGGCTTTTTCAAAGGCCGGGTTATTCGCCGTAACCCCATAGGAAACCGTCTGTTCAGAGGAAATACGCACCGACAAGGTGGTGTCGTCACCGGTATAATAGCTGGTGTCGGCAACGGTGGCGTCGTAAGGCGAGCTTGACGGATAGCTGGAGACATCGACCGGCGCCTCGTCGGTATTGCTGCCCGCGAACAGATGAAGCCCATTATATTGCTTGTTCATCTGCGACAGCAGGCTGTCCTTCATCGTCTGCGCCGCCTTCAGCAGCGAACTGTTGTCCGGGGACGAGATCGCGGCGCTGATCGTCGTGCGCAGATTGGTCATCAGGTCGGTCATCGCTCCGATCGCCGAATACATCACCTCCGTGCGGCCCTGAGCGTCGGTCGCGGCGGCGGCCCAGCTCTGGGCCTGTTCGATCTCACGCGACAGGCTGAGAACGGTCCTGGAATCGGTGCTCAATCCGATGAAATTCTGGGAGACCAAGCCGGACGATTGCTGCATCTCCGCCTTCGCCCACTCGGACTGCACCTTCAGCGCGCCGCCGATGGACATCGTGTTGATGTTGAAGGTCGAGATTCTTTCCATGACCATCCAATCCTAAAAAGCTTATGCCACGGCGTCCAAAAGTGCCTTGAACATCGTCTGAACCGTGCTGATTACCTTGGACGACGAGGCGAACGCATTCTGAAGCACCAGCAGATGCGCGGTTTCCTCGTCGCTGTTGACCCCGGACTGGGAACTCAGGCTTCCCTTCAACGTCGTACTGACCGTGTCTTGGGTTGTACGATCCGCTTCGGCATTGCTGGCGCGGGTCGCGATATTCGTGACGATGGTGGTGGCATAACCGGCCAGCGTCGCCGAGGTCGAAGACAGCGACCCCGCGGCCGGAAAATCCTGCCGGGTCAGCAAGGCATCGACCAGCGACTGGGCGATGCTGGCGTCACCCGAGGTCAGGCCGACCAGCGGCGCAGTGCCCGTCGCGGTGCTGAGCGACGCCGAGGACCAGAGACTGGGCTTGGCCAGAATGCTCGGCATGACCGAGATCGATTGCGCGCCATTCTCGCTGACGAGCAGATCATTCATATGGAAATAGGCCGAGAAATTGGTGCCGCCGACATCGCCGCTGACCGTGGCGGTGGATATGCCGAGACTGGGATTGCTCGACGTCAGCACCAGCTGGCCCGACGCGTTCAGCGACGCATTGACCAGGCCGCTTCCGTTAAGCAACGTGATCATGTCGTTGATGTTGGTCGCCGAGGATAGGCCTATATCCTGATATCCCTGGATCTTGCCCGACTGATCGACCTGGGCGATACGCACCGTGGCCGTGGCCGACAGCGCATCCGTCCCGTTGAACGCCGTGCTGTTGGACCCGGTGATCGTCGTCGTCGCAGGATAGGGTGTGCCTTGATTGTAAACTTGGTTGATCCGGGTCACCAAGCCGTTGGCAAGATTGTCCAGCTCGTCCTGAGCGGCGGGAAGATCGACATCGCGCAACCCGATCAGCGCGGCAATTTTGCCGCCGCTGGCTTGAAGCTGCGAGGTGATGTCGTTGTTGGACAGCATGATGCCCGGGATAGTTCCTCCCGCATAGGTGCTGTCCGGCGACAGATAGGCCGGCGCGGCGTAGGACACCTCACGCGCAATGTTGCCGACCAGCAGACTCTGCCCGGCCTTGGTGAAGACCTGCACCATGTTGTTGCTGTCGGTGTAATAGGAGATGCCCAGATCGCCGCTCAGGGCCAGCAACGCGGCATTGCGCTGATCTTCCAGCGCAGCGGTGTTTTCCCCCCGCGCGATAGCCGTGGCGATCTTGCTGTTCAGAGTCTGGACCGTGGAAACCTGGGTGTTGATGTCCGCAACGGTCTCGGCGATGCCGTCGCTGGCCCGGTTGCGCAAGGACTGGATCGAGGCCGATGTCGATCGCAGAGCCGACGTCAGATTGTCCAGCGCCACCACGACCTTGGTTTCGAGCGAACTTTGCTCCGGGTTGTTGGCCAGGGCGGACAGGGCGCTTTCCAGGCTGGACAGGCGGGAAGCGATGTCGTCGCCGCCGGTCGTGGAGGTCGAGACCGCCCCCAGGGCCTGCTGCAAATCGTAATAATATTTGGCATAGGTGTCCGAGCCCGACGCCGACGTATTGGCCTTGAGCACCGCGGCAAACAGGAAGGGATCGACATTGATGGAGACGCCGGCGCTGGTGACGCCCGCTCCGATCCCGCTCACGACGACGGATGCGACATCGACGGTTTGTTTGGAATAACCGGTGGTGTTCGCATTGGCCAGATTGTTCGACGCCACCGCCATCTGCTGCTGGAGGGTGAGCAACGAACTGACCGCCGTGGACAAGGCTAGATTGAGGGACATCCCTGCTCTCTCCTAAATCGGGAAGGCGGATATCCGCCCTGCCCGGCTCCCGTCACGCATGGGGCCCATGCGTCCGGCTTTGTTCATAGGCCGAAACGGCATGGCGGTATTGCGAGGTCTCGCGCATCTCATCCGCGATCTGGTCCAGATGGCGGGTCATCTGCGCCAGCAGTGTTTGCAACTCGGCATGAGCGATCGCCGCACAGATCTGCATATCCTTGCGCTCGGACGGCGGTAACTGGTCGAGGCAGGCCAAGGTCAGTTGCGGAAGATCATCGGGCGAAGCCGACGCAAGCGCCGGACCTACCATCTCGCGGACCGTGTCCATCTTGGCGTCGACACGGTTCTGGAGACGGTGCAACTCTTGCTTCAGAGTCTCATCATATTTCATCGCGCACCTCCTGCTCCCCCGAGCCCTGATCATGATCATACGCTCAATACCGCCCCGGCTACTATTGCATCTGCTGCAACAAGGACTGGAACATCTGCTTGTCCGTGCCGATCACCTGGGAGGCCGCCGAATAGGCTTGTTGGCAGACGATCATGTTGCTGAATTCGGTCGCTGTATCGACGTTCGAACCCTCCAGGTTCGATCCCTTGACGACACCGGCGCTGTTGGTGCCCGATCCGTTCAGCACATAGCTGCCCGAGGTCGTCGTCTGTTCGTAGACACCGTTGCTCTTGGCCGCCAACCCGTCCTCATTGCTGAAGGTCACCACCGGAATCTTATAGATGGTGCTTTTGTTGCCGTTGCTGTAAGCCGCGACGACATAGCCGGACTCATCGACGGAAACACCGGTCAGTTCGCCGTACTGGACGCCATCGCTACCGTAATATTTGATCGAAATGGCGGCCACGGTCTGGCCGGTGGAATATTGGGACAATCCGTCCGTCGAACCGATCGTGCCCAGATTGAGAGCAACGTCGCTATTATAGGCGCCGTCGGTGAAACTGGCCTTGATCACCGGCGTCGCGTCCGCACCGCCTTGCTGGATGCTCTTCAGTGTGCCGTCCTCGTTGAACGTGATGTCATAGGCGGTGTCGCTGGGCGGCAAAAGCGCACCGGTGGTCGCGGTGCCGGCAGGATTGGTCGGCGCGCCCATCGTCATCGACCAGGCGTTGGTGCCGGTCTTTTTCCATGTCGCCGGGACGACCTGAGCCACACCGAGCGAATCGTAAATCTGCATCGAGGTGGTGAAGGAATCGCCGACTTTGGCTTCGGCCGGCAAATTGGCCTGGAAGGTGTAGTTCGAGGACGCCACCGCCGAGGAACTGAATTTGTCGATGTTGATCACCTCGAGCGAGGCGACGTTATCGACATTGGCCGACTGGATCTTGCCATTGACGTCGGTCGGCCAGCCCAGGAGAAAATAATTGGTGCCGTTGAGCTTCAGATTACCCGAAGCGTCGGGTTTGAAAGCGCCGTTGCGGGTGTAATAGACTTCCGAATAGGAATTGGTCCCGCTGTCGAGCCCATATTGCACGGCGAACAACCCCCTGCCATCGATGGCCATGTTGGTCGTGGTCGTCGTGCTGCCGATCAGTCCTTGATCGCCCAGATTCTGCACCGAGACCGCCCGGACACCGCCGGAAGCGAGGTTCGTTCCTGCCCTGGTCTCGGTCAGCTGACTGAGATACTGGGTCACCACGGCCTTGTAGCCGGTGGTCTGGGAATTCGCCAGATTGTTCGATATCGTCGCCAGGCCGGTGTTATTCGCCTTCAGGGCCGATACCGCCGCCGCCATTGCCGCATCCATACTCTCTCTCCTTAAAACAACGCCCCGGTATAGCGTCCGTTGCTATCAGCTGCTCAGATTGGTCACCTTGCCGATATCGACGGAAACCGAGCCGATCTTCAGCACCGTGCTGCCGGTGGAATTGTCGACTCCGGTAACCTTGCCCACGATCGACGTGCTCGTGGACACAGCATTGCCCGAGCCGTTATAGGCGCTGATCTTCAGGGTGTAGGTACCATCGCCCGCCTTTCCGCCTGCGGTGGTCGTTCCATCCCACGAAAAGGCATGGGTTCCCGCCTGGGCGTCACCCGTCGTGCTGTAGACGGTGTTACCCTTCTCATCGACCACGCTGAGCTTCACCTCATGGGCCGTACTGGCCAACGTATAGCGCCAGTTGCAGGACCCATCCTGCATCGGCACCGTGTCGCCTGCGGCGGTAACGGTCTTGCCGACATAGCCCAGCCCGTTCGCCGCCGTGATCGAAGAAAGATTGGACGCCATCGATGTCAGCGTATCGTTGAGCTTCAATTGCTGCTCGACCGAGGAAAGCTGAATCATCTGGGTGGTAAACGTATCCGTGGCGGTCGGGTTCAACGGGTCCTGATTCCGCAACTGCGTGGTCAGCAGCTTCAGGAACGTGTTGTAGGCCGTCGCCGCAGACGAGGCCGCCGCCGCGCCGGTCGAAGACGTGCCGGACGAGGCCGTATAGCTCGAATAGTCGGTCGAGGTCGTCGTCATCCTGCGTACTCCAGAGCCGGACCGAGTCTCTCCCTGAACCATTTGCCGCGCGCGCGCCTTAACTTAAAGAACGCACCGCTCCGGCAATCCCGGAGAAAAACTTGCCCAGGCATTTTTTGCCTAGATGGCCTTTCATTCCCGACGCCTCACTGCTGGAATAAGCAGAAAAATCAAGGATAGGAGACAGCGGAAAAACCATCGCGCCTACTTCTATGCAGATATCGTGCCATTCCCGAAACCATCACACCCCGGACAAGAGCGCCCATTTCGCACTTGGTTAGCGATCATGATCCGCGATTTCCCGAACCTGGAACACGAGACGCAGTTCGCAAACCGTATGGCTCAGGCAAACCCCGTGCCGTCTTCCTCAGCAAGAAAACCCGAAGACCACCCTCAGAAATCGGCGTTCATGCTATAATTTTGCTGTGATTCAATTTCCCGATCAGAATGCAAATAAGGACTGTCTGCTGACGATGCCGCGCCCCAGCACAGAAGACGCCATGTCCCCCGCCATCCAGATGGTCTTGCGTCAAGCCGCTCAATGCCAGCAAGCCGGACAGTTCGAAGCCGCAGAAAGACTTTATCAAACAGTGCTGGCAGCCGAACCGGCCTCGGTGCCTGCCTTGGTCAACCTGGCCCTTTTGCTGTGCCAATTGGAGCGGCCGAAAGAAGCGCTGCCTTTTTTCGACACGGCCCTGTCCCTCTCTCCCGGCAACGCGCTGGTTCTCTGCTGCCAAAGCGCCGCTTTCCGTTCCCTGGGGCGTCCGGCGGAGGCCTTGGCCGCCGCGCGCGGCGCACGTGCAACCCACCCCGAATCCGTCCCCGCCGCGCTTCTCGAGGCCAAGTCCCTCCTCGACCTCGGCCTGCTGAACGATGCAGAAACGGCCTTTCGCAGGATATTGGCGCAAGACCCCCATCATGCCGATGCCTGGAAGGGCCTGGCATCCGCATGCGCCTTGCAGGACGATACTCTGGGGAGCATCGAAGCCTATGAGGCGCTCGAACGCCTGGCTCCTGGACAGGTCACCGCTCGCTTAGTCCTGGCCAAACTGAAAATTTGTCAGTGGAACGGAATCGAATCCGATCGGGCCCGCGCCATGATTCTGGCCCCGCAAGGCAAGGGGGGAGGAACACCGTTCACCCTCCTGTCCATACCTATCGATCCGAAGGGACA
>JAYFRE010000145.1:0-2594 GCA_034926235.1 Rhodospirillaceae bacterium
CGCATCGTTCTGCGCACCGAAGAGCGCGAAATCGAAACCTGTCTTGCCCAAAGCTATTCCCTGGACCCGTCTTTCATGGCCCGCCTGCGCGCGGTGCCGGGGATTCTGGAGGCTCAGGAAATCTGATTCCGTCTGGACGAGATCATCCCGCGAAGGGGGCGGGGTAATGGAAAGGAGGAACGATACTCCCACCATAGACCCGATTTTCCCTCGGCGCGCCGTCTGAAGAAAAGCTTTTGGGGCCCATGGAATGGAACAATGCCGGAAACGGAACAACGTCCGTGACAGTTCGGAAAAACTCGTCTAAAGCGGTACCCGCCGCCCGGGGCTACGGTCCCGTCCATGAAGGCCGGTGTCCAGTCACGCCATCGATACGGAAACCTCTCGCCATGTTCAAGAAAATCGCTCGCACAGCCGTCTTCGCTTTGTCCGCCGCCTTTTCTCTGGCCTGTACGGCCGCAGAGGCTGGAACGATCAAAATCGGGGTGGAACCCTGGCTGGGCTACGGCCCGCTTTGGGTCGCCGATCAAAAGGGCTTTTACAAGCAGCAAGGGCTTGATGTCGAATTGGTGATGTTCAACACCGATCAAGACATGACGGCGGCGTTGGCCTCGGGCAAGATCGACCTGATCGCGGCGGCGACCAACACCACGCTGATCACCATCAATCAGGGTGTCCCCGTTGTCGGCGTGCTGGTGCTGGACCAATCCTTCAATGCGGACGCCATTCTGTCCGGCGCCAAGATTTCCTCGATCAAGGATCTGAAGGGACGCAGCGTGGCTTATGAACGCGGCGCAAGCTCGGAGCTTCTGATCCATTATGCGCTGAAAGCCAATGGCATGACGCCGGCTGACATCAAGCCGGTGCCGATGAATGCGTCCGACGCCGGGCTGGCCCTGATCGCGGGCCGCGTCGATGCCGCCGTGACCTACGAACCCTATATCTCGACCGCGCTCAAGCAGGGCGGGAACTACAAGGTTCTCTACACCGCTTCGGAAAAGCCCGGCCTGATCTCGGATCTGCTGATCGGCACTCCGGACTGGGTCAAGGCGCATCAGAAAGAGGTCGCGGCGGTGATCCGGGCCTGGGATTCGGCGGTGCGTTTCGTGCGTGAAAATCCTGCCGAGGGTGGTGCTATCATCGCCAAGGCGGTCGGTTCCTCGATGGACGAGTTCGAGCCCGCTTTCAAGGGCGTGCGCCTGTTTGACGGCAAAGAAAATCTGGAAATCCTGAAGGGCGAATTCCAGGATACGGTGCAGGTCATCGGCGAAGTCATGCTGACGACCAGCCCCGAAGACGTGAAGCGCATTGTTCCGGCCAGTGAATTGTTATCGCTCGACGCGCTGAAGGCCGCCGAAGTCAAGTGATGCGACGCTTTCGTCTTTCCGACCTTTTCCGGTTGCGCAAAGAAATCCCGGGGCCGCTTTATGCGGCCTCGGGATTCGTGGTGCCCGCTTTTCTGCTGCTCCTTTGGTGGGGGGTCAGCGCCGCCGGACTGGTCAAGCCCTTGTTCTTGCCCAGTCCGGCCGCGGTGATCGGGGAAGGATGGCGTCAGATCTCCACCGGCATCCTGTTCAGCGATGCTTCCGTATCGATCTATCGGATCGTCGCCGGCTGGTTGGCGGCGACGATATTGGCGGTGCCGGTCGGCGTGCTGATGGGCAATTACCGCATCTGCGAAGGGCTGTTCTCGCCCTTCGTTTCGACATTGCGCTACATGCCGGTGGTGGCCCTGATTCCGCTGACCATCCTGTGGTCGGGGATCGGGGATGCGCAGAAAATCCTGATTCTTTTCATCGGCACATTCTTCAGCCAGACGCTGATGATCATGGACAATGTCAAAAGCATCGACATGAATCTGATCCGCGCCGGCCAGACGCTGGGTTTCTCCAACACCGAAATCCTGCGCCGGATCATCCTGCCCGCCGCCGCGCCCGCGATCTGGGACACCTTCCGCATCACCATCGGCTGGACTTGGACCTATCTGGTGGTCGCCGAATTGGTGGCGGCGAATGACGGGCTGGGCCGGCGGATCATGGATGCGCAGCGCTATCTTTCAACGCAGACGATCATTTTCGGCACGTTGTTCATCGGAATTTTAGGGCTGATGACTGACTGGCTGTTCAAGAAACTGGGTCAGGTCATGTTCCAATGGCATGAAGGCCGCCGATGAGCGCGCCCAAGGTTCATATCGAGGATCTGGGTAAGACCTTCGATGTCGGCGGACAGCCGATGGTGGCGATTGACGGGATTGACCTTTCTGTGTCGGAAAACGAATTCCTATCGATCGTGGGTACGTCGGGCTGCGGGAAATCGACGTTGCTGAACATTGTCGGCGGTTTGGATGAGCCCAGCCGGGGACGGGTTCTGATCGACGGCAAGCCGGTAACCGGGCCGGGGCGCGATCGAGGGTTTGTCTTTCAGTCCTATTCCTTGTTTGAATGGATGACGGTCGAGGGCAATATTCGTTTCGCGCTGGAAAAAAGCGCGCTGCCCAAATCGGAAAAAGACGCGCTGGTCGCTCATTTCATTCAGGCCGTAGGACTGTCGGGATTCGAGAATGCCTGGCCGAAGCAGCTTTCGGGCGGAATGCG
>JAYFRE010000135.1:0-2306 GCA_034926235.1 Rhodospirillaceae bacterium
TAGTATTCGCCCTTGGCGTTGTCGCAATCCAGCGTGTCGAGAAGCGCCGGCAGATGCCGTCCCGAAATCGCCATCGCGCCCGAATTGCACAAGCGCAGACGGCGCTGTTCCTCGGTCGCGTCGCGATGCTCGACAATCGCTTCCAGCCCGTCCGGCCCCATCGCCAAGCGGCCATATTCGCCGCCGTCGCGCGGCTCGAACCCCAGCACCGTCACCGCCGATTCCGGCGCGCAAACCCGATGCTCGACCATCGCCTTCAGGGTTTCAGGTGTAATCAGCGGCGTATCGCCGAACAACACCAGCACCGTACCCTCGAACGCACCGATCAGGGGCATGGCCTGGCGTACGGCATGGCCGGTGCCAAGACGATCCTGCTGCACCACGGCGGGATAGGGGGCGACGGCGTCCCGGACATCATCCATTCCAGGCCCGACCACCACCGCCACCTTTTCGGGTGACAGAGCAGCCACGGCTTCCAGCAGATGGCGGATCATCGGACGCCCGGCCAAGGGATGCATCACCTTGGGCCGAGCCGATTTCATGCGGGTTCCCTGGCCTGCGGCCAGGATGACGACAGCGATTTTTTCAGCGGTCATGAGGGTGGAAACAACCGATCACACAAGAGGTTGAGGCCATCGGCGCAACTTGCCACAAGGCTGAAGGCGAGGCCAATCAAACTTTGTTCCGATTAATTACAGCCCGATCCGGCGGCCTCTTGTTCGCCGGGGCTTGACAGTCCCCACCCGCCCCCCTTATACCGGCCCAACCCAAGCAGACGGGCGCGTAGCTCAGCGGGAGAGCACATCCTTCACACGGATGGGGTCACAGGTTCAATCCCTGTCGCGCCCACCATCTGCTTCAAGCAGGTTAGCATCCAAATAGGATGTTCCCGCCGGTTCAGATGAACCGGCATTTTATCCATCAAATCCGCCCTGTCGTGACACACAACCGCCGTTGATGCGCACGGGCGATCGGCTACCGCCCTATTCCAACAGCCAAATCGGAAGAATCTGGCCGCATCAACGATGCGCCGGCTTATCCCGGATCATATCGAGGGCGAAAGTGTCCCACCTTTGGATCGGAAAAAGGATGATGAAACAATAACGGCCTGAAACCGCAATGGCTTCAGGCCGTTAGGAAAGGCATGGTGCCCAGGGGCGGAATCGAACCACCGACACTGCGATTTTCAGTCGCATGCTCTACCAACTGAGCTACCTGGGCTTCGGGACTAGGTTGCCAGAAGGCGACCCCGGTCTCGGTAAGCGGCGCTTATAGACAAAAAGAGACTCCCTGTCCAGAGCGTGAATGCTGAAATTCTCTGTCTTTTTATTTTTTTAGCCGTTCAGGCCTCGTCATCGCCGTCCGCCGTCAGGCCGGACCCGGCCGGCGGGGCGACTCGCTCGCCGGGGACAGCGTAAACTCCACCCAGCCAGCGGTTCAGATCGACATCGGCGCAGCGGGCGGAGCAGAAAGGCTGGTGGTCAGGCTGCACCGGCCGGCCGCAAATCGGACATTTCTCGTGGAGTTTCTTTGTCGCCATCGCTTTCATCCTTCCCTGATCTCGTAGCCGGTCACGTCCCGCATCTCGGTCAGGCGGAGCGGCTCGCCCAACCGCCGCGCGGCTTCCGCCAGGATGTCGGGGCGGCGGTTCAAAACGGCGGCCACCGCCGGGCTGGCAGCCAGGACATGACGTCGCCCCGGATTGGCGGCGCTTTCCCGCAACAAGGCGCGCACGCCCTCCAACGCCAGGGTCGGCGCGTTGGGGCCGGGAATGGTCATTTCCAGCATCCGTTCGCCCAAACTCGGCCCAAGCCGGTCGCGTGTCATCTCGATCATGCCCAGGGGCGTCGTTCCCACGACATGGGTCGGGGTAGGATCGCCCGCGATGGCCGCTTTCAGCGCCGCCACGGCCCCCGCATGCGCGCCCGCGCGCCTCATCGGGATCACATCCACCAGAATATGGCCGGACAAAGCGCGTAGACGCAACTGCCGCGCGATCTCGGGCATCGCCACCCGATTGGCGTCTTCCGGCGGCAGCGGCCCGGAATCGATATCGATGACGGACAGACCGGCGGCGGTTCCGAACAGCAGGCTCGCCCCGCCCGGCAGCGTCACCACCGGCTGCAAGGCCGCCTCCAGCACCTCCGAGGCGTCGTAAAGATCGAACAAGGCCCCGTCCCGATAATGCTCGGCACCAGGATAAAACGCCCGGATAAGGGCCAGGGCCGCTGCATCATCGGCACGGACTCGCCCGACCGTCCGGGTTTGCAGCAGCTTTTCCAAAGGATGGGGCCGCACCAGCCAGG
>JAYFRE010000162.1:0-7543 GCA_034926235.1 Rhodospirillaceae bacterium
GTCCGGCGGCGGCGGCGATGCCGCTGCCGGCCAAGGCTTCTTTCAGCGCTGGATAGGCGCTCTCGTCCGCAACCACGGCCAGTTCGGCCCCAAGCTGGCGCGCCTGCACGGCCAGTTTGGCCGCATTGCGGCCCGCAACCAGCGCCTCGACCGTGAAGCGGTGCGGCTCGCGCGCAAGAAGATCGACGGTGTTCGACCCCACCGATCCGGTCGATCCCAGGACCGTGACGCTCTTCTTGTTCTTTTCCGTCACCATAAAGGCACTCCGCCACCCAGGGCGAGGCAGAGCAGCGCCACCGGAAGGGCCGCTGCCAGCAACCCGTCCAGCCGGTCCATGACTCCGCCGTGACCGGGAATGATTCCACTCGAATCCTTGACGCCGAAATGGCGCTTCACCCAGGATTCAAACAGATCGCCCGCCTGCGCCACCACGGCCAATGCAGCACTGATCAACATCAGCAGCGCGGCTGAGGGTCCCGCCCCATCCAAAAGACAAGACGTCGCCAGGCCGACCAGCGCCGCCCAGATCACGCCACCGCCAAGCCCGGCCCAGGTCTTTTTCGGACTGACCTTCGGCATCAGTTTCGGCCCGCCAATCAACCGGCCGGCAACATAAGCGCCGATATCCGTCGCCCAGACCACGACCAAAAGCCACAGCAGCGTTTCACGCCCCTGCCCGCTGATCCAGACCAGCGACAGCGCCGGAACGGCGATATAGACCACGCCGCCGACCATCCAGGCGGCCGAACCGTTTTTCTGCCCGGGAATGAAGGCGATCAACGCCATACCGAGGAGAACGGCCGGAAAAGCCCAAAACGGCGCCAGATGCGCCAGGATCACGGCCACAGCCCCGATCACACTCAACGCCAAGCCCGCCGAGCCATAGCGGCCATCCTGACACAGCCTGGTCCATTCCCAGCCGAGAAGGACGGCTGCGACCACGGCCAGCGCGACGAACGCCCAGGCCCCGGCCCAAACCGCGCCCAGAGCAAGCGGGATCAGCACCAGGGCCGAAAAAATGCGCAAGGACAGCATCGACCTGCCCGCCGATCAGGTCAAGGAGCCGTAGCGGCGTTCGCGACGCTGGAAATCCTGAATGGCGAAGGCGAGATCCTGCTTAGTGAAATCCGGCCACAGCACGTCCAAAAACACCATTTCGGCATAAGCGAGCTGCCAAAGCAGGAAATTGCTGACGCGCATTTCGCCGCTGGTGCGGATCAAAAGATCGGGATCGGGCTGACCGGCGGTGAACAGCCGGGCGGCCAGGGCCTTCTCGTCGATCGCATCCAAAGCCAGCCGTCCCGCCAGCACGTCTTCGGCCAGCTTCCGGCTTGCCGCCGTCAGTTCGTGGCGTCCGCCATAGCTCAAAGCCACGGTCAGGACCAGCCCATCATTATCGGCGGTCTTCTTCTCTCCAGCCCCGATCAGGGCGGCCAGATCGGGACCGAGCCGGGCGCGATCGCCGATGACCTTCAGCCTGATCCCGTTCCGGTGCAACGTATCGAGTTCGGTGCGCAGATAAAGGCGCATCAAACCCATAAGGTCGCGCACCTCGGTTTCCGGACGATTCCAGTTTTCGGACGAGAAACCGAACAGCGTCAGATGGGTGATGCCCAGTTCGACCGCCGCCTTCACCGTCTCGCGCACGGCTTCCGCGCCGCGCTTGTGACCAGCCGAGCGCGGCAAACCGCGCGCCTTCGCCCAGCGGCCATTGCCGTCCATGATGATGGCAACATGCAAGGGACTAAAAGACGAATCCGCAAGGGGTTGAGAGGAATCCATCGATCAGGCCTAAACTTGCAGAATCTCTTTTTCCTTGTTCGCCAGAAGCTCGTCGATCCGCTTGATGATCTCGTCGGTGATCGACTGAAGCTCCTTCTCGTGCCCGCGCAGCTCGTCCTGCGAAATCAGGCCGTCCTTCTCCATCTTCTTCAGGACATCCATGCCATCCCGGCGGACATTGCGCACCGACACCTTGTTCTGCTCGGCATATTTACCGGCGATCTTCTGCAATTCAACGCGACGTTCCTGATTCAAGGGCGGAATCGGCACGCGCAGAGTCTGTCCCTCGGTTTGGGGATTAAGGCCCAAACCGCCGTCGCGGATCGCCTTTTCGACCGCTTTGACCATGCCCCGGTCCCAGACCTGGACGACGATCATACGCGGTTCCGGCACGCTGATATTGGCAACCTGATTGAGCGGCATGGAACTGCCATAGGCTTCGACTATCACCGGTTCGAGCAGGCTCGACGAGGCCCGGCCCGTGCGCAGCCCGGCGAACTCCTTTTTCAGCACATCCACAGCGCCGTCCATGCGGCGTTTGATGTCTTTCTTCAAATCGGGATAGTTGCTGACCGACACGCTTTAGTCTCCTTGCGCGATGATGGTGTAGAGGCCCTCGCCGGAAAGAACCCGGGCAAAGGCCCCGGCCTCATGAAGATTGAAGACCAGAATGGGCAGGTTGTTCTCGCGGCACAAGGCGATCGCGGTCGCATCCATGACCTGGAGATCCTTGGCGAGAACATCCATGAAAGACAGCCGGTCGTAGCGAACGGCATCCTTGACTTTAAAGGGATCGGCGGAATAGACGCCGTCCACCTGGGTCGCCTTGACCAGCAAATCGCAATTCATCTCGACGGCGCGCAACGCGGCGGCGGTGTCGGTGGTGAAGAAGGGATTGCCGGTGCCGGCGGCGAAAATGACCACTCGTCCCTTTTCCATGTGGCGCATGGCGCGGCGGCGGATATAGGGCTCGCACACCATCGCCATCGGAATCGCCGACTGAACCCGGGTCTGAAGCCCGGCCAGTTCCAGCGCGTTCTGCATCGCCAGCGCATTAATGACGGTCGCCAGCATGCCCATATAGTCGGCGCTGGTCCGTTCCATCCCCTTGGCGGCGTCGGAAACACCCCGGAAAATATTGCCCCCGCCGATGACCAGACAGACTTCCACTCCCAGATCGACGACACGGCGGATTTCCTGGGCGGTGCTGCGGAGCGTTTCAGCATCCAGGCCGTAAGAGCGGCCCCCCATCAGGCCCTCGCCCGAAAGCTTGATCAGAACACGGCGATATTTTGGCGCGCTGGGCATGGACGTTGCCTTAAGAGTTCGATCGGGCATGCGGGGACACCGGCGGCCCGAGCCTCCCGGTGGGCCGAGGAGTCTCTCGAAGGACCGGCCGGGACGGATGATACACAGATTCGCAGGCGCTGTCGCACCCTCAATTCAGGGGGTGGAACGCCTTTGGACGACGGGTAGACAAGAAGAACCGGACAGAGCGTTCCCTAAGCGGGACGGCCCTGTCCGGATCAGATCGGCGATAATGAAACCGCGATCAGTGAGAAAGCTGGGCCGCGACCTCGGCCGCGAAATCCTTGCTTTCCTTCTCGACGCCCTCGCCCAGGGCGAAACGGGCGAAACCAGCGAGGACGATGGGAGCCCCCACCTCCTTGGCAGCGTTCTCGAGCACCTTGGCGATCTTGTTCTCGCCATCGATAACGAAGAGCTGCTCGGTCAGAACGACTTCCTCGTAATATTTGCGGATACGGCCTTCGACCATCTTTTCGATGACGTTGGCGGGCTTACCCGACGCGGCGGCCTGTTCGGACAGAACGGCGCGCTCGCGCTCCAGGGCGTCGTGATCGACGGCGGCGACATTCAGGAACAGCGGGTTAGCAGCCGCGACATGCATGGCGATCTGCTTGCCCAGTTCGGCCAGCTTGGCCTCGTCACCGGCGGATTCCAACGCCACCAGCACGCCGATCTTGCCCAGGCCGGGAACGATCTGATTGTGCATATAGGCGCTGACCACACCCTTTTCGACCGACAGCACCACGCTGCGGCGAAAGGCCATGTTTTCGCCGATGGTGGCGATCATGGTGGTCAGTTCTTCGTCCATGGTCTTGCCGTCGGCGAAAGTCGCCTTCTTCAAGGCGTCCGCATCGTCACCGGTCTTGAACACCAGTTCAGCGGCCTGACGGACGAATCCCTGGAACTGTTCGTTACGAGCGACGAAGTCGGTTTCGGCGTTGATCTCGACCAGCGTGCCACGGGTGCCCGAAGCCTGCGCGCCGACCAGCCCTTCGGCGGCAACGCGGCCGGCCTTCTTGGCGGCCGAGGCCAGACCCTTCTTGCGCAGCCAATCGATCGCGGCTTCGACATCGCCAGCGACTTCGTTCAATGCCTTCTTGCAGTCCATCATGCCTGCGCCGGTTTTCTCACGCAGTTCCTTGACGAGCGCGGCGGTAATCTCGGCCATGGTCATCCTCTTTCGGTATCGAATGTCTTGAAAACGTAACCCTTCCTCTGTCACCAAAGGGAAAGGCGGCGGATCGATGCCGCCGCCTTTCGTCCTTGATGCGAAAGCCGGAAGGGATCCTTTTGAAACGGATCAGGCCGTCGGCTGTTCGGCTTCCGGCGCGACTTCTTCCACGATCTCGATCACCTCGACCGGGGTCTCGACGGCTTCGCCGAGATCGACGCCCGAACGCGCCAGATCAGCCTGAATGCCGTCCAGCACCGAACCGGCGAACAAATCGCAATAGGTCTGGATGGCGCGCTGCGCGTCGTCATTGCCCGGGATCTGGTAGGTCACGCCTTCGGGATCCGAATTGCTGTCCAGAATCGCCACCACCGGAATGTTCAGCTTGCGGGCTTCCTGCACCGCCAGCGCTTCCTTGTTGGTGTCGATGATCACCAGGATGTCGGGCAGACCGCCCATTTCCTTGATGCCGCCCAGGGCGCGGTCCAGCTTTTCGCGGTCGCGGTCCAGATTGAGCTGTTCCTTCTTGGTCAGGCCCTGCACCGTGCCCGAAGCCATCTGCTCCTCGATCTCGCGCAAGCGCTTGATCGACTGGGAGATGGTCTTCCAATTGGTCAACATGCCGCCCAGCCAACGGTGGTTGACATAATACTGGCCGCAACGCTTGGCCGATTCAGCGACGATATCGGTCGCGGCGCGCTTGGTGCCGACGAACAGAACGCGGCCACCGCCGGCGGCGACATCGCGGACCGCCTGCATGCCGCGATGAAGCGCGGGCACGGTCTGCTGCAGGTCGATGATGTGAATCCCGTTGCGGACGCCGAACAGGAAGGGCGCCATCTTGGGGTTCCAGCGACGGGTGTTGTGGCCGAAATGGGCGCCGGCTTCGATCAGCTGACGCATCGTGAAAGTGGGCAGAGCCATAAATGAATTCCTTTGCTTTTCCGGTTAAACCTCCGCAGGAATGAAGCCGGGATCGATCCCGGACCGGAGCGAGCGGCCAATGTTGAAAAGGCCGGACGCGATCCCGCGTGTGGATTTGTGCCGCGCTAAATAGCGCCAGACCGGCACTTTTGCAAGGAATATCCCGGATGACGCCGCGCTTTTCGGATGAAATCCGCATTCCCGCGCGCGTTCCTTGCTTGCCGGGGCTGGCCAGATCGCCGCTGTGGCGGTAAGTAAGGCCCCGCCGGATGATCCCGGACCCCGTTCGCGGAAGAAACGGACCATGAGCTACGCCGTCAAGGAAATCTTCAAAACGCTTCAAGGCGAAGGCGCGCGCGCCGGCCGTGCGGCTGTTTTCTGCCGTTTCTCCGGCTGCAATCTATGGTCGGGCCGGGAATCGGACCGCCTGCGCGCGGCTTGCCGGTTTTGCGACACCGATTTCGTCGGCACCGACGGCGTCGGCGGCGGACGGTTCGAGAATGCGACTCTGCTCGCGGACGCGATCGAGGCGGCCTGGGGCGACGGAGTTGCGGCCCGCTATGTCGTCTTTACCGGCGGCGAGCCTTTGCTCCAACTCGATCCGGCATTGATCGAAGCCGTGCATGCCCGGGCTTTCGAGATCGCGGTCGAAACCAACGGCACGGTGCCGCCACCGCCCGGCCTGGACTGGGTCTGCGTCAGTCCCAAGGCCGGAACGCGCCTCGCTTTTCATCGGGGCGACGAGATCAAGCTGGTCTTCCCGCAACCCGCTTTGATGCCCGAGGCGCTGCCCGAGCTTGATTTCCGTCACTATTGGCTGCAACCCATGGATGGACCGGATCGGACCGCGAACACCGCCGCCGCCGTCACCTATTGTCTGTCTCATCCACGCTGGCGCCTGAGTCTTCAGACCCATAAATTGATAGGGATTCCATGAAAATCGTTCAGGCCTTCACCTTCGAGGCGGCCCATTTCCTGCCCCGTGTGCCCGAAACCCACCGCTGCCATCGACTGCACGGTCATTCCTATCGGGTTGAATTGGCGTTGGAAGGCCCCGTTGATCCCGAAACCGGATTCGTCGTCGATTTCTTCGATCTCGAACGGGCTTTCGGGCCGGTTCTGGCCAGGCTCGACCATCACTGCCTGAACGAAGTCGACGGATTGGAGAATCCAACGGCGGAACATATCGCCGTCTGGATCTATGACCGCATCAAGCCGGTTCTTCCCTTGCTGGCCGCCGTATCGGTCTTCGAAACGCCGATGTGCTGGGCCGAATATCGCGGCTGACCGGGCAATTCCGATGCGCTCTTCTGGACATACCTCCTCCCTGCCCGCCGGGTGGCGTCCGATGGCGGAAACGGACATTCCCTCCGTCGCCTCGATCGCGGATCGCGTCCATCCGGCTTTCCCCGAGGACCCCGCCATCTTCGCCGAACGCCGTCAGCTTCACCCCGAAGGATGCTGGGTTCTGGACCGGGATGGCGGTCTTGCCGGCTATCTCGTCAGCCATCCCTGGCGCGCAGGCCGAGTGCCGGCCTTAAACGCGCTTTTGGGATGCCTACCTTCTGACCCCGACCTTTTTTACATCCACGATCTGGCCCTGCTGCCCGCCGCGCGCGGTTCGAACGCCCCCCGGCCCGTGCTCGAACGGATCGTCAGCCATGCCCACGGACAGGGATTCGCACGAATGGCGCTGGTCGCGGTCAATGGATCGATCCCGTTCTGGATCCGGTTCGGATTCCGGGTGCAAGAGAACGAGGTTCCCGCCGCGGCTTTGCACCATTACGAAGAGTCCGCGCGGTTGATGACGCGCCCCTTGCCTTAAGCAGCCGTTACCGGCCGGTGCGCGCCGAACGGGTGACCCCGACCGATGCGGCGAGAATAAGGGCGATGCCGAGCCATTTGATCAAAGGCAGGCTTTCTCCCAGAATCAGCATGCCCATCACCGCGCCCACGACGGGTTCGCCGCAGGTCAAAATGCTGAAGGTCTTGGCGGGCAACCGGCGTAGCGCAACCATTTCCAGCGAATAGGGAATGGCGCTCGACAACAAAGCGACACAGAGCGCAACCATCAGGACCCGCTGATCCAAAAGCGCTGCCCCGCCTTCGGCGATGCCGAAAGGCAAGGCGATGACGGTACCGATGATCATCCCGATCGCGGGCGCCCCGGCCCCCGACATGCCGCCAGCGCGCTTGCCGGTCAGGATATAGGCGGCCCAGCAGAGCCCGGCGGTGAAAGCGAAAGCAATCCCGACCGGATCGAAAGCCTCGTGCGTCCCTTGCAATGGCAACAGCACGGCCAGGCCGGCAACGGCCAGCGCGATCCAAAGCAGATCGACCGGACGGCGGGAAAACAGG
>JAYFRE010000068.1:0-11985 GCA_034926235.1 Rhodospirillaceae bacterium
ATGACTGTTTTGCCCTCGATATGGCAATGGGCGGTTCAACCAATACAGTGCTGCATACGCTGGCAATTGCTACAGAAGCCGGCATCACCTATAACCTGAAACGGATCAATCAGACCGCAGAAAAGGTCCCTTATCTGACAAAAATATCCCCCAGCTCTGCCGCCACCCTGGAAGATGTGCATCGCGCCGGCGGCGTCTTCGGCATCCTGGGCGAATTGGACCATGCCGGTCTGATCCACCGCGACACCAAGACCGTGCACGCCCCGACCCTGGGTGCTGCGATCGATACCTGGGACATCAAGCGCCAGCCTTCAGAAGAGGTTCAGACCTTCTTCCGCGCCGGCCCCGGCGGGGTCCCCTCGGTCGAAGCCTTCACCCAGCAGGCCCATTACGAAACGCTGGACAGCGACCGCAAGGCGGGCGTCATCCGCGACATCGCCCACGCCTTCAGCCAGGACGGCGGTCTGGCCCAATTGGTCGGCAACATTGCTTTGGAAGGCTGCATCGTCAAAACGGCGGGCGTGGACGCCTCGATCCTGACCTTCTCCGGCCCGGCGGTCATCGCCGAAAGCCAGGAAGAAGCGGTGGCCAAGATCCTGGGCGGCGAGGTCAAGCCCGGCGACGTGGTGGTGCTGCGCTATGAAGGCCCCAAGGGCGGCCCCGGCATGCAGGAAATGCTCTATCCCACCAGCTATCTGAAAAGCCGCCATCTGGGCAAGGTCTGCGCCCTGATCACCGACGGGCGCTTCTCGGGCGGGTCTTCGGGCCTGTGCATCGGCCATGTTTCGCCGGAAGCGGCGGAAGGCGGCGCGATCGGTCTGGTCGAACCCGGTGACACCATCGAAATCGACATCCCCAATCGCCGCATCTCGGTCAAGCTGTCCGACGCCGAACTGGCCAAGCGCCGGGCGGCGATGGAAGCGAAGGGCGACGCCGCCTGGAAACCCGCCAACCGCGAACGGCCGGTTTCGCAGGCGCTTCAGGCCTATGCGGCCATGACCACCAGCGCCGCGCGGGGAGCGGTGCGGGACGTCTCGCAGATCCTGCGCAAGAGAGGATAAACGGGTACGGGAAAGGACGATGCCCTATATCGCGTGGCGGAATGAAATGGAGATCGGCGTCCCGATGATCGACGCCGATCACAAGGTCTTGATTGCTCTGCTTAATCAGATCCATTCCTGCCTTGGGCACCCCGAGGAACGCACCAATATGGACAGCGTCCTTTCCTCCCTTCTCGACTACACCGCCTATCATTTCCGGCGCGAAGAAATCTTTCAGGAAGCGGTCGGCTATCCCGGCCTGGCCAAGCACCGCGCCGAGCATGAATCCCTGACCATCCAGGTCGAGGAATTGAACCATCGCTACCGTTTGCAGCCGGACAGCGTACGCGCACGCGATTTGCTGACCTTTCTGAAACGCTGGCTGATCGACCATATCCTGATCGCGGACATGGCGTTCAAACCCTATGCCCAGGGCCGCCGCGACGCCGAGCAGGCGGCGCAAGCGGCAATCGACATCCGCCATCTGTGCGGCGACATCCCGCCCGAAGTGTTGGATTTGTGCGATCTGTCGGTCCTGATCGTCGATGACAGCGACAATTTCCGCACCCTGATGAGCACGATCCTGGGCGCAATCGGAATCGGCACGGTCATCACTGCCCGCTATGCCACCGAAGGGCTGGGCATCTTGTCCCGTCAGGCGGTCGATGCGGTCATCACCGACGCCGCCATGACCGAGATGAGCGGCGTCGATTTCATTTCCCTGATCCGGTCCTCGCCCGATCCGCTAATAGCCCAGGCGGCGATCCTGATGATCTCGGGCTTAAGCGGCGACGTGATTCGCCGCCTCGCTTTGGACGCCGGGGCCGATCATTTCATGGAAAAGCCGATCTCGGCCAGCGTCCTGATCGCCGCCATCGGCGCAACCGTCGCCCGGCGGCGGCGGCTGGTTCCCTGATCGCGGCGGCAGCACCGAAACGGGACAGAACGGTCTTTCGCGGGCTTGGGCGATGCCGGGTGCAGCCGAACGGAAAGCCGCGTTTCCAAATCATGAAAATCCTTCGACCGATACGGCTCGCACAATTCCTTTGCTGTCTGGCCGCCACTGCTGCTCATGCCGAAAGCGAATACACGGTCCGGCAGAGTCCCGGCGCCGTCCCGGATTTGGAGATCACGCTCGCCCTGCCGCCGGGTGATGCCCCGACGTCCCATAAGCTCTCCGCGCGCGGTGTGGCCTGGGGGCTTCAGGAACAGGTGCGCGCGCCCCGTTGCGATGACGGAACCCGCCTGACCAAGGACGGCGACGGATCCTGGATCGCGCCGCCCGGATGCCGTCATGTGACATGGACGGTAAGCCCGCCGGCAATAGAAGACGGAACCATCGATGTTTCCGCCCAAGCCAGCCTGTTTCTGGCGCAGCCGAAATGGACGCTGCTTTCCGAACCGACATCGCTGCTGCGCGAAACGGGCATCGACCCGCAGCAAGCCGTTCTGCGCGCCGCCGATAACGCCACACCCTTGTTCGGTGCGACGCCTGCGGCACAAGGGGGATGGCTGATCCCCGCCGACAACAATGCCCCCGAATTTTATGTCGTCGGCCCGGCCCCGGTTCAATCCGAACAGGTCGGCGATTTCCGTGTCCATCACGTGGCCGACAACCCACAGCGCGTGAAACAACTGGGGCTGGTTGCGTCGCATGCCCAGGCGCTGCGCTTCCTGGCCCGGATCGTCTATACCGATGCCCCGGTACCGGAAGCGGACCGATCCTTGATGATCGTGTGGATCGGCATCGATACGCGGCTGGGCCACGCCGGCGGAGCAGCCGGCAGCCGAAGCTTTCTGGCGAACTACCCGATCGGCGGCGGGGACCATGCGCAGGATCATGCCGCCGTCACCTTCATGATCCTTGCCCATGAACAATTCCATCAGCTAGCCGATGCCCGCCGGGGGGATATGCCTGGCCTGCCCGGCTGGATCAATGAAAGCATCGCCCAATATTATGGGCTGCGCGCGATGCGAGAAGCGCTCGGCGATGACGCCGCCGCCGACGCATTGACGCGGCGCTTCATCGATCCCGGCAGGCCGGTCGAACAGCGATTCGCCGGGGCCGAGGCGCTGTTCGCCACCGACAGGCCGCGCGCCCTGGATTTGGCCTATCGCCAGGGCGCCACCTTTTGGGCCGAGCTGGACCGGGCTCTGCACACCGCGTCAGGCGGTGCTGCCTCTCTGGATGGCTATATCCCCGATCTGCTGCGCATGACGTTCCCCGAGGACGGTTCGCTGCCCCCTGCCTTTCTGTCGTACCTGCGCCAATGGAACGACAACCGGATCGACCAGATCATCTCCAACTATGTGGGAGAGATGGACGCCGCCGCCGGTTCCGGCGGCTGACGCCCTGCCCCATTCCTCATTCTCCGCAATGACGGTTCAACTCACGCTTCGGGCGTTCCGCCGGTGATCGCCTGGGCGAAAACGCCTGCGTCCACATTGCCGCCGCTCAAGACCGCCGCCACCTTTTTGCCGCGCAACGCATCCCGGTCGGCCAGCAGCGCCGCCAGCGCCGCCGCCCCAGCCCCTTCGGCGACATTGTGGGTGGTGCGGAACAGGGCCGTCATGGCCGAGGCGATCGCCTCTTCTTCGACCGCGACGATATCCGAAGCCCCTTTGGCGTAAACCGCGAACGCTTCGGCGACCGGGGTACGGACGGCCAGCCCGTCGGCAAAGGTGTCCGCCCGGTCCGTTCCCACCGGATGGCCGGACAGGAAGGAACGCCGGGCCCCATCGGCGCGGGCCGAAACCACGCCGATGATCTCGGCCTTGGCCCCCAGCGCCGCGCGCGCGGCGATCAGGCCGCAGATGCCCGACCCGCAGCCGATCGGCACATAGACCCGGTCCAGATCGGGCGCGGCCCGGAACAGTTCCAGCCCGTAGCTTGCCACCCCGCGCACCAATTCGCGGTGAAAGGGCGGCACGGGAAAGGCGCCCCGTTCATGGGCAATGCGTTCGGCCTCGCCGCGCGCCGCGTCGAAATCCGCGCCGAACTCGACCAGTTCGGCCCCGAATCCGCGCATGGCGGCGTTCTTGTCCGGGGAATTGCCCACCGGCACGACGATGATCGCGCGCAACCCCGCCATCGTCGCCGCGCGCGCCAGACTTAGACCGAGATTGCCGCGCGTGGCGCTGACAACGGCGCGGCATTCGGGATGGGCGTGGCGCAGCCAATTCATGAAAGTGATGCCGCCACGGCATTTGAACGCGCCGGTGGGGGTATGGTTTTCGTGCTTGATCCAGACCTCCGTCCCGGCCAGGGCGCAAAGCTGCGGCCAGACATAAGCCGGCGTCGGCGTCATCTGACGATAGATTTCAGCGCAGGCGGCCTCGATCTCTTGCAGATTGGGCAATTCCATGATTGAAGAATCCTTAATGATCGGTCTTTCGTCCGGCTATTGCGCCAGGATGGAAGACAACGCGCTTTCAAGATTCTGACCTCATCATCGGGGAGAGAGCGATTGAGCGGCGATGGAAACCCCTGAGCACCGCCCGTCAGAGGCCGGCGAGCCTGTGCGGCGGCAGCAAACGGACCACTGGACCGTCGAGTTGCTGCCGCGCCGGGCCTATGTCGCGCATTACACGCCCCCCGGTCCGGTCATCGGTTTTTCCTTCGACAGCCAATCGGGCATGCATGCCTTTGCCAGCGGCCGCATAACCCCGTTCCGCACCTATCCGAACGGGTTGGCCTTTGTGCCGGCGGGCTGCGACGTCTATTCGCGTTCGGAAGAAGGCGGGGAATATCTTTCCATCCTGGGGGCCAAGCACACCGGAAACACCGCCCCTTTCAGCGACCGCACCGATCCGGCAGCCATCCTTTTGGCCCACAATCTCCGCCGCCTGCTGCTGGGCGCAGCCGATCCCGATCCGTTGCTGCTGGGCGAACTGGCGGCAGCCCTGGCCGAGCGCGCCCTGTCCCTCGCGCCCAACGCCGTCGCCCCCGGTATCGCCGCGGCCAGACGGCTGACGCCCGCCCGGCTGAAGCGGGTCTGCGAATTGATCGACGACCGGCTGGACGAACAATTGAGCGTGGCGATGCTGGCCGATGCGGCCGGCCTGTCCGAAGCCTCGTTCAGCCGTGCCTTTCGCGCCGCAACCGGCGTTCCCCCCCACGCCTATCTTCGGGACCGCCGAATCGCCCGCGCGCGGTCGCTAATTGCCACGACCAGGCGTGATCTGGATGAAATCGCGCTCGATTGCGGTTTTTCGTCGCACGCGCATATGACGGCAGGATTCCGCCAAAGACTGGGCATCGCCCCTTCGGCGCTGCGGCGGACGAATCCCCGCTAGGGTTTAATCCCGGCATTTGATGGCCAGGGTCAAAAGCCGGCCAGGGACATCCCCGTACGAGACGCTGCATATGCCGGTTCATCCCCGCGCGTACGGGGAACACCGCGCCGCGCACCCGGGAAAGCCGACCGACAACGCCTTTATCGAATTCTTCAACGGCAAGTTCGGGGCCAAACGCTTGAACGCGCACTGGTTCATGAGCCTTGATAACGCCCGCGAAAAAATGGGGGAAGGATTGCACGGCTACAACGAAGTTCGCCCCCTTGAGCGCCATCGGCAACAAGCCCCCGACATCGCTGCAAAACGGTTCAGACGCAGCCCGGATGCCCTGAGCCTTAATCCCCGGAAAAATCCCAGCCGGATGGTCCCAACTCAGCGGGCAGATCAGAAGGCATAATTAGCCCGGATGCTGACACCTACTCCCTCACGCTTGCCTGTATAGCCATTGGCCTTGAAGTCCAAACTCAGATTTTGGTCAGCTATGGGTTTGATATTCGCTCCAAGCGAGACAGTACCCGTTCCGCCTCGAACACTCGGTACTTGAATGTTGTAAACACCATAAGTAGTCGCTCTGGCCTTGCCATCAAACTCGTGTTCATAGCCAAGCCCAGCGTTGAAGGTCACCGTGCTGCTGTAGTGATGATTAACCATAGTGCTTAATCTCATGCGGCTAGAATTTAGCCGATCAAAGTGAATGGGATCTCCTGCCACAAGCACATCCTTGCCCCCCACGGTGGAGTGCAGATATTTGGCGGAAAGATCCAGTTCGTTCTTGTCGTTGAGAGGAAGCAGGTAACCTACACCGGCATGTGCACTGGCATAATTGGTTTTGACGTTATAACTGGCAAACTGACCCGTGGCGATATTGAGGATATCAATCGTATCAAACTCGGTGCGATTGCGCCCAAAGCGAATGGACGCATCCGTGTAAACACCATTGTCAAAATCATAACGCCCAAGCAAACCAGCACCAAAATAGCGGGTATTACCATCGCCATGGACATTGGCGGCGTTGTAGAAGCTGTTGTAACTGTCATAATTACCCCAGCCACTTTCAAGGAAAGCGCCAAGGGTCACATGCTCTTGCTGGTAGCTTAGCCCACCCGTTAAGAAAAAATCATTGGATTTTATATGGGAGCCACTGTTATATCGACTGTAACTTCCTGAAATAATCGCAAAAGGAACAAGACCATTTTCATGATTTTGCTCGTTAATGGCATTAAATGCATTATAAGCAATATTGTCTACGCCTCGGGTAACGAGCATTAATCCAGCAAGATAGCCTTCGGGCAAAGCTTTCAGTTGGGGGTTGACTCTGGCATCTGGTGCTCCATTGTCGCTGGGATTTACAGTAATAATGGTCGCCGTCACTTCATTGTTGGCAAGATCTATATCAGTTCTGACATCGTACAACAGTGAGATGCCCTGCTGAGCAAGTCCTGTTGACGAAAGCCCTGCGGCGCCATATCCGTCAAAAGCTGACGTAGAGCGCATCAAGATGAATTCATCCCCTGTATTAAGAGGCGTGCCTGAGTGAATACCAACCACAGTTATTTTTGATGTGGCATCCGTGCCAGTGTTATGATTTGTGGCATCAGTTCCCAGAACAATATGATCCGCACTAATGAGGGCAGTACCAGTATTGGCAAGGACTGGATTGATCGTGAAGTTGTAATTCTCAAAATTGGAGACTGTATCAATACTCACAGGGTGGGCTGAGAAGTTCAGGGTATTGCCCGTAAAAACGTCATAGGTATGAGATGCCCCTGCTTGATATCCCCCCTTAATGGAGGCCGTCGGCGCAAAGGTTGGGTTTCCAGAAATGTTAACCGTGTTATCCGTAACAGAAATGTCGCCACCAGAACCTGCTGTAAAAGATCCATAGCCCCCTACAAGCAGTCCTTCTATAGAACCACCACTGATATTGACTTCATTATGGCTGATGCTGGTTGAAATATCTCCAGCACCCGATTTAAAAGAACCATACCCCCCTGCAATTGTTCCTCTTATAACGCCACCACTGATATTAACCTCATTATTATTTATGGTTAAATCCCCTTGAGCATCATGAGTGATGTTATCACCAGTCGAAATATTTACATAATTCAGATCAATAAAACTAGATCCCCCTACAATACCGCCCCCGATAAAACCGTCACTGACATTGACGATATTATTCATGATGGTTAAATTATTACCAACATACACGGGGATCATAGTATTAGGCGGGCCAAGAGAGATAACACCGCCATAAAGAGACCCTCCGACATTACCTCCTGTTACGGTTATTTTATTGCCCGTCATGGTCACATCACCATGCTTATTAGAGGCATTATTGAATGCAGCACCCCCATATACAGAGCTTGTCACTGTACCAGTAGAAATAGTAACGATATTATCAGTAATAGTAGTCGGCATATCGGCACCGGAAACAATACCGTCTCCTCCGATTACGCTACCTGTCACCGTACCCCCGTTGATCTCTACGATATTATCCGCGACAGCCGTTGTTTTGTCGTAAGAGGCACCATGCCCCCCATAGACTGTCCCACCAACACTGCCGGCAGTCATCGTAACTTTGTTTCCCGACACGATAACGGGTATTGAAGCACTGTTGTAGGTGACACCGTATCCGCCGAAAATTCCCCTTGTTACCGAGCCGCCATTGATAGAAACCGTGTTATTTGTGATACTCACCGTGCCGCTAGCATCAGATCGGCCCTGACCACCATAAATATAACCGGCAATAGTTCCACCATCTATTGAAACGTTATTTTGGTTAATATTTATATCACCCGAAACCGCCCGGCCATACCCTCCGATAACACTGAAATTAATCTGACCATTTACGACTGAAACAGTATTATTTGTTACTTCTGTGCTGTCTTTAGCCAGCCCCCCTATGACATAATCCGGGTTTGTGCCTGATGTAAAATTGACCGTAATGGCATTTCCTGCCACACCCGGCACGGCTGAACTTCCAGCATATAAATTATTACTTACTGTTCCCAAATTATTAACCCATAAAGGAAAGGCTTTTAAATCAGCGCCATTCCCTCCATAGGTGATGTTGTCTGCATAAACTGGCAGACACACTCCAGATAATCCAAATGCACAAGCAAGAATATATATTTGCGTGATGCGTTTTGGTCTAAATACAAGCATAGGTTGAATTACCGCCATTTTGCTTCGCGAACAATCTGCCACATGAGGCATGTTTATATGTAATTATGTCATCCGCGATTCATGGCAATATCGTTTGTGTTTTGGTTCTTTTGTATAATAAAGAAAAATGGAAAAGCTTTTAGAGCGCATGGCTTTCTCAAGATTTCTCTCCATCACAATCAATTGTCGCGGCTTCGTTTAAAGACCAAGCCCCATCATTGAATAAGGCCATGGTCGGTTGCTGGTAAAGCCAGTAAGACCGGTTCATCCCCGCGCGTGCGGGGAACACTTTGCTCTCGCCTGCGCCTCGTGAGGAGCGAGCGGTTCATCCCCGCGCGTGCGGGGAACACTCCAGATAAGCAGCGGCGACTCTCGTTGGTATCGGTTCATCCCCGCGCGTGCGGGGAACGCTCTGGCTGGAGGCTCTTGATCCGTAACGATATTTACGATGTCAAAGATCCCACCGGATTTATCGGCTCTTAAACGCGCCTTTGCGCGCCGGGCGCAAAGAGGGGTGCGGACAGTGTAAAGGATGGGGTATCCCGCTCGCTAGCCGGTTGCAGGGCATGACATAATCGCCGGATCGGCGGTATCGTTGAGCGATGGTTCACAAGCGGACCGTGCGGGGGGCGAGGATGGAGGATTATCTATCGCGCTGGCCGGGGAAAAGCGCCGGAGAGTCAGGCGTAGAACATCCGGCGGTTTACCACATGCTGGATGTCGCGGCGGTGGCGGAACGGCTTCTGATTCCTTTCTCTTATCCGGAGGCGCTCAAATCGGCGCTGGTCTTGCTGGCTGCCCTGCATGATCTGGGCAAAATCGGCGAACCGTTCCGGGCCATGCTGCGTTCCGGCGTGCGGCAAGAATACAAGCATTGGATATTGACCGAGGCCTGGCTGTCCGATCAGCCTTTCTTGTGTGAAAAGCTGGAGGCGGATGCCTATGCCTGGCGTTCCCTGATCGCTGCCGTTGCCGGCCATCATGGCAAACCGACTCCAGATGGGGCAGACAGGCATTTCGACACCGGCCGCTGGTGGGCGGGGACCGAGGCCGCCGAAGATATCCCTTCCATCATCGCGGACATGGCGGCGTTGTGGCCCGATGCCTCGCTCGCCGGGATGACGGAAGGGATGGCAAAGCACTTAAGCTGGCCGTTGGCGGGGATGACGACCGTGGCGGATTGGGTCGGGTCCAACACCGACTGGTTCCCGCCGCAAGAGCCGGGGCCGGACCTTGCCTCTTATCTGGAACAAGCGCGGCATCGGGCGGTGGTGGCGTTGTCGCGGGCCGGGTTGGACGGCGCGGCGCTGCGGTCCGGCCCGCTGTTCGATTTTCCCTTGCGCCCGATGCAGGCGGCGGCGCACGACATCGCCTTGCCCCCGGGGCCGATGCTGGCCTTTATCGAAGACGATACCGGGTCGGGCAAGACCGAGGCTGCGCTGATCCTGGCCCAACGCATGCTGGCGGCGGGCAAGGGGCGGGGGCTTTATGTCGCCCTGCCGACCATGGCGACCGCCGATGCGATGTTCGTCCGCGCCGAATCGGTCGTGGGAAAATTGTTCGATGCGCCCTCTTTGACGCTTGCCCATGGCCGGGCGGCGCTGTCGGATCGCTTCCGCGATCTTGTCGGCCGCCCCACGGTCAGCGACGACGCGACATGCGCCCCCTGGCTGGCCGATAATCGCCGCCGTGCGCTGTTGGCCGATATCGGCATCGGCACGGTGGACCAGGCCTTGCTGGCGGTGTTGCCGGCCCGGTTCTTCGCTTTGCGCCTGTGGGGGCTGGCCCAGAAGATTCTGATCGTGGACGAAGCCCATGAAATCGCCAGCGACGATTACACCGGCGTGTTGTTGGCGGGGCTGTTGCGCGGCCATGCCGCCCTGGGCGGATCGGCGATTCTGCTGAGCGCGACCTTGCCGCTGGGCCAGCGCGCGCTGCTGGCCCAGGCTTTCGCCGAAGGGGCGGGGCAGAAGGCGGCGCAAGACCCGGACCGCGCTTATCCGGCCTTGACGATTCCCGGTGGGGAATCCTGGCGCGACCTCGCGCCGCAACCAGCGCCGAAAGGGCGGGTGCGGGTGGAGCGGGTGGACTCCGCCGACGCGGCAGCCGATAAGCTGGCCGCCGCCGCCCGGCGGGGGGCGGCCTGTTTGTGGGTGCGCAACGCGGTGGACGAGGCGATCGCCGCCGTTGGTCTGTTGCGCGAACGCGGGGTGGCGTCGTCGTTGCTGCATGCGCGTTTCGCCCTGGCCGACCGCAAGCGGATCGAAACCATCGAAATGGCCCGCTTCGGCAAATGGGGCAGCGGGCGCGAAGGACGGGTTCTGGTCGCCACTCAGGTTGTCGAATCGAGCCTGGATCTGGATTTCGACGTGATGCTGTCCGATCTGGCGCCGATGGCGGCGCTGATCCAGCGGGCGGGCCGGTTGTGGCGGCATATGGAGGAGCGGCCCTACGTCTCTCGCCCCGTGCCCGAACCGGTGCTGTATGTCCTGTCGCCCGATCCGGCCCTTGTTCGCGATAAACGCTGGCTGCTTGACGTGCTGGGAGCGGGGGGCTGGGTTTATCCGCTGGCCGACCAATGGCGCACCGCCGATATCTTGTTCCGCATCGGCGCGATCGAGGCTCCGGCGGGGCTGCGGGCGCTGATCGAGGCCGTTCATACCGACAAAGCGCCCGTGCCGGAGATCTTGGCCGCGGCGGAAGCGGAGCGTATCGGCGAGGGCTATGCCAAGGCAAACATCGCCCGTCAGAATCTGCTCGATCTGAAAACCGACTATCGGAATGCCCATGGTGACGGTGACGACCGGATTTTTCCCACCCGGTTGGGGCCGCCGACCCAGACCCTGGTGCTGGCGCGCAGCCGCAATGGGCGGTTGATCCCCTGGGCGGACAGGTGCGGCGGTTCCGAGGCCGAGGCCTGGATGCTGTCGGAAGTGCAGGCCGACGCAGGCAAGCTTAAAAAGCTTTCCCTGCCGGATCAGACAGAAGAAGACATCGCCGCCGTGATCCGGGAATGGCCGGATTGGCGTCGCGAGGCGATGATTCTGTGTCCGGTGACGGAGAGTGGCAAGATCGCCGAAGGATTGCGCTACGATTCCACCCTGGGTCTGCTGCTGTGACGATCGCCCGGCAAAAGCACGGATCGGGGCGGAAAACAGATCCGTTTTTTGGCGTCCCGAAACCCGTTTTTCGCCGGTAGAGTCTTTGACATCGTGAATAAGGTTATGGATCAATGGCTTCCAGCCAGAGTGTTCCCCGCACGCGCGGGGATGAACCGCCTTGCGATCAACTCGATGTCCAGACCCCGGCGTGTTCCCCGCACGCGCGGGGATGAACCGACTTCCTGAAAGTCGTGGCCAGCGAGATCGCCGTGTTCCCCGCACGCGCGGGGATGAACCGTGGTGCCATACGACGCCACTACATTAGAGGAAGTGTTCCCCGCACGCGCGGGGATGAACCGAACAGGCTGGCGCGTTACCTGATG
>JAYFRE010000073.1:0-38376 GCA_034926235.1 Rhodospirillaceae bacterium
TATTCCGACAACGGTTCGACCGTGGGCGCTGTCAATGTCCCCGAAGTGTCGTTGCCGGTCAAGGAAGAGGGGATGCGCTTCATGCATATCCACGCCAATGTGCCGGGAGTGATGCGCCATCTGAACGACGTTTTTTCGTCGCGCAACCTCAACATCATTTCCCAATATCTCCAGACCGATCCCGAACTGGGCTATGTCGTGGTCGATATTCAAGGCGTGCTTGACGAAACCGATATCATGGACGCTCTGCATGATGTGGACGGCACGATAAGGACGCGTTTCCTGTATTAAAGGAACGTTCTAGAAAATCGGCCGGGCCTTCATCGCCCGGCCGGCTCGTTTCGGACGGCGGAACCGGGTTTTTTCTATGTCTCGACCGGAAGACGCCGAGCCGCTATAGCTGTGGCGACGTTGAGCCGCTGCGGGATAGGCTGTGGACCGGCAGGGGGGATTGAGACCGGACGATCGCGGACATCATGCGGGGGAAGAATGGAGGAGCCGATATGGGCGCGGCGCAGAGTGACGGGACGAAAGGCGAGATCGAAGGCGGCTGGAACCGGGTTTTCCCCGGCTACACGCCGACGCAGCTTTTCGCGCTGGTTTCGGGCGTCGAGAGTTATCCCCGTTTCATCCCCGGCTGTGTGGCTGCAAGGGTGGTCGAACGGAATGGGGATCAATGGCTGGTGGACAATGTGTTCCATGTCGGTCCTATTCGCAGCCGTTTCAAAAGCTTTGCGCGGCTTGAACCGCCCCACCGTCTCTCGATCAGTGCCGAGGACGGGCCGTGGAAGATGTTCCGCCTGGTCTGGACCCTGGACCCCGATGGCGATGGATGCCGGGTTTCCTGTGACTTCTCCGTTTCCTTCAGCTCGCGGGCCGTGGCCGCAGTGGCGCGGCTCGGCGTGGGCGAAATGGATCGCCGGATCATCGCCTCCTTTGAAAAACAGGCATTGACGCTGTACGGGCCGCAAAGCCGATGATGCCTTTTCCCGCCCCGCTTCCGTCCCAGGATATCCCGCGCGAAGAAATTCTGTCGTGGCTGCGCCAGCGCATCGCCGGGCAGGAAGGCGCGATCCGCCGCCAGGATGACGGGTTGTTCAGCCTGACATTGACCCTGCCCTGGACGGTTCAGGCCGCTTTGCCGTCCGGGCTGGACGATCTGTGGTTCTGGTCGCGCGCACGGGATGGGGTGGCGCTTTTGGGGCATGGTTCGGCTTTCTGCCGCGATTGCGCCGACCGCGAGGAATTGGCGCGCGCGGTCCGGTCACTGGCTTGGAGCCATCTTGATCCGGACGGAACCGGAACGGAGCCTGCGGCTTTCCTGGGCCACGCCTTCAATGACGCGGACGCGATGGGACTACCCTCGGCGCGGCTGGTGGTGCCCAGGATTCTGCTGCGCAAGATCCGCGGGCAGTGCAGTCTGATTCTCAGCCATGACGGCCCTTCCGGCGCGCCCGAAGCCTGGATCGCGGCGGCGGAACGGATGTTCGCCGCATTGGAGCGGCCGCGCGATCCCGGACCGGCGTCGCCGCTGACGCGGCTGGAAACGGTTCCGGACGAAGCGCTTTATCGTGCGCGGGTCGAGGCGGCGCGCGCTGCCGTGTCCCAGGGCCGGCTGGACAAGCTGGTTCTGTCGCGGCGAATCCGGGTTCGGGGCGTTCACGCCTTTGATCCGGCGCGTCTGGCGGCGAGTTTGAGCGCACGTTATCCGGAATGCGCGGTGTTGGCCGCCAGTTTCGGCCGCCGCGTGCTGCTGGCCGCCAGCCCGGAAAAGCTGGCTTCCCGCCGGGGAACGCGCATCGAAAGTCTGGCGCTGGCCGGCACCGCGCCCCGCAGCGAGAATACGGCTTTTCCCGACCGAAGATTGCTGGCCAGCGGCAAGGACCGTATCGAGCATCTGCCGGTGGTCCGCCATATCGCCGCTGTGCTGCGCGATCTGTGCCGCGAGGAACCGGTCGTGCCGGCCGAACCGGTACTGATGGAGCTGGGCCGACTTCAGCATCTGGCGACGCCGGTTTCAGGGCGGTTGAAACAGGGCATCGATCTTTTGGACAGCGTGCATGCGCTGCATCCCACCCCGGCCATTGCCGGTTGGCCGAGGCCCGAAGCCCTGGCGATGCTGGGCGAATTGGGTGAAGAGCGCGGCGGCTGGTACAGCGGCGCGATGGGCTGGATCGACCGCGCCGGCGACGGCGAGATGTCGGTGATCCTGCGCTGCTGCGTGCTGGATGGCGATGAGGCGGTCCTGGCCGCCGGGGGCGGCATCGTCGCCGCCTCGACCCCGGACGAGGAGTTGGCCGAGACCGAGCTGAAACTGGCCGCTATCCTCGATTCGCTCAAGGTCGCCTGATCATGGCGGCGGGCGGGTCGGCAAACCGTCTTTGGGCCGAACGGATCATCGGCGGTCTGGTGGCTGCGGGCGTTGCCGCTGTCATCCTGTCGCCCGGCTCGCGCTCGACACCTTTGGCTCTGGCGGCGCTGCGTCATCCCGGCCTGGACGTCCATGTACTGCTCGACGAGCGCGCGGCGGCCTTTTTCGCCCTGGGTCAGGCCAAGGCCCGGTGTGCGCCGGTGGCGCTTGTCTGCACCTCGGGTTCGGCGGTGGCGAATTGGCATCCGGCTGTGATCGAAGCGGATCGGGGCCGCGTGCCGCTGATCCTGATCTCGGCGGACCGTCCCCCTGAATTGTTGGATTGCGGGGCTAATCAGGTCATCGACCAGGCCAGATTGTTCGGCTCTGCCTTGCGCGCCTATCACGCACTCCCTCCGGCGGGCGGAGAGTCCGGCTGGCTGGCTAATCTGACCGCCCAGGCCGTGCTGGAGAGTTTGTGGCCCGAACCGGGGCCGGTGCAGATCAACGCCGCTTTCCGCGAACCCTTGCTGGCAGGCGATGATGCTAGCCCGGCGCCGTCCGCCGCCTCAATCGCGTCTCCCGCTCTGGTTCTGCCGCGTCTGATGCCAAGGGACGGCGATCTGGATTGTCTGGCGCGGCGGATCGAGGGGCTTCGCGGCGCGATTCTGTGTGGGCCGGGCGCAGGCGCGCCCGCTTCGGTTGCCGCCCTGGCCGCAAGGCTGGACGTGCCGGTGCTGGCTGATCCTTTGTCGGGAATGCGGTTCGGGTCGCATGACCGGTCGCGGGTGATGACCGCCCAGGATTTGTTCCTGCGCCAAGATGGGCTGGTTCCCGATTGGGTCCTACGCCTGGGCGCGGCCCCGGTGTCCAAAATCCTGAACCAATGGGCGTCCCGCGCCAGGGAACGCTGGGTCGTGGCCCCGACCGGGCGCTGGTCCGATCCAAACCGCGATGCCGGCATCATGATCGTCGCCGACGACGATGCCCTGACGGAAGGGTTGGCGGCGCGCGTGCGCGTTCCGGCCCCGCCGGACTGGATGGCTTCTTTCCGCGCCGCCGAGGCCGAAGCACAGGATGTCATCGCTAGCCAAGGGCCGGACGAGGCTGCGGTGATCGCGCAGCTTTTGGATCTGCTGCCCGACAATGCGCTTTTGTTCGTCGGCAATTCGATGGCGATCCGGGACCTGGACACCTTTTCGGGAACATCGGGCAAGACGCTGACGGTGATGGGTAACCGCGGCGCCAGCGGCATCGACGGCAATCTGGCGACGTTCCTGGGGGCTGCGGCATCGGGGCGTTTCTCGGCCGCGCTGGCGCTGGTCGGCGATCTTACCTTCCTGCATGATCTGGGTGGGCTGGCGGCAGGCAAAGGTGATGCGACGATCGCGGTGCTTGCCAATGGCGGCGGCGCGATTTTTGAGCATCTCGCGGTCGCGGGCATTCTGCCGCGCGCGGAGTTCGCACAAGGCTGGTTGACGCCTCAATCCGCCGACATCGCCGCCGCGTCGGCGGCGTTCGGCTGCCATCACAGCCGCACCGCTCCCGATGGGGCGGAAGACGCGCTTGCCGAAGCCCTGGCCAGGCCGGGCGTGTCGGTGGTAGAGATCGTCATCGATCGGGATAAAAGCGTCCGGGACCACCGCGCTCTGTGGTCGGCCCAGGCTCAACCGCTGGAGAGGTCTTCATGATCAGTTGGACAAAGGTTCCGGAGTGCGATTTCACGGACATCCTTTATGACCGGGGAACCGAGGGCAGCGACGCCGAGGGCATCGCCCGGATCAGCATCAACCGGCCCGAGGTGCACAACGCCTTTCGTCCCGAGACCCTGCAGGAAATCATGAGCGCGCTGCGCCATGCCCGCTTTGACGCCTCGGTCGGAGTCGTCATCCTGACCGGCGTCGGCGGCAAGGCGTTCTGCTCGGGCGGCGATCAGCGCATCCGGGGCGATGACGGCGGCTACAAGGATCAGGCGGGCGTGCATCATCTGAACGCGCTCGATCTTCAACGCGAAATCCGCACCTGCCCGAAACCCATCGTCGCCATGGTGGCGGGCTGGTCGATCGGCGGCGGCAATGTGCTTCAGCTTCTGTGCGATCTGACCATCGCCGCCGAGAATGCCCGTTTCGGCCAGACCGGGCCCAAGGTGGGCAGCTTCGACGCCGGCTTCGGCGCGGGCATCCTGGCGCGTACCATCGGGCTGAAAAAGGCCAAGGAGGTTTGGCTCCTGTGCCGTCAGTACGACGCCGCCGAAGCCTTGAAGCTGGGCTGGGTCAATGAGGTGGTGCCGCTCGATAAGCTGGAAGAGGAAACCGTCGCCTGGTGCCGGCGCATGCTGGAATTGTCGCCGACGGCGCTGCGCATCCTGAAGGCCGCTTTCAACGCCGATACGGACGGCATGGCGGGCATCCAGGAACTGGCCGGTAACACCACCGCGCTGTTCTATATGACCGAGGAAGGCCAGGAAGGGCGCAATGCGTTCCTGGAAAAGCGCTCTCCCGATTTTGCGCGGTTCGGGCGCAGGCCGTGAGCGTGGCGCTCGACGCCCCGTCTCATTCGACGCCGCCGGGGCTGTCGCTATGGCTGATGGCGATCCGCCCGCGCACGCTGGTGCTGTCGGTGGTGCCGGTGGGTGTGGGCACCGTGATCGCCTGGGCCGAACACGCCGCCATGCATTGGCTGGCGGCGTTGGCGGCCCTGTTCGGGGCGATGATGATCCAGATCGGCACCAATCTGCATAACGACGTTTCGGATTTCGAGCGCGGCGGTGACGGGCCGAAACGGCTGGGGCCGAAGCGGGTTACCGCCGGCGGGCTGATGAGCGCGGCGCAGGTCAAACGCGGCGTCATGGCCAGCTTCGGTCTGGCGTCCCTGGCCGGACTGTTCCTGGTTTATGTCGGCGGTTGGCCGATCCTGGTTCTAGGGCTGGCCTCGCTGCTGTGCGGCTGGGCCTATACCGGCGGGCCGCTGCCGATCGCCTATACACCGCTGGGCGAATTGTTCGTGCTGCTGTTCTTTGGATTGGGTGCGGTCGAAGGGGCGGCCTGGCTGCATCTGGGACAATGGAGCTGGGCGGCGGCCATCGGCGGCGTTGCCGTAGGACTTTTTGCCTCCGGGGTCATCCTGGTCAATAATTTCCGCGATGCTGAATCGGACGCGATCGTGGGGCGGCGCACTCTGGCCTTGGTGGCGGGCCCCCGTTTCGCACCGGCGATCTACGCTTTGCTCATGCTGCTGCCCTTCGCGCTGATTCCCGTCCTCAACCATTTTTTCCCCGGCAAACCGCTCTGGTTCGCCTTCGGAGCCTTGCCCTTCGCCGGGCTGATGGTCTGGCGGTTCGCACGTGAGCCGCGCGGGCAAAGCTTTAACGCCCTGTTGGGCCGGACCGGACAGGTCCAACTCGTCTATGGCGCGCTGCTGTGCCTGGGCCTGATGTGGTGATCCGGCTTTCGGGCCTGACTTTTTACCCCTACAGCCTGCTCCTGGAATCGGCCTGGACGACATCCGGCGGCGCGCGGACAGCGCGCCAGGGCTGGCTGGTCCGGGCCGTCCTGGATGGCATCGCCGGTTTCGGCGATTGCCCGGTCGACGTGCCGGGCCATGACGGTTTGACCGCTTGTGCGGAGGATATCGACCTCCTGGCGCAGCGGCTGACCGGCGCACCGCTGGCCGAGGCGCTTGTGTCCCTCGACGGTCTCGGCATGGCTCAGGCGGCAGTGGAATGCGCCCTGCTCGACGCCCAATCCCGTCTGATGGGGCTTTCCCTGCGCCATCGGCTCGACGCGCGCGCCGCCGATTCGGTTGCGGTCAATGCCGTAGCGACGCTGGCCGGGCTGGGCGATGCCTTGGAGGACGGTTTTTCCGTGATCAAGCTCAAGGTAGGACTTCGCCCGGTGGAAGATGAGATCGCGGCGTTATCGGCCCTGCGGCTGCCGCCCGGTGCGCGACTGCGCCTTGACGCCAACCGCGCCTGGGATTGGGACCGCGCCGCCCGTTTTCTCGACGCGCTGGCAGGGATGCCGATCGATTCGGTGGAAGAGCCGCTGGCCGACCCCGATCCTGCCCGGTTGGCCGCCCTGCAAGGGCAAACGCCGATCCCGCTCGCTTTGGACGAAAGCCTGACCCGGTTCGATCCCGGTGCGATCCTGGCCAATCCGCCGGTACGCCGCCTGATCCTGAAGCTGGGTGCGGTCGGAGGCTTGCGCACCAGTCTCGCCTTTGCCCGATCCGCCCGGCGGGCGGGGCTGGATTGCGTGGTGACCAGCCGGCTCGATTCCGCCGTCGGTGTCGCCGCTGCCGCCCATCTGGCCGCAGCGCTCGATGCGGACGGGGAGGCGCTGGCGCATGGGTTGGCGACCTCGTCCTGGCTGGCGGCGGATGTCGCGCGGCCGCTTGTGGTTCAAAAGGGACGTCTGTCCTTTGCCCCCGTTCCGGGATTGGGGATCGCCCCCAATTTGCCGCTCTGCCCCTGTTCTCCGTGACCGGCCTGCGCTAGGCTGCTTTCCCTGAATCCTAACCTCGCATCGTCAGGGAGAAACGGGAATGTCCATGGAAAAACGTCTGCTTGGCCAGACCGGGCTCGCCATTGCACCCGTGGTGTTCGGCGGCAATGTGTTCGGTTGGACAATCGATGAGAAACAGAGCTTCGCGGTGCTGGACGCTTTTGTCGATCATGGTTTCAACGCCATTGACACCGCCGATTCCTATTCGACCTGGGTTCCGGGCAACAAGGGCGGGGAGTCCGAAACCATCATCGGCCGTTGGCTGAAAGCCAACCCGGCCAAGCGCGATAAGGTGGTGATTTTCACCAAGGTTGGGTCCGATTTGAAACAGCCCGGGCAAAAGGGACTGTCCGAACGCTGGATTCTGGAAGAGGTGGAGAATTCGCTGCGCCGGCTGGGGCTGGAATATATCGATCTTTATTTCTCTCATTGGCCGGACAGCACGCCCTATGCCGAAACGCTGGGCGCTTATGATAAGCTGATCAAGGCGGGCAAGGTGCGCGCCATCGGCGTGTCCAATGTCGATGCCGCCCAGTTGGGTGCGGCGCTGGCCACCGCCCGCGACAAGGGGCTGCCCCGCTATCAGGTCGTGCAGCCCGAATATAATCTTTACGACCGCGCCAAATTCGAAGGCGCGTTGCAGGATCTGTGCGTGCCCGAAAAGCTGGGCGTGGTTACCTATTACAGCTTGGCGTCGGGTTTCCTGTCGGGCAAATACCGGGCCCAGGGCGATATCGGCCAAAGCATGCGCGGTGCGGGCGTGGCGGACAAATATCTGAACGCACGGGGGTTCCGCATTTTGGACGCGTTGGATGCGGTTGCGGCGCGTTTGGGGGCGCGGCCCGCCGAAGTGGCGCTGGCCTGGCTGATGGCGCAAAAAGGCGTCAGTGCGCCGATCGCCAGCGCGACCAAGGTCGAACAGGTGGCAAGCTTCGCTAAGGCCGCAGAACTGGCTTTGTCGTCTGAGGATCTGGCCGTTCTGACGGCGGCGGGCGCTTAAAGGAGGCGGGTGTTTAAGAGGCGGCGGGTCTTGCGATCAGCCGCCTCAACGCCGCCCGGTCCAGCTTGCCCGAGGGAAGCTCCGGTAGGTTTTCCACCCGCACCGCCTCGCGCGGGCGCAAGGATGAGGGCAGGGCGTCCCGGCACCAGTCCAGCACGGCGCCGGGTTCGGCCGAGCCGCTGAAAACCAGCACCAGCCGGCTGCCCCAGACGGAATCCTCCCGTCCGGTCACGGCCAGGGCGCGGATTCCGGGGCAGGCAGCGGCCAGTTTTTCGACTTCTTGGGGATGGATGTTGACCCCGCCGCTGATCAGCACCTCGTCGGCGCGGCCCAGGATTTCCAGCCGCCCCTCTGAATCGATGCGGCCGAGATCACTGCTTTCGAACCAGCCTTCCGCGTCCAGCCCGTCGCCGGGACGCAAAGCCGGATTGGCGTATCCCGCCATCACCGCAGCGCCTTTGAGCCGGACGCGGCCCGAAGGCGATAGGGCGATTTTCAAGCCCGGCAGGGGACGCCCCGCCAGACCGGGCCGCCACGCCGCCAGTCCATCGGTGTGGGTCGCGGCCTGTGAGGCGGTTTCACTCATCCCATAGCTGGGCAGCAGCGGCCAGCCCGCGCGGGCGGCGCGTTCGGCCAAAGCGGGGGACAGGGCCGCGCCGCCGATCAGCACGGCGCGCAAGTTCGGGGCGGGCGGGATGTCGAGGTCGAGCAGCGCCGCCAGCATCGCCGGCACCAGCGACACATGGGTGACCGATCCTTCGGCCAGTGCGCGCATCACCCGGGGAGCGTCGAATCGTTCGAACAGCAGGCAGGCGGCCCCCGCTTTCAGGCATCGCAGCGGGATCGACAATCCGCCGACGCTGTGCAGCGGCATGCAGCACAGCCAGCAATCGTCGGGTGTCAGCGGAATGCGTGCGTTCGAGGCCATGACGGCGGCGGTCAGATTGGCGCCGGTCAGCATCACGCCTTTCGGCTGGGCGGTGCTGCCGCTGGTGGCGACGATCAGCCGTACGGCGGTCAAGGGTGCGGCGTGTGGCGGAACACCCGGCGCGCGTCCCGGCATCGGCGGCGGAATCAGGCGCAGAGGCAAATCCTGGTCGGAAATGGCGGCCTCGATTCCGGCCACGCCCAGCCGGGCCATGATTGCGTCGGCGGGCAGCCTGGCATCGACCGGAAAGATCGGGATTCCGGCGCGGAAAGCGGCAAGAATCGTCACCAATAGGGTCTGGGCCGATGACAGCGCCGCACCGGCCGGCCGGCCCGGTTCCAGTCCGGCTGCGATCAAGGATTGGGCGATATCGCCGACCGCGCGGTCCAGCCGGGCGAAGTTCAAGGGCGCGCCGCCGCCCAGCAGCGCCGGGCGCTCAGGGGTCCGGGCTGCTGCCTCTGCAAGCCAGTCTTCAGGGCCGTTGGAGATCATGACCTAGGGGCTATAGCCCAAATCCAGAGGTCGCGCCAGCTTGACGGCGCGCACACCGGGGTGGTTTCCTGTTCCTCCGGCACGGAAATCCTGTGTAGCGCCGTCTAATGGCCGTGGCCGATATGCCGAGCTAGAAACGAGAGCCCATGACCTCATCTCCCCGTCGCGCCGTCGATCCGCCTTTCTCGCCCGTCCTGCTGGCTGGCATGGCCCTGGCGCCTGTGCCGGTGCGCCTGCTTCAGCCCGCTTGTGACGCGTTGTTCGGCATGGTTCGCCGCCGCCATCCAGATTTACTGGAACGCTTGTCCGATTATCCCGACGCGGTGATCGGCATCGATCCTTTGGATTTGCCTTTCGTGCTGATCCTGCGTCCCGATCCGGATCAACCCTCGCTTGAACTCGTCCGTTCGCTCGACGATGTCGAAACCACGGCGCGGATTCGCGGGCCTTTGGCGCTGTTGGTCGCGCTGGGGGAAGGCCGGTTGGACGGCGAACAGGCATTTTTCACCCGTCGTCTGGTCATCGAAGGCGAGACCGAGGTGGTGCTGGCCCTGCGCAACGCCGTCGATGGCGCTGCGATCGACCTGATCGGCGATCTGGCCGATACGCTGGGACCGTTGGGATCGCCGATCCGCCGCGCGCTGGGGCTGGGCGGTGGGGTGCTTGAGCGTTTGTCCGAGGATATGGATCTCTTGCGCCGTTCCATCGCCGGGCCCGCCCAGCGCAGCGCCGAGGCGCAAGGAGCGCGCATCAACGCGCTGGAAGAGGAGGTGACGGCGCTGAAACGCCAGCTTCGCCGCCAGCAGGGGAGACGCGAATGAGCGCCGCCGATGTCGAATTGGTTTGTCCCGCCGGCACGCCGGCGGCCTTGCGCGCCGCCGTCGAGGCCGGGGCGGATTGCGTCTATCTGGGTTTTCGCGACGAAACCAACGCGCGTAATTTTCCGGGGTTGAATTTCAGCCGCCCCGAAATGGCCGACGGCATCGCTTTCGCTCATGAACGCGGGGCCAAGGTTTTGGTGGCGATCAACACTTTTCCCAAGGCGGGGCGTCCCGATCTGTGGCATCGGGCCATCGATGACGCCGCCCGCTTCGGCGCGGACGCGGTGATCCTGGCCGATGTCGGGCTGCTCGATTACGCCAGCCGCACCCATCCCGATCTCAGGCTGCATCTGTCGGTCCAGGCCTCGGCCTCGTCGGCGGCGGCGCTCAATTTCTACCGCGAATCGTTCGGTATCCGCCGTGCCGTGCTGCCGCGCGTGCTCACCCTGCCCGAGATCGCTGCCCTGTGCCGCGATGTGCCGCTGGAGATGGAAGTGTTCGTCTTCGGCGGTCTGTGCGTCATGGCCGAAGGGCGCTGTTCTCTGTCTTCCTATGCCTGCGGCCATTCGCCGAATATCGACGGCGCCTGTTCGCCGGCCCAGCATGTCCATTATCTGGAACGGGGCGACACGATTCAAAGCCGGCTGGACGATTTCACCATCAACACCTTTGGCTCGGGCGAGCCCGCCGGCTATCCGACTTTGTGCAAGGGCCGGTTCGAGGCCAACGGTAAATTGTCTTATCTGTTCGAAGAGCCGACCTCGCTCAACACGCTGGCCATCCTGCCCGAACTGATCGATGCCGGCGTCAAGGCGTTCAAGATCGAGGGACGCCAGCGCGGACGCGCTTATGTCGCGGCGGTGGTCAAAGGATTCCGCCAGACGGTGGACGCCATCCGCCGGGGCGAGACGCCGCCCGTCATCGATCTGGGCGCGATCACCGAAGGCGGCCGTCAGACCGCCGGGGTCTATAAAGGGAATTGGCGATGAACGGGGCCAGACCGAAAGCCGCGCTGACCCTGGGGCCGGTCCTGTTTCACTGGAACCCGGAACGCTGGCGCGATTTCTATTTTAAGATCGCCGACGAGGCCGATATCGACAGTGTTTATGTCGGTGAAGTGGTGTGCGCGAAGCGCCTGCCGTCTTATGAAAAATACATAGCGCCCGTGGCCGAACGCTTGTCCCGCGCCGGCAAGGAAGTGGTGCTGTCCTCGCTCGCCTTGGCGTTGTCGGCGCGTGAAAGCGCTGCCATCGCCGCCTTGGCCGAGGATGATGCAAGCGGCTATCCGATCGAGATCAACGATATGTTCGCCGCCGCCCGTCTGAAAGGGCGGCCGCACATGGTGGGTCCCTTCGTCAATTGCTACAATGAAGGCACGCTGGCCTTTCTGGCGCGGATGGGTGCTGTGCGCGTGGCCCTGCCGGCGGAATTGCCGGCAGCCGCCATCGCACCCCTGGCCGGAGCCGGGTTGGCCGAGATCGAAATCCAGGCGTTCGGACGCATGCCGCTGGCCTTGTCCGCGCGCTGCTATCACGCCCGATCGCGCGGATTGTCCAAGGATGGCTGTCAATATGTCTGCGCCGAGGACCCGGATGGCATGGATGTCGAGACCATGGACGGCACGCCGTTCCTGGCCGTGAACGGCATTCAGACCATGTCCTTCCGCTATGCGAACCTGCTGCGCGAGCTCGATCCGCTGCGCGCGCTGGGGGTGACGCGGTTCCGCTTGTGGCCGCAGGGCTGCGACATGGTGGCGGTGGCCGCGCTTTTTAGGGCGGTGCTGAATGGCACCCTCGACCCCGAGGCGGCCTCCGAACAACTGGCCGATCTGGTGCCCGAGGCCGAGTTCGCCAATGGCTATGTGCATGGCCGCGCCGGCCACGCCCAGGTGACGGAGACGGATGGAACGCCATTCCCACTATCCTGGTCCTGACGCAGCAAGGGGATTACTTCTTTGCGCGGAGCGGGGATTCGCGCTATCCAATTCTCTCGCCGACGCATTACGACCGAGAACGAAACGATCATTATGACACGCAAGCTTTTCGGTACCGATGGCATTCGCGGCACCGCCAATACCGATCCGATGACAGCCGAAACCGCGTTGAAGCTGGGCGTGGCTGCCGGGCACCATTTCACCAACGGCAACCACCGGCATATGGTGGTGATCGGCAAGGATACCCGTTTGTCGGGCTATCTTTTGGAACCGGCCTTGACCGCCGGTTTCATCTCGGTGGGCATGGACGTCGTGCTGCTGGGACCGCTGCCGACCCCGGCGGTGGCGATGCTGACCCGGTCGATGCGCGCCGATCTTGGTGTGATGATCTCGGCCTCGCACAATCCTTACGAGGATAACGGCATCAAATTGTTCGGTCCCGACGGCTTCAAGCTGTCCGACGGAACCGAGGCCCGGATCGAAGCGGATATGGAAAACGGCGTCGGACGCTACCGGGTCGGGCCGGAGCGTCTGGGCCGCGCGCGGCGTCTGGACGACGCGCTGGGGCGCTATATCGAACATACCAAGAGCGTGTTTCCCAAAGGGTTGCGCCTGGACGGGCTCAAGATCGTGATCGATTGCTCGAATGGCGCGGCCTACAAGGTTGCCCCCACCGTTCTGTGGGAATTGGGAGCCGAGGTGATCCCGGTCGGGGTGTCGCCCGACGGCACCAACATCAACCGCGATTGCGGATCGCTGTCGCCGCAGACGATGCAGGCGCAAGTGGTGGCGCACGGGGCCGATATCGGCATCGCGCTGGATGGCGACGCCGATCGGCTGGTCTTGTGCGACGAGCATGGCGCGATCATCGACGGCGACCAGATCATGGCCCTGATCGCCAGCAGTTGGCAGGATAGCGGCCGGCTGGTGGGCGATGGCGTTGTCGCCACGGTGATGTCGAATTTAGGTTTGGAACGGTTCCTGGCCTCACGCGGGCTGGTGATGCTGCGCACCCAGGTCGGCGATCGCCATGTGCTGGAGCGGATGCGCCGCGACGGGTTCAATGTCGGCGGCGAACAGTCGGGGCATATCATCCTTTCCGATCACGCGACCACCGGCGACGGGTTGGTCGCGGCGCTTCAGGTTCTGGCCGTTCTGGTGCGCGCCAGCCGCCCGGCGAGCGAGATCCTGCGCTTGTTCGATCCCTTGCCGCAGATTTTGAAGAATATCCGCGTGCCGGTGGCGTCGATCGGCAGGATATTGAACGAACCAAGCGTTCGCGCCGCCATCGGCGAGGGTGAGGCCCGGCTGGAAGGGCAGGGACGGCTTCTGATCCGTAAATCCGGGACCGAGCCTTTGATCCGCGTCATGGCCGAAGGCGAGGACGATATTCTGATCGGTGCGGTGGTCGATGATATCGTCTCCGCAATTTCCAAGGCTGCGGGGGAGTGATGACAGGACGCGTTCTCATCGTCGCTGGGTCCGATTCGTCGGGCGGCGCGGGTATCCAGGCCGACATCAAGACCGTGACCGCCCTGGGCGGTTATGCGGCAACGGCGATCGCCGCTCTGACCGCGCAGAACACGCGGGGCGTTTTCGGCGTTCTCGATGTGCCGGAAGACTTCATCCGCCAGCAGATCGAATTGGTGCTGGAAGACATCGGCGCGGACGCGATCAAGACCGGCATGCTGTCCCGGCCCAGCGTGATCGAGATGCTGGCCGATGTGATTGCAGAGCAAGCGGCGGATGTGCCGCTGGTGGTCGATCCGGTGATGGTGGCCAAGGGCGGTTCCAAGCTTCTGGGCGATGATGCGCTGGAAGCGATGCGGACCCGCCTGATTCCGCTGGCCCGCGTGATCACCCCCAATATCCCGGAAGCCGAGGTGCTGACCGGCCGCACGATCAAGGGCGTTTCTGACATGATCGAAGCGGGCCGTCAGCTTTTGGCGCTGGGTCCGCAAGCGGTGGTGGTCAAGGGCGGCCATCTCGAAGGCGACAGCCTGACCGATGCTCTGATCACCGAAGGCTGCGTCGATCTGTTCCAGGGCCAAAGGATCGATACGCCGCATACGCACGGCACCGGCTGCACCATGGCATCGGCCATCGCCACCGGCCTTGCGCAGGGATTATCCTTGAGCGATTCGCTGGCGCGGGCGCGCGACTATGTTCGGATCGCCATTGCCACCGCGCCGGGGCTGGGCCATGGCCACGGTCCGCTCAATCACGGCCATACAGTGGCGCCCTTTCCGGTTCAGACGAACCGGGGCCCATCCGCATAACCGGCGATTTTCAACCGTGACCGGCGGTTTTTCCGGTCTGGTTCCAAGGCAGATCGACACGATGACATCCATTTTGAAACCCGCGCTTCGTCCTTCCGTCACGCATTTTTCCTCTGGTCCTTGCGCCAAACGGCCCGGCTGGAGTCCGGAAGCCCTGGCCAATGCCGCCGTCGGCCGTTCGCATCGCGCGCCGATCGGTAAAGCGCGTCTGCGTCTGCTTTTGGACAAAAGCCGCGCGATTCTGGGGCTGCCCACCGATTACCGGATCGGCATCGTGCCGGCTTCGGACACCGGGGCGGTGGAGATGGCGCTGTGGTCGCTGCTGGGCGCGCGCGGCGTCGATATGCTGGCCTGGGAAAGCTTTGGCGAAACCTGGCTTTTGGACGTGACCCGGGAATTGAAGTTGGCCGATGTGCGGGAATTCACCGCCGATTACGGCTGGCTGCCCGATCTTGCCGCCGTCGATTGCGACCGCGACGTGGTCTTTACCTGGAACGGGACGACCTCCGGGGTCAGGGTGCCGAATGGGGATTGGATCCGGGATGATCGCCAGGGATTGACGATCTGCGACGCCACCTCCTCGGCCTTCGCCATGGACATGCCCTGGGCCAAGCTCGACGTCGTCACCTGGTCCTGGCAGAAGGTGCTGGGCGGTGAAGGCGCGCATGGCATGATCGTCTTGTCGCCCCATGCCGTTGCCCGGCTGGAAAGCTATCGGCCGTCCTGGCCGCTGCCCAAGATCTTCCGCATGACCAAAGGCGGCAAGCTGATCGACGGCATTTTCGAGGGCGACACGATCAACACGCCGTCGATGCTGGCGGTCGAGGACCAGATCGACGCGCTCGATTGGGCGGAGCGCGTGGGCGGTCTGACCGGTCTGATCGCGCGCAGCGAAGCCAATCTGGCCGCCGTTGCCGCCTGGGTGGAGAAATCGGACTGGGCGGCGTTCCTGGCCGAAATGCCGGAGACGCGGTCTTCGACCTCGATCTGCCTGTCGATCAAGACACCGGCCTTCAAGGCACTGGATAAGAAAGGGCAGACGGCTTTCGCCAAGCGGATCGCGGCCCTGCTCGATGCGGAAGGGGTCGCTCACGATATCGCGTCTTATCGCGACGCGCCTCCGGGCTTGCGCATCTGGGGCGGTGCGACGATCGAGACCGCCGACATCGAAAAGCTCTTGCCCTGGCTCGATTGGGCCCATGCCACGGCGCAGGAGGAACGGCCGTGATACGAGCCAAACGGGCATATTCCGGTTGCCGCTTTGGGGTAAACACGGTAAAGGGGATGGCTTCTTCGCGCCGGGAAGCCGTCTTCCGGCGCACAGCGAAACTCGCGGGCCATCGATGACCGACAACGCCAACCGCGCCTTGCTGCCCGCCGGGCTGCGCGATCTTTTGCCGCCTCACGCCGATCATGAGGCCGCCGTGGTGGCCCAGCTGATGCGCGATTTCGCCGCCCAGGGCTATGAGCGGGTCAAGCCGCCTTTGATCGAATTCGAGGAAAGCCTGCTGTCGGGTAGCGGCAAGGCGATGGCCAAGCAGACCTTCCGCGTCATGGACCCGGTATCGCAGCGCATGATGGGCTTGCGCTCCGACATGACCCTTCAGACCGCGCGCATCGCCACGACCCGTCTGGTCGGGCAGCCCCGGCCGCTGCGTTTGTCCTATGCGGGACAGGTGCTTCGGGTCAAGGGCAGCCAGTTGCGGCCCGAGCGGCAATTCGGGCAGGCGGGCATCGAACTGATCGGCGTCGATAATGCCGCTGCCGACGCCGAGGTGATCGCGCTGGCGGTGCGCTCGCTTCGTGATCTCGGCATCGATCGGATCAGCGTCGATCTGGCGATGCCGACGCTGGTCGGCGAGATCGTCGCCGAGCTGGGCGGCGGCGAGGATTTGAAGGAAGCCATCGATTATCGCGACGTGGCCGCGGCGCTGGCGGCGAAAAGCGGGCCGGCCAAGCTGCTGGCGCGTCTGATCGAGGCTGTGGGTCCCGCCGGCGAGGCGCTGGCCCGGCTGAAGGCGCTCGATCTTCCGCCCAAGGCTGCCTTGTTGCGCGAACGATTGGCCCAGGTGCTGGCGCTGCTTGAACGGGCCGCGCCGGATCTGAAGCTGACCATCGATCCGGTCGAAAGCCGGGGCTTCGATTATCAGATCGGATTGGCCTTTACCCTGTTCGCGCGCGGCCATTCCGGCGAGATCGGACGCGGCGGCCGCTACCGCGCCAATGGTGAAAGCGCCGTGGGCGCGACCTTGTTCATGGATACGGTGCTGGAAGCGGCGCCGGAACAGCCTTCTCCCCGGCGGCTGTTCGTTCCTTTGGGCACGGATGCGGCGCAAACCGAACGGTTGAGAGCCGAAGGATGGGTCACGCTGGCCGGATTGTCGCCGGTGGAGGATCCGATCGCCGAGGCGCGGCGGATGGGGTGTTCTCATGCCCTGGTGGACGGCGTTCTCGCAGCGGCGAATTAGGGGTAGAATTCCGGCGATATCCGGTGAAGACGGTTTTTCTGAAAGACGTATCCGCGCGTGGTGCGCCGGCGTCGTTGGGCGCGGGCGGACTTTGATCGGCGAAAAGGGGGCTTTGCGATGGCGAATGTGACGGTGGTCGGCGCTCAATGGGGCGACGAGGGAAAGGGCAAGGTTGTCGATTGGCTGAGCGAGCGCGCCGATATCGTGGTGCGGTTCCAGGGCGGCCATAATGCCGGTCACACCCTGGTCATCGATGGCGTCACCTATAAGCTGTCTCTGCTGCCGTCGGGCGTGGTGCGCGGGAAGCCGTCGGTCATCGGCAATGGCGTGGTGATCGATCCCTGGGCGTTGCTGGCCGAGATCGAAAGCATCGGCAAACAGGGAGTCGTGATTACCCCGGATATCCTGAAGGTGGCCGAAAACGCTTCGTTGATCCTGCCGTTGCATGGTCATATCGATCGCGCGCGCGAGGAAGCCTCGGGTGCGGCAAAAATCGGCACCACCGGACGCGGCATCGGCCCGGCCTATGAGGACAAGGCGGGACGGCGCGCCATCCGCCTGTGCGATCTGGGCGACGACGCGGTTCTGGAAATGAAGATCGAACGTCTTTTGTCCCACCACAACGCGCTGTTGCGCGGGCTGGGCATGGCCGAGATCGAAGGGGGCGACCTTCTGCGTCAGTTGAAGGAAATCGCACCCCGCATCCTGCCCTATGCCGATGTGGTTTGGGAAAGGCTGGAAGCGGCCCGTCATGCCGGGCAGCGCATTCTGTTCGAAGGCGCGCAGGGCGCCATGCTCGACGTCGATCACGGCACCTATCCGTTCGTCACCTCGTCCAACACGGTGTCGGGGCAGGCGGCGTCGGGTTCGGGCATCGGGCCGGGTCAGGTCGGTACCGTGCTCGGCATCTGCAAGGCCTATACGACCCGCGTCGGCGCGGGGCCGTTCCCGACCGAGCTTTTCGACGATACCGGGCGCATCATCGGCGAGCGGGGACGTGAATTCGGCACCATCACCGGGCGGCGGCGGCGCTGCGGCTGGTTCGACGCGGTGCTGGTCCGCCAGGCGGTCAAGGTCGGCGGCATCGGCGGCATTGCCTTGACCAAGCTTGACGTGCTGGACGGTTTCGACGAGTTGAACATCTGCACCGGTTATCGGCTGCGCGGCCAAATCCTGCACCATCTGCCTGCGTCTCAGTCGGCACAGGCCGAGGTCGAGCCGATCTATGAACGGATCGAAGGTTGGTCTCAAAGCACGCAAGGCGCCCGATCCTGGATCGATCTGCCGGCGGCGGCGATCAAATATGTCCGCCGAATTGAAGAGTTGATCGAAGCGCCGGTGGCGCTGTTGTCGACCAGCCCTGAACGCGAAGATACGATTATGGTGCGCGATCCTTTCGCCGATTAGAGGCCGAAGCGCTGGAAACAGTGGAAAAAAGGGGATGAGAGCCTGCTTTCATCCCCTTTTCCACGCCATGATGCTTGAGTCTCCGGCAAGGGACCCTTTACAGTCCAGGCGAAGATGTCCTTGATAAAAGGGCGGCCTCGGCAGGGGATCGACAGGACGGCATGGCCAACGAACAGCAAAAAGGCGCAGGCGGTTCCGTTCTTCTGCGGGATCGCTATCTGATCTATCCGAATTCACCCCTGCCCGAGTTCAATACAGGATCGGCCCTGGCCTTTTTGGCCCAGGATCGCCGCGACGCCAAACGGATGCTGTTCGCCCTGATCGTGCGTCCCGGTCTGCCTGCCCGTATCCAAACCCTGCGTCTGTTGAACGGTGCGCGATGCCCGGGTTTGATGCCGCTCGACGATTGGGGCGTCATCGCTTGGCCGCCGGCCGCGCGCAAGGTTATGGCCGTGGTCTATGAACAGCCTTTGGGCGGGCGGGTGTTCGGGGGCGGTAATGGCAATGGCAACGGCAATGGCAATGGTAAGGCCGCGTCGTCGCGTTTCGATGAAGGCGATCTGATCCGCAAGGTCATCGCTCCGATCGGTGCGGCGCTGAAGGAACTGCGCTCTCGCGGTCTGACGCACCGCGCCATCCGTCCGGACAATCTGTTCTGGGCGACGGCGGACAAGGATCGGGTGGTTTTGGGCGACGGCGTCACCGCGCCGCCCGGCATGGATCAAAGCACGGTCATGGAAAGCGTCGAAAGCGCCATGACCATGCCCGAGGCGCGCGGCAATGGACGGCATGCGGACGATTGTTACGCCTTCGGGGTCACGCTGATTCACCTGCTGGGCATCACGCCGTTGCCGGGAGCGGATGACGATACCATCATCCGGATGAAGCTGACCCAGGGCAGCTATAGCGCCCTGATTGATGAACCGCGCCTGCCGTTGGGCATCATCGAATTGTTGCGCGGCCTGTTGTGCGACGATCCCGATCAGCGCTGGAACAGCGACTCGATCGATCTGTGGCTGGGCGGGCGGCGCATGATCCCGCTTTTGGCCAAGGCCGAAAAACGGGCTGCGCGCGCCTTCACCATCGGCGGACGGGAACATTTTTTCATTCGCGATCTGGCCTACGGCCTGGTTCGCAACTGGGATTCGGTCAAATCGCTGGCGACCGACAGCCGGATCGAATTGTGGGTGCGTCGCTCGCTCGATCAGAAAGAGAAAGCGGTGGCTCTGGCGGCCGTCACCGCCGACGTGGCCGCGTCCGGCGCGGCTGACGGAAAACAGCTTTCTCCCGACGTCGTTCTGGCAAAGATCTGCATGATTTTGGATGAGCAGGCGCCGATCCGCTATAAAAGCCTGTCGGTGATGCCCGACGGCATCGGCGCGTTGCTGGCGGTCCGGCTGACGCAAGGCGGCGATATCCGTCCGATCGCCGAAATGCTGCTGCGCGATATCCCCAAGATCTGGATCGAAACGCGTCATGCCTACAGTCCCGACAATGCGACATTGGACGGGCTGTTCCGCAACGCTCGCACCTATCTGGAACGGGGCACTATCGGCAATGGCATGGAGCGGGTGCTCTATGAGCTGAATGAAACGATGCCTTGCGTCAGCCCGTTTGTGGTCGATGATTATGTGCAAGACATCCGCGATCTTCTGCCGGCTCTGAACGCTGCGGCTAGCAAGTTCCAAGACAAGGGCTGGCCGGTGGACCGCCATGTCGCGGGGTTCATTTCGGCCCGCGCCAAGTTCGATGTCGATCGCCAGATTTCCGATCTGTCCGACCCTAAATCCGACCGTTCGGCCTTGGCGATGCTCAGTCTTTTGGCGCATCTGCAATGGCGGCTCGGCCAGAACGGTCTTTACGGTCTGTGCGGTTGGGTCGTTGGACGGTTGCAGCCGGTCATCGAGAGCTATCACAACCGCAATACGCGCCGCCGGCTCGAAAAGGATTTACTGCGCCTGTCCAAGGAAGGCAGCCTGGTCGAGATGGTGCGGCTTTTGGACAATCCGGAAGAGCGGATGAGGGACGCACAGGGTTTCGAGCAGGCGCGGGCGGAATGGACATCCGCCGCCGTCGAAACCAAGCGCACCATGGACGGCGAGGCGCAGCCCGATGAGGAATCGATCCGCGCCGGCCGTCAGGTGGCGGCGCTGATTTCGGTGAGTATTGCGCTGGTGACGGTATCGCTGCTGCTGCTGCAAAGGCTTTTATAGATGGCGAAGGCTGCCAAGGCGAAAACGAAGGAAAAGACGCCCCCCTCGGGGCGTGAGGCGACGGAAAAGAAGAAAAGGGCTGGGCCGAACCGGTTCCTGATGCTTCTGCTTTGCGCCGCGCTGGTGCCTTTTTCACTGCCGACGCTGCTTTTGCTGTTGGTCGGCATGTTGCCGAGCCTGGCCGCCGTGGTCGTTGAAAAAGGCGCTTATCGCTATGCCTGGGTCTGCGTCGGCGGATTGAATTTCGCCGCTCTCTCTCCCTGGCTGTTCAAGCTGTGGTTTGGACGCCACACCATGGCCTATGCGATCGAACAGATCGCGGGCATTTCGATGCTGCTGGCCGCCTATAGCGGGGCCGCCGTGGGCTGGCTTTTATATCTGGGCGTGCCGCCGCTGGTGCGCGCGATTTTGTCGGCGACCTCGCACCACCGGCTGGATAATCTGTCCAAGCTGCAGAAAAATCTGGCGGATCAATGGGGCGAGGATGTGTCGCAAACGCCCGGAACGGCCCCGCCGGGGGGCCGCTAACGGGCGGCGGCGACGCTTTAGACGTCCAGATCCCGCGCGAAGCGGGCATGTTCCTGGATGAAGCGGAAACGCAGTTCTGGACGCCGGCCCATCAGATTGTCCACTACCCGCCCGGTTTCCTCGCGCCCCTCTTCGGGTAGGACGACGCGCAGCATGGTGCGGCTGGCGGGGTCCATGGTGGTTTCCTTGAGCTGGCGCGGCGGCATCTCGCCCAGCCCCTTGAAGCGGCTGATCTCAACCTTCTTGTTGGCGAAATCCCGTTCCAGAAGAGCAGTCTTGTGGGCGTCGTCGCGCGCATAGACGGTGTGCTGACCCGCTGAAATACGGTAAAGCGGCGGACAGGCCAGAAACAGATGCGCGTTTTCGATCAGTTTCGGCATTTCCTGATAGAAGAAAGTCATCAGGAGCGAGGCGATATGCGCGCCGTCCACATCGGCATCGGTCATGATGACGATAAGTTCATAGCTCAGCCGTGATTCGTCGTAATCCTGGCGCACGCCGCAGCCCAGCGCTTCGATCAAATCGCGGATTTCCTGATTGGCGCGCATCTTGTCGGCCGAGGCCGAGGCAACGTTCAGGATCTTGCCGCGCAAAGGCAGCACCGCCTGGGTTTCGCGGTCGCGGGCCTGCTTGGCCGAACCGCCGGCGGAATCGCCTTCGACCAGGAACAGTTCCGATCCGTGCGAAACGCTGCGCGTGCAGTCGGTCAGCTTTCCGGGCAGGCGCAGCTTCTTGGTGGCGCTTTTCCGCGACAGCTCCTTGGCCTGCTTCTTGCGCGTGCGTTCGTCGGCCCGCATCAGCACATGGTCGAGCAGTGCGCTGGCGGCGGCAGGATCGCCCGACAGCCAATGGTCGAAATGGTCCTTGAGCGCGTTTTCGACCAGCCGGGCCGCTTCGGGCGAGGCGAGCCGTTCCTTGGTTTGGCCCTGGAACTGCGGCTCGCGGATGAAAAGGGATAAGAGCAGGCAAGCGCCGCCGCTGACATCTTCCTGGGTGATCGAGGCGGCGCGGCGGTTGCCGGTCATTTCGGCGTAGTTCTTCAGCCCGCGCACCAGCGCGGTCCGCAACCCGGTCTCATGCGTGCCGCCATCCGGCGTCGGCACGGTGTTGCAATAAGAATGGCAGAAACCGTTTTCATCCGACGGCCAAGCCACCGCCCATTCGACCTGTCCCATATCGTCGGGGAAGGGGGCGGTTCCCGTGAAGGACTGTCCGCCGTCGAGCGCCCGGTCGCCGATCATCGAATCGAGGAAGTCTGACAATCCGTTGGGAAAATGCAGAACGTCCTGCTGGGGAATATCGTCCCCGTTCAACGGGATGGCGGGATCGCAGGACCAGCGGATTTCGACGCCGCGATAGAGGTAAGCCTTGGCGCGCGCCATGCGATAGAGCGTGCCCGGTTGAAGGCGGGCCTCGGTCCCGAAGATGTCGGGATCGGGGTGAAAGGAAATGCTGGTGCCCCGGCGGTTTTGCACCGCTCCGATCAGGCTGAGCGGGGCCAAAGGTTCGCCCCGGGAATAGCTTTGCGTCCAGAGCTGGCGGTCCTTGGCCACCTCGACCGTGGTTAAGTCCGACAGGGCGTTGACCACCGAAACGCCGACGCCGTGCAGGCCACCCGAGACCTTGTAGGCGCTGCCGCCGAACTTTCCGCCCGAATGCAGTTTGGTCATGATGATTTCCAGCGCCGAACGGTCTGGATATTTCGGGTGGGGATCGACCGGGATGCCGCGGCCATTGTCGCGCACGGTCGCGGTGCCGTCCGCCTTCAGCTCCAGTTCGATCCAGCTCGCATGACCGGCGACGGCTTCGTCCATGGCGTTGTCGAGAAGCTCGGCGACCAAATGGTGCAGGGCTTTATCGTCGGTGCCGCCGATATACATGCCGGGACGGCGGCGCACGGGCTCTAGCCCTTCCAGAACCTCGATATCCTTGGCGGAATAGCCGGTGCTGGCGGGCGTTAGATTTTGAAACAGGTCTGACATGGCGCGCATTATAGGGGCGGGTCCGCATTTTCGGCAAGATTGTTGGGGGTCAGGAGGCGAGGGGGCACAACATCTATTGTCCGGCCGCGGCTATCCTGGGCTTCTCGCTGCCGGTCCGGGATTTGTCCGCCTTTGATCGCCCGCTCAGGCGCTCCTCTTGCGTCAAGTCTTTTGCCGGCGGTTGTGTGGGCGTGATATCCTCTTCTTTTCACCACGATGCTTGATGCGTCTTTCGGATTATCCCTGAAAAAGTGACACACGATTCCTCGACCCCGCCTTTGCCTGGCCGGCCCGTTCGGCTGGCTTCTCTCGCTCTGATTCTGGCCCTGGCGCTTGGCGCTCTGGCGGCCGGGGCTTCATGGGCATGGTTCAATCGTCCGGTTATGATCGAGGAAAGCTGGAATGAGCCGCTCGCCAGCGTTTCCTTCGCGCCGTTCCGGCGCGGCCAGAGTCCGCTCGCCAAGATCTATCCCACGCCCGCACAGGTCGAGGAGGATCTGCGCGCCTTGCAAGGCCTGGCCCAGGGCGTGCGCACCTACACCTCGCGCGAAGGATTGGAGCGGGTGCCGGAGATGGCGTCCAGGCTGGGGCTGAAAGTCATTCAGGGTGCGTGGCTGGGCTCGGAGGTCGAGGAAAAAGGCCGGGTCATCAACCGGAAGGAAATCGACGCGCTCATTGCCTCGGCCAACGCCTATCCCAACGAGGTGCAGCGGGTGATCGTCGGCAACGAGGTGCTGCTGCGCAACGATCTGAAGCCCGACGAACTGATCGCCTATATCCGCGAGGTCAAATCCAAGATCAAGCAGCCGGTGTCCTATGCCGACGTCTGGGCTTTCTATCTGAAATATCCCGAAGTCGCGCGCGAGGTCGATTACCTGACCATCCACATCCTGCCTTTCTGGGAGGATGAGCCCGTTACCCTGGAGGAGGCGGAGGACCATGTCGTCAAGATCGTTCAGCGCATCCGTGCGGCTTTTCCCGACAAGCCGATCCTGATCGGCGAGACCGGCTGGCCATCCCTGGGCCGCGACCGGGGGCCTGCCCATGTCAATACCGTCAATGCCGCCCGTTTCGTGCGCAAAATGGCGGCGTTGGCTGATCAGCACGGTTTCGATTACAACATTGTCGAAGCCTTCGATCAGCCGTGGAAATCGGCCTTGGAAAACACGGTCGGCGCTGCCTGGGGCATTCTGGACGTCGAGAGGCGGGCGAAATTCGGCATGTCCGGTCCTGTGATCGAGGTCCCCGATTGGCGGTTGCGCGCCGGCATCGCCCTTTTGGGCGGGCTGGTGGCGGGCGCGGTGCTGGGCGCGGGCGTGAGCGGTTTTGGGCGGCAATTGGTCCTGGTTTTAGCCGCCCAGGCCCTGAGCTGGCTGGCGGTCACCGCCTGTTTTCATGCCCAGGCGGTCAGCTTCCAATGGTGGCAGGATATTTGGGCGCCGTTCCGGGGCGCGCTCGCGGTCCTGACGGCCTGGTTGAGCCTGCGCCGCATGGCGCTGCTGCTGGGGTCAAAGCGGGAAGCGGCGAAAACGCCGCGTTGGGGGCTGGAAACCATCGCCGCCATCAACGGATTCTATGCCCTGATTTGGACGGCGCTGCTGGTGGTGGACGGCCGTTACCGGGATATTCCCGTCATCGATTTCGGTGCGGCGGCGCTGGGAATTCTGCTGCTGCTGGGGCTGTCTTGGGCGACGGCCGGGGTGCGGGGGCTTTCGGGGGCACAATCCCTGACCGGCGCGGCTGTCTGGGGACAGGATTCAGGCATGCCGGACAGATGCCGGGCAAGGGGCGGATGGATTCTAGGCATCGGCCTGCCGCTCGCCGTGTTGGCCGCGCCGATCAGCGAGGGGTTGGCGATCATCGGACAGGATTTCGTCCATGATCATCCAGGCCTGTCCGAACAGGTGCCTTTGGTGCTGCACGCCATGGTCTCGAATGTCGAGATCAATGGATGGGCGGTGATGCTGGCGATTATGGCGCTGCCTTATCTGGCGGCGCGGATCAAGGGGCGGAATCGGTAAGGAGGCCGGCTTCTGCCGGCCCCCGTTTCCCATCAGGCGATGGCGTTCCGTTCGGCGTTCGCCTGCTGCTTTTGCTTGGAAAGAACGCCAAGTCCAAGAATGAAGGCGCGCACGCACATATCGATCTGCTCGTCGATATTCGCCGGCGCGGGCAAGCCATAGACCCAGGTTCTCAAGGCCAGTTGGGCGACCAAGCCGTGTAAGGACCAGGCCAGGCTGACGTCGGTTTCGTGGACATCATCGTTGATCAGCGGCTTTAGCCCCGCCTCGTGCCTGAATTCGCGGCAAACAGGGACGATGATATGTTCGTGGACGAGCTGGAGGTAGCGCGTGTTGATATGTTCGCGCTTCAGCCCGGCGAAGATGAAGATGCGCACGAATTCAGATTTGAAGATCGCGGCGTGGTAGGCTTTGTAGAAATCGACCAGCCGGTCGGCCAGAGGACGCGACCGGTCCTGGAGCATGACCTCCCATTCCGGGCGCCAGCGTTTGAGATAGACCTCGTCGAAAACGCGGCCGATCAGGCTGTCCTTGTCTGGAAAATAACGGTAAAGCAGCGGTTGCGTCACACCGAGCCGATCGGCCAACGCTCTGGTCTGCCCTTCGAATCCATTCTCGGCGAAGAAGCGTACCGCTTCTTCCAGAATGAGCTTCTCACGCTCTTCGCGTGGAAGACGTTTCCTGTGAATCTCCGTTTGCACCACCCGCCCTTGACCTTCCCCCGTTGGCTCCTGGTCTTGATCTAAACAACGCTTACGGAGCTTGTCAAAGCTTTCCTCCATCGATGGAAGCGCGGTGTGGAAAAGTCCGGCGCCGCTATTTCTGTGGTCTGTATTGCCGCGTGGGAAGGATCGCTATGATTTTGCTTTTCAACGATTTTGGTATGGGGAGCCTTTATCGGGGCAAATCAAGGCGGCTCTTGCGCTCAAGGCTTTAGAAGCACCGCGATGGATTTGTTCGCGCCGGGGTATGAAAGCCGCCCTCTTGTGATCTGTTTTCGGGAATGTGGGCAGCCTCGAACGGGCTCTGGCCGCCGGGCTGTTTTCGCCTGCCGGACGCCGTTTCTAGCGCTTGATGGAGAGGGGCTGTTTCCTGCACAGTAGGCCGAGAAGAAAATAATTCGGCGGCGGAAAGAGGGTAACGCTATGCCGGTCAAGGTTCGGTTCTGGGGCGTTCGGGGAAGCATCGCTTGTCCGTCCTCCAAGCATGTCGTTTATGGCGGCAATACGAGTTGCGTGGATATCGAGTGTGCGGGTGGCCACCTTATTCTGGATGCGGGGACGGGGCTTCGGAATTTGGGCCAGGAATTGTTGCAAAGCCCGTCGCGGCGCGCGGTGCTGCTGCTGACGCACACCCATTGGGACCATATCAATGGATTTCCATTCTTTGCGCCGGCTTATTGCCCCGGCTGGCGGCTGCGCGTTCTGGCCGGTCATCTGGGTGAAAGCGGGGGCATCGAATCCGTCCTGGCCAGTCAGATGGCGCAGCCTTTGTTCCCGATCCCGCTGGATGCGATGAAGGCGGATCTGAGTTATGAGGATTTCAAGGCCGGAACGGTGCTGACCGATCTGATTCCGGGCGTGACCGTGAGGACCGCGCCGCTCAATCATCCCAATGGCGCGACCGGTTACCGTATCGAGACCGATGGGATCGCCATCGCCTTCATCACCGATACCGAGCATGTGCCGGGCGTGCCCGACGCCAATGTCCTGGCGCTGATGCAAGATGCTGATCTCGCCATCTATGACAGCACCTATACCGACGCCGAATATCCTGCGAAGGCGGGCTGGGGCCATTCGACCTGGGAGGAGGGGGTGCGATTGGCACGGCAGAGCGGCGTCAAGGAACTGGTGCTGTTCCATCACGACCCCGATCATGACGACGAGGTGATGGCCCGCATCGAGCGCGAGGCTCACGCGGCCTGCAACAATGTCCTGGTCGCGCGCGACAACATGGTTCTCACGCTGGAGCGGGGCCGTCAGGCCCAGCCGGAATAGCGCGCGACTTCCCAGCCGCCATCCCACAGCATCGACAGCGACACATAAAGAACCAGAGCCAGACCGGCATAGCCGATCCAGTGGAAGCGGGCGATCAGGCGGGCCACGAGTTCGGCGGCCACGGCCATCAGAACAACGGAAAGGGCGAGACCGAAGACCAGCACTTCGGCATGTTCCCGCGCCGCGCCGGCGACGGCCAGAACATTGTCGAGCGACATCGAAATGTCAGCGATGAAAATCTGCAAAAACGCCTGGCCGATGGTTTTGGGCGGTGCGGAGGTTTCGGCATGGGTTTCCGGAGCATGGGTGTTCCGCAATTCGTGCCACAATTTCCAGCTGACCCACAAAAGCAGCACCCCGCCTAAAGCCGTGAGCCCGACGATTTGCAGCAGATGGACGGTGATGACCGAAAACACGATCCGCAGGCTGGCGGCGGCGGCGATGCCGAGCAGGATGGCGCGGCGTCTCAAATGCGCGGGCAGGCCTGCGGCGGCCATGCCGACGATCAGGGCGTTGTCGCCTGCGAGTGCGATATCGATGCCGACGACGGTCAAGAGCGCGGTGATTTGCGCGGCGCTGAAATCGAACAACAGGATTCCTCCATTGGCGATGGACCCGTGCGGTTCCCCCTCGCGCCTGGGTAGATGTGGCTTGTCTTATATGGGATGTTTCGGATCAGCCGCTATGGGCCGCTGCGGTCGCGCCGGATAGAGGCTCCGCCGCTTGCGCATTTTTTTCTCCGCTCGAATCCTCGATTCGGAGAACGGTCTGCTGGGACGCGATTGCGTCCTGGGATGTCAGCCGGTCGCAATGGCCTTCGACATAGGCGCCCGCCGCCACCGCCAGGCTGTCATGATGGATGTCGCCCAGCACCCGCGCCGTTCTGGCCAACTCCACCGCATTGGCCATGATCCGCCCGTTGACGGCGCCCAGAATACGCACCGTTTTGGCGGAGATGGCGCCTTGGATCGATCCTTTTTCGCCGATAACGACGACGTCGCCCTGAACGTCGCCTTCGATCCGGCCATCGATCTGAATTTCGCCGCTGCAGACAATGTCGCCCGAGATATGACAATCGCTGGCGATGATGGACGGGGGAGCGCCCCGTTTTTCCTCGGCGGTTTTAGTCGGCCTTGAGAACATCGAGTCCTGCCCGGATGAATTTCATGGGGTTGACGGCGCGGTCGTTCATACGCACTTCGTAATGCAGATGCGGGCCGGTGCTGCGCCCCGTATTGCCCAAAAGGCCGATGGGTGCGTTCCGGCTTACGGTCTGACCTTCCCGGACCAGGACCCGCTGAAGATGAGCGTAGCGGGTTTTCAGCCCCATGCCATGGTCGATTTCGACCAGATTGCCATAACGGTCTTTGAAACCTGCCCAGATCACGGTGCCATCGCCTGTCGCCAGCACAGGGGTTCCCATCGGCGCGCCCATATCCATGCCTTCATGGATACTATCCCTGAAATTGATCGGGTCGTTGCGGGCGCCGAAGGGGCTGGTTATTTCGTACTCAAGCACGGGCGTGGTCAGCGGCAGGAAGCGGATGGCCGCGTTCAGGCTGTCGAGCAGGGAGGCGCGGTTGTTGAACAGGGCGACCGGCAGCACGCCGCCGCCGAGACCGTCATCGGCCACGGCGGCGATGAACGGACCGCCCCGGCCGAATCGGGAAAGCCCGGCTCCGGCATCCATATCTTCGTCATTGGTCAGCGTCTTGAGATCGAAACCGACCTTTTTCAGCGTCCGTTCCAACTGACCGATGCGCAGGGAGGTGACGTTCGAGGTGTGGATCAGGAAAGCGCCGTGGCTGGCACGCAACTGTTCCAGCGTGGTTTGAAGCTGAGCGATACGCTGCCGGATGCCTTCGGCGTCGTCCGATTCTTTTTCGCCGGGCCGGGGCACCGGCGTGGAGCCGGCGATGCGGCAAACGGTGGCGGCGGTTTTCAGGCGCGGCAATGCGGGCTGTGCGCCGGGTTTATCCGCTTGCATGCCATGTTCGGCAATGCGCGCCAGGCTGTCTTGAATGTCGGCGATCTCGCAAGTGGCTTTGGCGAAGACGCCCTGGAAGCGATCGAGCTGGCGCGACGCCGATTGATAGGATTCCCGGGCCATTTCCAGTTCAGCGACGCGGTGGGCGACGCTTTCTTTCTGGCCGGCCAGATGAGCGCTGCTGCGCATCCAGGCCAGGGATGCGCCCAGGCCCCAAATGAGGATCAGCCCAAGAGCGCCGGCGAGAAAAATCTGATGCCAAGTGGTCAGGGTAAGGCAACGGACGCGGTCATTATCGCGCACGAGAATCTGGCGGGCGGGGAAAAGACGCCGAACAACGGCGTGGCAACGGCTGCCCCACCGCCTCGGTTCCCGGTTCGCCGATGATTCCACGTTTTGTCCCCTCCCTGGCCGCTCGTTCCGTTATGCCGGCGCAGACCGGGTGTCCGCGGTCTGGCTGGGTCGGGAAAAACAAACCCGCCGCGCCCGCTTGTCAGCGGTCGGTTTCGTCGTTTTTCTACCGGATCCCTCTGCCGGACTTGCGCCGCCTTTGCGTCGGGTTCATTGAGCTGGCTGCCAGCCATGGTTCCGGCCGGTTGCCATCTTCCCCTGTTTCAAGGCGGTTCCCTGATTCTAGACGGTTTCACGGCTACTGTGCCGTAAACCATCCTGCCGATCAAAAGTACCGGGTTGGCGTGATCAATTGAAGTGCGAATATAGTAAATTATTTTTATTATTCGCAATCGATATACGCAAAAAAAGGGACGTCTGGATCGGGCTGGGCAATGATCGGGCTCGTGAAGCCGCAGCTTTCCTTGCGCGGGGTGGGGTGGGGTGGTAGCTCCTTGAGATATGGAGAGCGGAACGCGCCAGATGACACAAAATCCTTTCATTCTGTCCGATCCGGGAAATTATCTCGACGCCGCCCTGCGCCGGTTCGGCACGCCGGACGGCGGATGGCTGGATTTGTCCACGACCATGACGCCTTTTCCCTATCCCGCGCCGCCCATCGATCCTTCCCTGTTGACCCGCCCACCGTGCCTGCAAGCGGAAGAAACGTTGCGTCAGGCGGCGAAAGCCCGGTACGGCGTGGCCGATGGCGGTCACGTGGCGATTCTGCCCGGCAGCCGGGCCGCGATGGGGCTGTTGCCCCGGATATGGACCGGTGCGCGCGTCGGCGTGGTCGGTGTCTGGCATGACGATCTGGTCCGCGCCTGGGAACGGGCCGGACACCGGGTTGGGGTTTTCGAGACGCTGGAGCGCGCGGTCGACGCCGACATCGTCTGGCTGGCCAATCCGGATCCGGTGGATGGCCGCCGTCACGCGCCCGCCAATCTGGCTGGTTTGGCCAGGAAGCTGGCGGAACGGGGCGGAATTCTGGTGATCGATGAATCGCTGGCCGATTTATGCCCCGAAGAATCGGCGGCGGGATTGGCCGGACCCGGTCTTCTGGTCTTACGTGGGGTTGATTCCTTTTTCGGTCTGGCGGGATTGGGGTTGGCTTTCGCCATCGCGGATGCGCCGGTGGCGCGTCTGCTGCGCCAGACGACCGAAGGCTGGTCGGCCAGCGCGCCGGCGCTCGCCATAGGACGGATGGTTTTGGACGATCTGGAGTGGAGCCAGCGCGCGATCCGGCACCTCTCCGCAGAAGCTTCCGAACTCGACAGGCTGCTGGTCAGGGCCGGACTGGCCGTCGCGGGTGGGACGGCGCTGTTCCGGTTGGCCTCGGCGCCCCGCGCCTGGGCTCTTTACGAATATCTGGGGCAGCGGGGCATCCTAGTCCGCGCCTTTGCCTCGGCCCCGCGCTGGCTGCGTCTTGGCCTGCCTGCGGACGAAGACGGGCGGGAAAGACTGGCGCGCGCCCTGGCCGATTGGCGGGGCGGCTGAAAATCTATTCTCCCGAACGGAGTCCCCGCTGGCCGCGCCGGCAGATGCGCGCCGTCGCCGGTCCGGGACTTTCCGCCATCCAGCGTCCGCACAGCGCCAGAACCCAGTCGGGATGATCCTTGGCGGCGTCGTTCAGCCAATTTCCGACCGAATCCTGGACATAAGGGTTGGGGTCGGCGCGTAAGGTTTCCAAAACGGGCAGCGCGATTTCGGGCTGGCGCTTCAGGAGCGCGATATGGGCGCACCATACGCCGCGGGGACGGATCGATTCGCTGGCGAATCGGCGGATGCGCGGGGACGGATCGCCGGTCCAGCCGACAAGAAGGGCGACCGACGCGGCAACGTCCTGGGCAAGATGGGGGCGGACGGCCAGCCAGGACCATTCGCGCACGCCGAAATGCGGATCATCGGCGAAAGGCCGGATGCGTGCGAGCCGTTCGGGCAAATCCAGGGTAGGGTTCGCGCCGATCCTGAAGCAGGCCCAGCCGCGCACGGTGTCGGAAGGATGCGAAGGCAGCCGTTCGATGATGTCAGGGCGGCAATGTTCTTCGATCAGGCTGGCGGCCAGCGTCATGCGCCTTGTTATGCCGGTTTGGGCTGCATCCGCCATGGCGCAGAGGGCGGTTTCGCCTATTTCGGGTAAGGTGGCGCGCATGAGCCGGGCGAAATCGATCGCCAGGCATTCCGCCAGAGTCCGGCTTTCCACCGCGCCGGAATCGAGCTGGGCGAGGCGGGCTGGGTCCAGATCGGCGATCCGGTTGCTCGTGCGTTTCGGGGCGGTCATGAGCTATCTCGTGCGCCAGCGGTCTTCGGGCCGGGGGGCTTTCAGTTCCGGGCGGCGATAGGAGGACGGACCGGATCTGGGTGGTGGCAAAATCCGGGATGTTTCGGACCAGAAATTGCCGTCCAGGTCGCGGAAGGCGCGCATGGATAAAGATTGCCAGGCTCCGGTCTGGATCGGCAAATCCCAACCCGGCGTCGCCAGGGGCAGGATGGGCGAATCGGCGGGAAGCGCCAGCAGGCCGACGGTATCGGCGGGCAGGATGCGTCCTTCGCTGTCGATCACATCCACACCATAACCCGGCGGCGGACGGCCCCATGCGCCGGCGGGCGTGTCGAAACGCAGGAAAGGCGCAGGCGCCAGCAGCGGGCCGAAGGGAAGAGGAGTGCAGGCCGGGATCACGGCAGAGCCGAAACGCTGCGTCAGTTCGCTCAAAGCGCCGGGCTCGGCTCTTCCGGTCAGAAGCAGGCAGCGCAAGGGCGGTCCGCGTCCGTCCAGGACCGCGTGGAGCCGGTCCATGCTCTTGTCTGGCAGATGCAGGACGCGCACGCCTTGGCGCGAGAGAAGGCCGGGCAGGGAATCATGCTCGGGCGAGGCCGCGACGACCGGCGCGCCGTGATACCAGGCGGGCAGGACGGCGTCGATCCAGCCCTGGCCCGTGGCCCAGTCTGAGGCGCTCCACATCACATCGCCAACCTGGGGAAAACCTTGATAAAGGTAGGCGGCGGCGACGGCGCGTGCTTTTAGCGCGCTGTGCGGATACAAGGCCGCCGCCCCGTCCGGACCGTCATGCAGCCACAGCGCCGGATCGGCCGGCCGGGTGCAGGGCGGCGCGAAATCGTCGGTCATGCCGATGAGCGAGGTCCAGAATTCGTCGGTTTCGCCGGTGGCGGCATGAGCGGTCAGGGCTAGGTGCAAGCCCGGCAGGTCGCGGATCATCCGCACGACGGCTGCCTGCGAATGCTGATCGCCGATCACGGCCTTGACGTTGCGCGCCGCCAGGATGTCGGCGGAAGGAGGAGTGTCGGTGGAAAAAAGCGCGGCAGCGGCGCCGGTTTTCAGGACGCCCAAAAGGGCGATGGCCGCCGCCGCAGAGGGGGCCGCCAATAGGGCCACCGTTGCGCCCGCGCCGATTCCCTTGGCCGTCAAAAGATGAGCCAGGCGATTTGAATAAAGAGCAAGATCAAGAAAGGTATGGCGTGAAATGACACCCGCCCCATCTTCGACCACCAGCGCGGTGCGATGGCCGTCGGCACCGTTCTGGACTCTTTGATCCACGGCGTCTAAGGCGAAATTATAGGATGCGGGCAGTTGCCAGCGGAACAGGCGGCATAATTCTTCGTAACTGCGGCGGGGTGTCCTCATCGCGCTCAATCGATTGGCATCATGTCTTCAAACAACAGATAGCTGTCGGCCTGATCGAGAAGGAAGCCGTCGAATCCCAGCTTGACGGCGGCCTGGATATGCGCACCGACCACCGCTTCCCAGCCCTTGTCCCAATAGGAAACGAGCCAATGGCCGGCCTGAGCAGGATCGCGCGCCACCAGCCAGGAGGGGTCGTCTGCGCGCCATTCCGGCTTCCAGTAATAGGCGCTTTCGCGGGCGCGGCCCAGCGGCAGTTCGGCCAGGACCAGACGCCGCGCGCCGGTCTTCTTCTGTTTTAGCCGTGCAAGATCGGCATAGGTTAGGGGAACGAGATCGTTCCAAAAGGCGTCCAGCACCAAAAGATCGTAATTGGTGTCACAAAGGGCGGCCACCCAATCTTCGCGGCTTTTGAATCCGCCGGCAGCCAGCATGACCAGGAAATTGCGCGCGGCGGTCAGCGACGCGATATGTCCGGCATTTTCACCCGCTGGAATTTCTTTTGGAATCCGCGCCAGTTGTTCATCGCCCAACCGGTTGATCCAGGTGATGAAACCATCGGTCTTGGATTGGCGGAGAATGGCGTCGGTCATCTCCGGCCCGGGGCCATATTCGATCGAAAGGACGGTTTTCCCTTCGATCCTGGCGCCTTTGGCTGCCGCCAGGAGCAAGGCGTGCCGGTCGGCGTCGGTCGGCTCGCCATAGCGATCTGCGCCCGAAAACATCCCATCGATCAGCAGTCCGTCGATCAGGGCAAGATAATCCCTGTCGATGCTGCCGATCGGGGTGATCGTGCCCGCCTTGTCCGCTGCGGGATCGTTCCAGATTTGCCATTGCCATTCGCGCTTGCCCTTGACGACCAGTTCGGGAGCGTCGCGGACCATGATGGCCAATTGGGGAGCGTGGCGGCGGCAATAGGCCGAAATCTGCCCGATCATCCGGCGCATCAGCGCCCGGTGGTTGGGTACTTGTTCGAAGGGGATATAGGGCATTTCCCGGATCGGCTTGCGCCGGTCGGCCAGGGCGCGGCCAAGGGGGGCCGCCGCCAGCAGCGACGATCCGAGCCCCAGGGTGAACGCACGCCGTCCGATCATGACAAAAGCTCCTCGACATGGGTGGCGATGGCAAGACAGGCCGTAAGTCCGGGCGATTCTATGCCGAATAAGTTAACGAGACCTGTCACGCCGTGATCCTTGGGGCCCAGGATGGCGAAATCGCGCGCCGGATCGCCGGGGGCCTGGATCTTGGGACGGATACCGGCATAGCCGGGGCGAAGCTCGCGCTGTCCCAGGCCGGGCCAATAGCGTTCGATGGCGGCGCGGAAGGATTGGCCCCGCGATTCGTCGAGTGTGTAATTCTCGGTCTCGATCCATTCGGTGTCCGGCCCGAAACGGCCCTGGCCGGCCAGGTCCAGGGTGTAATGGATACCAAGCCCCGCCTGGGACGGCGTCGGATAGACCAGCCGGGAAAAGGGCGCGCGGCCTTCGGGCAGGAAATAGGACCCTTTGCAGAAATAAAGCGGCGGTACGGTTTGCGCCGGCAGGCCGTCGATCCGGCTGGCCAGGGCTTGCGCGCCTAATCCGGCGGCGTTGACGACGCAGCGGGTGCGCAAACGGCACGGATCGCGCCCGCCGATGGCGATCTCGATGCCGTCATCGGCAAGTCTGCCGCTTAAAGCCGGGCTGTGGGTCGCCAGATCGGCCCCTGCGGCTTCTGCGTCGGCCAGCAGCGACAGCATCAGGCCATGGGAATCGAGGATACCGGTCGCGGGCGACCACAGGGCAGCCGACAAAGATAGTTCCGGCTCCAACGCGCGGGCCTGGGCGGCGGTCAGCAGGGTAAGACCCTCGACGCCGTTGGCTTCGCCGGTCGCTTTCAGCGCATCCAGCGTCGCCTCTTCGCCAGTCTGGGCGACGATCAGCTTGCCGGTGGGGCAAAATCCGATCGCGCGTTCCTCCAGATAATGGCGCAGGCGTTTTGCGCCTGGGGCGCAGAAACGCGCTTTTAGCGATCCGGGCGCATAATAAATGCCGGCATGTAAGACCTCGCTGCTGCGGGCGCTGACGCCCGCGCCGAAGGTGGGGGCGGCTTCCAGGATTAGGACGTTGCGGCCGGATTGGGCCAGGGCACGCGCGATCGCCAGCCCGACCACACCAGCGCCGATCACAGCGCATTCCACCGTTTCCGTCATTTCGGTCGTGCCGTCCTTAGAAATTGAAGCTGAGGGGCGCGTCTTTCGCGCCGGCGGAGCATAACATCGGCGGCCCGCATTGTCAGGACGGAGTGCTACGGATAGAGTGGCGCGTCCTGGATGGGGCTTGCAAGGAAAAGGATCGAAGGCGTGAGTGGCACGGTCATCGTCGTCGGCAATGAAAAAGGGGGAACGGGCAAATCCACCGTGGCCATGCATCTGGCCACCTATCTTTTGAAGCGCGGGCTGCGGGTGGGGACCATCGATCTCGATGCCCGGCAGGCGACGCTGACCCGTTATGTCGAAAATCGCGCCCGCCATGCGGTTGCGGCGGGAACAACCCCGCCCATGCCGGATCATGTGGCTATCCCGCCGACGTCGGACGAGGCAGGCGACCGCGCCCGGTTTCAAGAAGCGATCGGGACCTTGCGCGAACGGGCGCAGGTCGTGGTGGTGGACACGCCCGGCAGCGCCCATCCTTTGTCGCGGTTGGGCCATTCCCATGCCGATCTGCTGATCACGCCGCTGAATGACAGCCTGATCGATCTGGATGTGCTGGCCCGGGTCGATCCCACAAGCATGCGCGTCATCCGTCCCAGCCTTTACAGCGAGATGGTCTGGGAATGCCGGAAGGAACGCGCCGCCCGGGGCGAGATGGCCAGCTTTGAATGGATCGTCATGCGCAACCGCCTGTCCAATCTGGATGCCCACAACAAGCGCGAGATGGGGCGGCTGCTGGGTGAATTGTCGCGGCGCATCGGTTTTCGTCTGATCGACGGTCTGTCCGAACGGGTCATCTACCGGGAATTGTTCCTGATAGGATTGACCCTGTCCGATATCCGGGACGAAGGACTGATGACGACGGTGTCGCATGTGGCGGCGCGGCAGGAATTGAGAATGCTCGTCGAGGCGGCGGGGTTGTACCGCCTGGCGAAAGAATCCTCCACCGTCTGACCGGGCTCGCTCTTCCCCTGACGGCGAACGCCCCTTATCTTTTAGGGATGAACGCCAAACGCCCCGATCTTCCCCAGGCCACTACCGGCGCACAGGCGGTGGATGCCTTTCTGCGCAAGGTCGCCACGCTGACGCCCGCGGCGGGCGATGGCCGGGGACGGCTTGTCTTCGCCCTGGACGCCACCGCGAGCCGCGAGCCCACCTGGCGCGCCGCTTCGGCGATCCAGGAGGAAATGTTCCTTGAAACCAGCCGGTTGGGCGGGCTGGACGTCCAGCTCGTCTTTTATCGCGGGCTCGGTGAATGCAAGGCCAGCCGCTGGCTGGCGGATGCCGATTCGCTGCTGGCGGCGATGCGCCGGGTGGAATGCCTGGGCGGGCGGACTCAGATCGGGCGTGTTCTTGCCCATGTCCGGGGCGAAACCGCGCGGCAACGGGTCGGCGCTCTGGTTTTCGTCGGCGACAGCATGGAAGAGGATGTCGATCACCTGTGCCACATAGCGGGCGAGTTGGGCGTGCTGGGCGTGCCGGTTTTCCTGTTCCACGAGGGCGAAGACGCGCGGGCGGGGCTGGCCTTTGCCCAGATCGCCAAATTGTCGGGCGGGGCCTGCTGCCGGTTCGATTCATCCAGTCCGGCGCAGTTGAGAGCGCTGTTGGGGGCGGTCGCGGCCTATGCGGCGGGCGGCCGGGCTGCGCTGGTCGATTATTCAAAACGTGCAGGGGGAGCCACCCTGGCCCTCGTCGATCAAATGCGGGGCCGGTAGGGCTATGCCGCTGCTGATCGGCATAGCCCTTCTGCTGCTACTCATCCTGGGCCTGCGCTGGTATGCCAGCGCAACCCCGCGCATGGTGATGAAGGCGGTCGCCTGGGCGGTGCTGATTCTGCTCGCCGCCGTGGTTTTTCTGCTGCTGATTTCCGGCAATGCCGGCTGGGCCATGGCGGCGGGAGCCGGTCTGGTGAGCTGGGGCGCGCGGGTGGCGCGTCTCTATGGCCTGTTTTCGAGCTTGAAGCCCTTGTTCGGAGGGATGGGCGGCGGCAGGCGGGAGCGGACCTCCACGGTCGAGACACAGTTCCTGACCATGACGCTGGACCATGACAGTGGCGCATTATCCGGCACGGTCCGGAGCGGGGCCTTCGCCGGGCGGGAATTATCGGGGCTGTCCTTTGACGAGGCGTTGGAATTGCGCCGGCAATGCGCCGCTGATCCGCAATCGGTTCAGGTGTTGGACGCCTGGTTGGACCGCACCTGGCCGGACTGGCATGCCCGCACCGGACGGAGCAATACCCCGTCCGATGCCGGTGGCGATATGAGCCGGGCCGAAGCCTACGAAATCCTGGGCTTAAGACCAGGGGCGGAGGTGGAAGAGATCAAGGCCGCCTATCGACATCTGATGGCGACGGCCCATCCTGACCGGGGCGGCTCGACCTATCTTGCCGCCAAGATCAACCGGGCCAGGGACATCCTGCTCGGCGACTGAGCCGCTGATGCCGCGCTGTCCTGATCTGGCGTTGATTTCCCAAGCGCCCGTTGCGTCCCGCCGGTTCCCGTGGCACAACAGCATAGGGTCCGGCGGCGTGTTGCCGACGAACCTTCGTTCGCTCTTAAAAGCCATAAGGATTCCCCAAAAATGGCGCAATCCGTGCGCACATGCGTCTTTCCCGTCGCCGGGCTCGGAACCCGTTTCCTGCCCGCCACCAAGGCGATGCCCAAGGAAATGTTGACCGTCGTCGACAAGCCTTTGATCCAATATGCCGTGGAAGAGGCCGCCGCCGCCGGAATCGAGCATTTCATTTTTGTCACCGGACGCGGCAAGGCCGCGTTGGAGGATCATTTCGACCGTTCGCCGGAATTGGAGCGCACCTTGAGCGCGCGCGGCAAGACCGTCGAGATCGCGGCTATCACCGAAGGGATGCCCAAGGCCGGCAGCCTGTCCTATACCCGCCAGCAGGAACCGCTGGGACTGGGACACGCCGTCTGGTGCGCGCGCGAAATGGTCGGGGACGAACCTTTTGCGGTCATCCTGCCCGACGATCTGATCCAGGCCGAGACGCCCTGCCTGAAGCAACTGATCGCCACCCATGCCGATGTCGGCGGCCATGTCGTGGCCGTGGCCGACGTGCCGCGCGAACATACCAAACGCTACGGCATCCTGGATGTGGTGGCCGATGACGGGCGCGTCGCCCGCGCCAAGGGGCTGGTCGAGAAGCCGGAGCCTGAAAAGGCCCCTTCGACCTTGTCGATCATCGGCCGCTATGTGCTGCACCCCAAGGTGTTCCAATTCCTGGACAAGAAGG
>JAYFRE010000047.1:0-7533 GCA_034926235.1 Rhodospirillaceae bacterium
AAGACCGCCGGCCGGGATTCCGCGGAACCCGGCCGGCGGCGTCGGACGTTGATCAGATCCAATGCTTGATCGCAGCGACCATCGAAGCGGTGGAAAGCCCGTAGCGGTCATGGAGCGTCGGCAAAGCACCGGCAGCCAGGAACGCGTCGGGCAAGGCGATCTGCCGGAATTCCGGCGCAATGCCCGCCCGCAGCAGCACCGCGGCGACCGATTCGCCCAGACCGCCGATGCAGGAATGATTCTCGGCCACGACGACCAGCCTTCCGCTGCAATTGGCCTCGCGCAGGATCGTGCCTTCATCCAGCGGCTTGATCGTCGGCACATGCAGAACCGCGACATCGGCGCTGCCATCGGCCATTTCCTTGGCCACCTCCAACGCCCGCATGGTCATCAGGCCGGAGGATATGATCAGAACGTCGCGCCCGTCGCGCAGCAGCTTGGCCTTGCCGAGTTCGAACTTATAGCCGTACTCGTCCAGGACCAGCGGCACCTGGCCGCGCAGAAGCCGCATATAAACCGGCCCGTTATGGGCGGCGATCGCCGGCACCGCCTGCTCGATCTCCAGCGCATCGCACGGATCGACAATCGTCAGTCCGGGGATGCCGCGCATGATGGCGATATCCTCGGTCGCCTGATGGCTGGGACCATATCCGGTCGTCAATCCGGGCAAGGCGCAGGCGATCTTGACGTTCAGATGCTCCTCGGCGATCACCTGATGGATGAAATCATAGGCGCGGCGCGAAGCGAAGGCCGCATAGGTGGTGGCGAAGGGGGTGAAGCCCTCCTTGGCCATGCCGCCTGCCGCCCCCATCAGCAATTGCTCGGCCATGCCCATCTGGAAGAACCGTTCCGGGAAGGCCTGAGCGAAGATGTGCAGGTCCGTATATTTGGACAAATCGGCGGTCATGCCGACGATGTCCGGACGATGACGCGCCAGTTCTGCCAGCGCATGGCCGAACGGCGCGGCTTTGGTCCGTTGCCCCTCGTCAGCGATCGAAGCGATCATGGCCGAGGTGGTCAGGCGGGATTTCTTTTCCTTGGCTGTGCTCATTTCCGACCTCCCGTCGCCTGCGCCGCATCCAGGATGGCGATGGCCTGCTGCCATTCCGGCAGATCGACCCGGATGAAATGGTTTTTCTCCCGCTGTTCCAGGAACGGCACGCCCTTGCCCATCAGCGTGTCGAACAGGATCACGCGGGGACACGCTGCAGGATGGTTGCGGGCGGCATCGAACGCGGCCAGCACGGCTTCCATGTCGTTGCCATCGACGCGCTGGACATACCAGCCAAAGGACGCCCATTTGTCCTGAAGCGGCTCGAATCCCATGATCTTCGGCGATGCGCCGTCAGCCTGCTGTTTATTGACATCGACCAAGGCAATCAGGTTCGACAGACCGTGATGCGCGGCGGACATCGCCGCTTCCCAGGTCGAGCCTTCGTCCAACTCGCCATCCGACATCGAATTATAGACGAAAGCCGGATTCTTCTTCAGGCGCAGGCCAAGCGCCATGCCGACGGCGATCACCAATCCCTGGCCCAACGATCCGCCCGAGATTTCCATACCCGGCGTGTAGCTCGCCATACCGGACATCGGCAGGCGGCTATCATCGCCGCCATAGGTTTCAAGCTCGTCCTCCGGGATGATGCCGGCTTCGATCAAAGCCGCGTAATAGGCGATGCCGTAATGACCGTGGGACAAAAGGAATCGGTCCCGCCCCCCCCATTCGGGATCGTCGGGGCGAAAATTCAGCGCATGACAGAAAGCCACTGCCAGGACATCGGCGATGCCGAGCGCCTGACCGATATAACCCTGCCCCTGCACCTCGCCCATGCGCAAGGCGTAACGGCGGATATTGTTGGATCGTCTTATCAGCTCTGGAATAAGATTATCGGAATTCCCAGGTGAATCGGATAGTGAATTCATTTTCACACTCCTGATTTTATATAAATGTTTTGTTAAATACATGATTAATTCATGTATTTATTTTGATGATTTAGTTTTTCGTAGAAAAACATTCTTCACATGCCTGAAAAATATGCCCGCCTGGACAGACGCCCTCAAACGAATAAAACTGGGCGATACATGAATTGATTTCATGGAAATATTGCGATGCAACGAATTCCATCTCTTAAAGCTATCCAAGCCTTTGAATCCGCGGCACGCCTCGGGTCTTTCGCCGCCGCTGCCGAAGAATTGCTGGTCAGCCCGTCGGCCATCAGTCACCAGATCCGGCTGCTTGAACGAGAGATCGGAATCAGCTTGTTCCACCGGGTGCACCGTTCCGTTCTGCTGACCGATGTCGGACGGCGTTACGCCGAACAGATCGCCGAGGCTTTCGGCGGTATCGAGGCCGCGACCCGCAGCATCGAACGGCGCGGGAAAAGCGACATCCTCACCATCCATTCGGTCCCCAGCCTGGCGTCGCAATGGCTTATGCCGCGCCTGTCGCGCTTCAGCGCGTCACAGCCCGATATCGACATCCGCCTGAACGCGTCGGTTCCGATGGTCGATCTGGCGGCCGGCGGGGCTGATTTCGACATCCATTACGGCATGGCGTTCCCGGCGTCGGGCGTCGAGGCGATGCCATTCCCGGAAGAAACCATCGTCGCCTGCTGCGCGCCGTCCTTGAGAGATGGCGCAAACCCGATCCGTGAGCCTGGCGATCTGCGCTTTCACACGCTGATTCATTCCGAGGTCAACCTCGTCTCGTGGAGGGATTGGTTCCGTTTCGCCGGTGTCGAGGGGGTCGATCTGAAACGGGGACCGCGCTTCGACCGCTCCTTCATGGCGATCAGCGCCGCGATGGATGGCGTCGGCGTGGCGCTCGAAAGCCGCCTTTTGATTCAGAAGGAACTGGAAACCGGACGTCTGGTCACGCCTTTCGCGCTGGACGGCCCGCGCCTGGTCTGCCACCGGCTGCTCTTCCTGCGCTCGAAAGCACAGATTCCCAAGATCAAGGCGTTCCGCGATTGGCTGTTCGCCGAACTGAACGCCTCGAACCCCTGACCGGACGAGATTGACGCCTAATCTGGCCGATCCAGTGAACCGCTGCACCATCAACGAAATAGGTCGCGCAATCAAACATCGCCGTCAGAACAAACTCCTAACTGCGCCGCGTCCTCAATCGATAGAATAACCGTTCAATCCGGAGGTGCGCTTCAATGACCCCCGCACTGCCGAAAGCAAACATCTCAAAACGAGTATGGACCACGCCCGGCGGCATAAAAAATCTGCTTGGCTGCTGACATATTTGGATCACAATGGGAAACGCCGCCGCCGCCAAACGCTATCACGCCGACGAGGCGGACACTATCACCATCCCGCCCAAGGATCAGTTGCGCACACTGTTCAAGGCCGCGGCTGAACAAGACGACAAGGGCCGGTCGCTGGCCATGGTTCACGTCACGGCGTTCGGCGGTTTGCGCGCCTCAGAAGTGCGCGGTTTGCGGCGCAAGGATTTGCGCCTGGCGCAGGGCGAAATCACCGTGCGCCAGCGCGCCGACCAATGGAACGTGATCGGCCCGACCAAGACCGAGAACAGCCGCCGCACCGTGCCGATCCCGCCCGCGACCGTGGCGGCGCTGAAAGTGTGGCTGCTGGCCGCGCCGCCGTCGCCCGACAATCTGGTGTTCCCGAACGGGGCCGGAAAGGTCGAAAGCTACACGAATATTTATCATCGCCTGTGGACGCCGCTGATGCAGGCCGCCGGATTGGCCGATGTCATCCCCGGCGACGGCGACGGCCAGCCGGACACCGTCCGTCCCTGGTTCGCCCTGCACACCCTGCGCCACGTCGCCGTGAGTTTGTGGATCGAACAGGACGTGAAGGCGAAGCAAATCCAGCAATGGGCCGGCCACGCCTCGATCAAATTCACCCTCGACCGCTACGGCCACCTATGGCCCAACCAAACCGCCGGCCGCGCCATCGCCCAAGCGGCGGAAAAAAGCCTACTGGGATAAACAGGAGAACAAAGTTATGATATTTAGTAAAAACAAGACAATAGAAAGCGATAAAAATCAGATGATAGAAAGCGATAAAAACAAGAGAATAGAAAGCAAAGATTTTGTCGTATGGATAAAACCGTCTTGCGTATATGCTATTCTTCCAAATAAAACACCAAATGGCGTCCCTCTTCCGGCAGGAAGTTTCTCAGGAGGATCCTTTATTGCTTTAAAAAGTGGAACAAATATCTATATTCCACACCTTTCTACCGATGCAATAGCAGAGCTTATCGGCTGGAAATAATTTACCTGCCGGAATGGCTCCGACATCGTGGTTCCCACTCAAACGGCGGGGAGAACCTGTTGAAATGAGGGGAGCTATCCAAGGACGGTGAAGCAGCGAGGCAGAGGAGATTGCGAGCGCGGGATGTTCCGTCATACCATCTTGGATGGAATTTTATCCAAGGGGGGCGTCCATGTGGAAGAAAGTCTGCGCCATTATCGCACTATCATTATTCCTGTCGAACTGTTCACCGCCCGTAAGATCGACCGTCACGTCTTTTCACAAAATAAACCCCGAAGAAATAACCGGAAAAAAGATATCCATCCTTCCTGAAAACATAAAAAATGACGAAACAATCGAATTCTCATTCTACCATGATATTCTTGCAAAGAAATTTTCCGAAAAAGGATTGGTCGTTATCAGGAACCCGCAAAATGTCGATTGGATCGCTTTCGTCGATTACAAAATAAATAGTGGAGAATATATCTCAAGGAATGTATCAATTCCTCAAACTGAACAAGTGGGCGGCGGGCTGACTTATCATTCTGGGACCGTGTATAGCGGCGGAAGTTCCGCACGATATTCAGGAACGAGTTATTCCCCTCCCGTTTACGCCACAACCGGATATCAAAACATCACTATAAATGAAACAGTTTACACAAGAAATATTTCTATAATTATTTATGATAAAGAGGCGCTATCTAAAAAAGATTTGGTTGCCCTCTATGAAGGACACATCACATCGAAAGGATATTGCGCCTCGTTGGCAGGCGTATTCGCAGCAATGAGCGATGCACTCTTCCAGGAATGGCCGGGGCCATCGGGCGGGTCCAGAACTATTGAAGTACAATGGGACGGAAAATGTTGATGAGCCGTCAGCGTGAGTCGCGCTTAACGCTGCAGGTCTTCGAGTTGAACGGGTATCCTGCGGCTTTCAGGCCGGGCATACGGGAAACCCCTTTGAAGCTCTTTCCAAAGAACTGGTCCGTACTCGGACAAGGCCGGATCGAATGAACATCGCAACGTCCAGAACCAAACAGAGGCGGCGTTGGCGCTAAGCGGATCATTACCCTTTCTAAAATGCATCACCAAATCATAATGCATCTTAATTAAATCCGGCATTATTCTAACTGATTCTTTATTTGAAAGCGCAACTTCTAATATATTGTATAAGTTAACTCAACCTTCACTTTCAATTTTCAGCGCATGCGCCAACTCTGCCATAATATTGGGTGTCAATGATTTGAACGACTCTATGAACCCCTTGGTTTGTCTGATGGCTTCTTCTATATCATTAGAATTTTCATCGTTCACTTTTCGGGGACTTAACAATCTTGAGCACACGCCGCGCATGGCGGCTTTTCTATGCCCATGTTCCGGGGGCGCGGCGCGTATGTCCAGGGCTTCGGCCTAAAGGCGGCGCGGCTCGACTGTTGACGAGTTCTTAACCCCCAGAGCGCCAGCGTCTTAAGAAGCGCCGATGCTCCGGCCACGATTGTCAACAGGAGCATCGCCATGGCTCGGACCGGCGAAGTCATACCCTTTCCTAAATCCCACCATCGCCCGCCCCGGCTGGAACTGCCCGCCGACGAACGGGACTTCCTGGCCACATACCGCCGCCTGTCGGACAGGGACCGGGCCGTCTTTCTCGGCCTGACACAGATCCACGCCGCGCTGAACAAGATCGTTGCCGCCCTGACCGAAGGGGGCGCGTCATGAATGCCATCTCCCCCAACGTCTTCGTCCGCGCTGGCGCGGTCTTCGCCAACAGCCGCGACGTGACCGCCTTTTTCGAGAAAGAGCATCGCAATGTCCTGCGGGATATCCGTAATCTCATGGACGAGGCGCGGCATTGGCTGCGCATGATCGGCGAAGCGCGCATGCTGTTCGGCAAGGAAGCGGCGCGGGGTCTGTAGCGGCGTTCTCCCCTGCCTCGTGCGAAAAAACCCCTCCCGATCCTTCCGCCGCCCTGGACGCGCCCGCAATGGACGCCAGCGGGTGCCTCGATCATCTCTTGTCCTGGGTACCCTTCGCCAACCGCCCGGCGCTGGGCGTGCTGCTGGCCTCGGGCGCGGCGGTCACGATCCGGCGGGAAATGGCCCGGATCGGCATCGAACCCGCCCCGCGCGGCCTGACGGGGTATTTCGGCGTCGCCTATACCCGCCAGTGCCGCCCCCTGGCGCGCCACTTCGCCGATACCCCCTGGGACGTCTGCTGGGCGGCAGCGCTGCAACAGGTCCAGGGCGCACGGCGATCCCGTCAATCGATCTGGACCGGCAGCACCAGCTCCAAGGCGGTGATGATCCCCTACGCCATCATCGCCGCCGCTACGGAAAACAACAACGGCGGCAATTTCGGAACAGAATGAGAACTTTTACCCCCGCCATGTCACAGCCATGTCACGGCTATTTTATGACACTCCGCACCACTCCGTACTAAAGCGTTGTAATTGCTACAAACCCTTGCGCGCCGTCAGATCGTGAGAACAAAAGAAGAAACCCCCGCCAAATGCTTGATCTGGCGGGGGTTTTTTATGGTGAGCGCGCCGGGGCTCGAACCCGGGACCCTTTGATTAAAAGTCAAATGCTCTACCGACTGAGCTACGCGCTCCAAAGCTTTGGGCCGCCCAACATAGGGATAGCCCGAGCCCTGGTCAACAAAAGCCGTAACAAGCGGCTTCTTATTCCTTCACATCCTTGGCCATCTTCATCCATTGGATCGAATCAGGCTGCGAAACCAAGCCGTTAGACGAACGGCTTCCCTTCTTGATCTGGTCGACATACTCCATGCCTTGGACCACCTGACCCCAGATCGTGTACTGCCCATCCAAGCTGGGTTGCGGTTCAAGGCAGATGAAAAACTGGGAATCGGCGCTGTTCGGGTCCTGGGCCCGCGCCATCGACACCGTGCCGCGCATATGCTTGACGCGCGAGAATTCCGCCGGCAGCTTGAAGCCCGATCCGCCGCGTCCCGTCCCGGTCGGATCGCCGCCCTGGACCATGAAGCCGTCGATGACGCGGTGGAAGACCAATCCGTCATAGAATCCGCGCTGCACCAGTTCCTTGATCCGCGCCACATGCCGCGGCGCAAGATCGGGGCGCATCTGGATCACCACCCTTCCCGTCTTCAACTGCATGATCAGCGTGTTCTCGGGCGTGAGCGGAGGGACTGCGTCCTGTGCCTGGGCAACGGCGCTGCCCAGAATCATCAGGGAAAGAGCGACAAGAAAAGCCTTCAATGCTTTCATGGCTTATTCCTTCTCATCAGCCGCAACGATCATGCGCAGGATCTTGTCCGGGTCCTCGACCG
>JAYFRE010000039.1:0-5049 GCA_034926235.1 Rhodospirillaceae bacterium
TTTCGGTGGCGGGCATCTGACCTGCAAAGGACAGCGGCGTTCCGCTCAGCACATCCTGGCTTTCCAGCCGTTCGATCAGCAGCGCATTGTCCAGCGCGCCGGCGGCAAGGGCTGCGATCAGGCGCAATTCGTCATCGCTGAAATCATCGAATTGGCGGGGATTCAATCCGTCCAGCGTCAAAGCGCCGATCAGCTCCGCCCCGGCGAAAAGCGGCAGCCCGACGCAGGCGTGAACCTTGAGGGTTTCATGATCGGGAATCAGGCCGTCATAGGGATCCGGCAGCCCGCTATCGGCTGGAAAACGTACGACGTCGCCGGCGCGGGCAATTGCCTCTAGACGCGGATGAGCCTCCAGCGCGAAACGCCGTCCCAGCACATCCGGGGACAAACCATCGGTGGCAAGCGGGCGGAATTGGCGTTGTTCATAACGCAACAGGGCCGAGGCGTCGCAGCGCAACACGCGGCGCAGCGCCGTCACCAGACGCTGGAACCGGTCCCCGCGGCTGACGCCGCTTTGCAGTTCGATGGCGATGCTGGCAAGCAGATCGACCGATAGCGCCATCTTGTTTCCTTGCATGGTCATTTAGACAGGGGTCAATGTCATATCGACCATAAAAGAAATAGTCTGTATGACACTAATTGCCAAGAGCCTAAAATAAAAACCTTTATATTTCAGATAGATGGTTGATGGCACGCTTCTTGATATTCCTCAAGGGTAAGCATCGTTCAAACGCAACCATCGAGGCAGATATGGCCATCCACGTCAAAGGTAACATCCACTGGGTCGGACAGCGCGACTGGGAAGTGCGCGATTTCCATGGCACCGAATACAAGACCACCAAGGGCAGCAGCTATAACAGCTATCTGATCCGGGAGGAAAAGACCGTCCTGATCGATACGGTGGATTATAAATTCAGCGGCGATTTCGTGCGCAATCTAAGCGCCGAGATCGATCTGGAAACGATCGACGCCATCATCATCAACCATGCGGAAGAAGACCATGCCGGGGCCTTGTCCGAACTGATGGCCCGGATTCCCGGCACGCCGATCTACTGCACCGCCAATGGTGTGGATTCCATCAATGGCCATCACCACCATCCCGAATGGGATTTCCATGTGGTCAAGACCGGCGACGTGCTGGATATCGGCAACGGCAAGCAGCTTGTCTTCATCGAGACGCCGATGCTGCATTGGCCGGACAGCATGATGACCTATCTGAGCGGCGACGCGGTGCTGTTCAGCAATGACGCTTTCGGCCAGCATTATTGTGACGAGCATCTGTTCAATGACGAAGTCGATCAGGCGGAACTGTTCGAGCAGTGCCAGCGCTATTACGCCAATATCCTGACTCCGTTCAGCCGCCGGGTGACGCGGAAAATCGACGAAATCCTGGGGTTCAACCTGCCGCTCGAGATGATCGCCACCTCGCATGGCGTGGTCTGGCGCGACAATCCGGCGCAGATCGTGGCGCTTTATGCAAAATGGGCGGCGGATTACCAGGAAGACCGCATCACCATCTTTTACGACACCATGTCCAACAACACCCGGATGATGGCCGACGCCATCGCCCAGGGCATCAATGAGGTGGACCCGCGCGTGGCGGTGAAGATTTTCAATGTCTCGCGTCACGACAAGAACGAGATTTTGACCAATGTGTTCCGGTCCAAGGGCGTCCTGGTCGGGTCTTCCTCGATGAACAATGTGATGATGCCCAAGGTGGCGGGGATGCTGGAGGAACTGACCGGGCTCAGATTCCGCAACAAGAAAGCGTCCGCCTTCGGCAGCTATGGTTGGGCCGGCGGCGCGGTGGACCGTATCCAGACCCGCCTGATGGATGCGGGTTTTGAAACCGGCCTTGCGCTGAAGATCAAATGGCGACCGGATACGGATGCGTTGGAAGTCTGCCGCGACCATGGCCGCGACATCGCCCGGCAGTGGGCTTTGCCCGCGCAGACGGATCTGGAAGCCGCCGCCTGAACCGGGTGCGGTTTCCCGCCGGGAGTGAAAGGAAAAAGCGTCAGGCGTGGGGTGAAGGACGCTGAGGCCGTTCCCGGCGCAGCCACGCCTGAACCCCGCGCGCCGCCGCCACCCCGGAGGCAAAGGCGCCTTGCAGCAGATAGCCGCCGGTCGGCGCTTCCCAATTCAGCATTTCCCCGGCGGCGAACAGGCCGGGGAGACGCTTGAGCATGAAACCTTCATCCAGTTCGGCCAGATCGATACCGCCCGCGCTGGAAATGGCGCGTTCCAGGGAAAAGGGCGCAACAAGCGTGAGCGGAACCGCCTGGATGAGGTCGGCCAGTTTGTCCGGGCTCTCGGGCAGGGCTAGCCCCACGGCCTCGCGCATCAGATTGATGGCGATTGGTGACAATCCTAAGGTCCGGCGCAAAAAATCGCTGTGGGAGCGTGCGCCGCGCGGTTTGTTCAGTTTCAGCCGGAGATCGGCGGGCGTCCTATGCGGGCAAAGATTGACCCGAAGCACCGCATGTCCCTGGCTTTCTATGCTGTCGCGCAAGGAGGAGGCCAAGGCATAGATGGCCCCGCCCTCGACGCCATGGGCGGTTACCATGATTTCGCCCTGAACCGTCCGACCGCCGAAGCTCAAGGCCAGATTCTTGAGGGGCTGACCCTCGAATCTCTGCCGAAAGACATCGCTCCACCGGATTTCGAAACCGCAATTGGCGGGGCGGAAGGGGGATAGGGCGACACCCCGCCCGGACAGACTATCGACCCAGGCCCCGTCCGATCCCAGCCGGGGCCAACTGGCGCCGCCCAGGGCCAGAAGGGTAGCCTTTGGGGCGGCTTTTTCCTCGGTTCCGTCATGGCGGCGAAAGAGCAACAGGCCTTGTTCATCCCATCCCAGCCAGCGGGTCCGGAAGCGGAATTGAACCCCCTGTTCTTGCAGGCGGACCAGCCAGGCGCGCAGCAAGGGGGTGGATTTCATCGCCACGGGGAAAACCCGTCCGCTGGAGCCGACGAAGGTCGGCTGATCCAGCCCGGCGGCCCAGTTTCTTAGGGCCTCTGGCGGAAAAGCGCGGATGGCTGGGGAAAGAAAATCCCGCGCGGTCCCATAACGGTCGAGGAAGGTGTCGAGCGGCTCCGAATGGGTGAGGTTCAAGCCGCCCCGCCCGGCCATCAGGAATTTACGGCCCGGCGTGGACAAACGGTCATAAACGGTCACGGAGAAACCGGCGCGGCTGAGTTCTTCGGCCGCGATCAGTCCCGTCGGTCCGCCGCCGATGATGGCGACGGCTGGAAAATCTGTCGGATCGTTCATGGCCCCGTTATCGCCACCGTCCGTTCAAAGGACAAGTCCGATGTCGCTAGGCTTGTCCATGGTCAAACCTCTTCCTCGGCCACGTCGTCGCCCAGGAATCCGCCCGACTGACGGCTCCACAGATCGGCATAGATGCCGCCGGCGGCGATCAATTCGGCATGGGTGCCGGTTTCGACGATGCGTCCCTTATCCAGCACGATAAGCCGGTCCATCTCGGTCAGCGTCGAGAGGCGATGCGCGATGGCGATCACCGTCTTGCCGTCCATCAGGGCGAAGAGATTTTCCTGGATCGCGGCTTCCACCTCGGAATCGAGGGCGGAGGTCGCCTCGTCGAGCACCAGGATCGGCGCGTCCTTCAGGAACACCCGGGCGATGGCGATCCGTTGGCGTTGCCCGCCCGAAAGCTTGACGCCGCGTTCGCCGACATGGGCGTCAAGTCCGCGCCGGCCTTGCTGGTCGGAAAGATGGGCGATGAAATCCCAGGCGTTGGCCGCCTTGGCCGCCGCGATGACCGCCTCGTCATCCTCCTCTGGCCGGCCATAGGCGATGTTGTCGCGGATCGAGCGGTGGAGAAGCGAGGTGTCCTGGGTCACCACGCCGATCAGCGCGCGCAGGCTGCTTTGGGTTACCGTGGCGATATCCTGGCCGTCGATGGTGATCCGCCCGCTTTCCAGATCGTAAAAGCGCAGCAGCAGGTTCATCAGCGTGGTCTTTCCCGCACCCGAACGGCCGACGATGCCGACCTTTTCACCCGGCGCGATCTCAAGGGTGAGATCCTCGATGATCCCTTCTTTGCCGCTATAGCGGAAACAGACATCCTCGAATCGGATGCGCCCGCTTTGCGCGACCAGACGGTCGGCTCCGGGACGATCGGTGATGTCGAGGGGCTTTTTGAGCATCGACAGGCCGTCATAGACGGTGCCGATATTCTCGAAGAGCGCCGAGACCTCCCACATCACCCATTGCGACATGCCGTTGATGCGCATGGCGAGCCCGATGGCGATGGCGATCGCGCCGATCGAAATGTCGCTTTCAAGCCAGAACCAGATGGAAAGGCCTCCCACCGCGAACAGCGCCAGGCAGTTGTAGAAATAGACGATGGCCTGGAACAGCGTGATCAGGCGCATCTGCCTGTGAACTGTCCCAAGGAAAAGGTCCATGGCGTCGCGGGCGTAACGCTCTTCGCGGCTGGTATGGGAGAACAGCTTGACGGTGGCGATATTGGCGTAGCTGTCGACGATGCGCCCGGTCATGGCCGAGCGCGCGTCGGCCTGTTCGGAGGAGACCCGGCGCAGACGCGGCACGAAATAGGCGACGGTCGAGCCATAGATGATGATCCAGGCCACCAGCGGCGCGGCGAGCCGGGGATCGGCCGCGGCGACGACCGCCACCATCGAGACGAAATAGGTGACGACATAGACGAAGACGTCGAGCATCTTCATCACCGTTTCGCGGATGGCGAGCGAGGTCTGCATCACCTTGGTCGAAACCCGTCCGGCGACTTCGTTGGCGAAAAAGGTCATCGAATGGCGCAGCAGGAAGCGGTGCATCTGCCAGCGCGCGATCATCGGGAAATTTCCCATCAAGACCTGATGCATGATCAGCGCGTTGAGACCGGCTACCAGCGGCAGGGCGATCAGGATGACGAACGCCATGCCCAAAAGCTTTCCCCCTTCGGTGGAGAGGAAGCTGGCGCGGTCGGCATGGCCCAGCCAATCGACGATATCGCCGAGGAAGCGGAAGAGCGCCACCTCGCCGACGGCGATCAGCGTGGA
>JAYFRE010000060.1:0-6001 GCA_034926235.1 Rhodospirillaceae bacterium
CGCCAGCCACTCGCTCGTCAGAGCCTCGAAACAGCTCTTCGGGAAAACCGTGGGGCCATATTCTTGGAAGATCCGTCTACTCGAGGTCGAATCTGGGGGATCAGCGAACACGGTAACTTTGCTTCCACGATGGCGTGGAAGGCTCTCGCGAAAGTCGAGCGCATCAAGTTGGGCGCGCCCCAGGGTAATTGCACAGCGATTGAAGAACTCTTTCCCCGGAGGTCGTGCTGATGCACCCCCGAACGGCACATTGAAGTAACCATCCAAGTTTGTTCGCCAGAGTCCATTGAACCCATATCGGTTCAAATAAATAAACGTCGACGCCGCTTCAATATCGCTCATTTTCTCATGATTATATCTATCACGAATCGCATAATATTCTTTCTTTGTGCCTTCGAGTGCCTGGAACGCTTCGAATACTCGGTCGTGACAATGCTTGATCGCTGTCAGTGCCTGAATCAAATTTGGGTTCAGATCGTAAAGGAAGGCAGACTTCGGCTCGAGCGAGAAGAAGAGTGCAGCTGAACCGCAAAATGGCTCCACATACTCGTCAATGTTGGCACCAGCCAGTTCAGAAAGACGAGGAAGAAGCGCGCGCTTACTCCCTGCCCAACGTAAAAGCGAGGAAGCGTGTGGCCGCGAGATCGAGGCGGGAGCTGCTGAAACGAATGCCGTCACTATCCAAAAATCGTTGTCGCCAGTTCAATACGCTGCGCCAGAAACGGCAAGGACGATTTCAACGACACAGATCGTTGCGAGCGCATAGTCGCTCCGAAGTTCTGCCTGCAACGGTTCGCCCTATTCACCCCTGCCCTCCCAAAACTAATTTCTATAGTGCCACGTCCCAGATTGCTCGACCAACAGATTCCGTGCGGGTGCCACGACTTGCTGTGCAGTCGCCGTTGCGGAAATTTCCCAAATCCAGGTCGTCAGCCCAACCCGACCCGCTCAGACACCTGCGGAAGGTCGGCTATCTGGAATCGGCACTGATCTCCGGAACAGCGTGAATGGGCGCATTTGAGGCATAGCCGAATCTCTGGCCGTAGCCACGTGAGCGATGCTTTGCGTTAATGCGTGCTTTCTATCTTTTGTGCAAATTGGTCGCTACGATCCCCTTTCCACCTCTTACTCAAGGGCCGGAATTCTCGCCTGCCGCACCCAGTTGGGTAGGTTGATCGAAGAGGTTTTTTCCTGCCCCTGCTCCAACGTCGCCACCAGGCGAGGCTTTTTGCTGGAATTGTCAATCAACCATGCACGATCCGCGAGGCTGATTCCTGCCGCAAGGTTCGCGATGCTCCGATGATAACGGCGGTCAATATCGTCACGAGGGATGAAGTGGCCGCCATCCCGAACGCGAAGCTCAACCCGGCTGGCGGATATGACGGGGGATTTCGTCGCAATAAAGATCAAATTGACCTTGTAACCAGCTTCCTTCGCTTCCCTCATAAAAGTCAGTTCGCTATTCCCGGAGAACGTCGTTTCAAGTGCGAAGCTCTGCTCTTGCGTCAAAAGGCTTCGCCGCTGAATGACCGCCTCTCGCCCAGCCTGCATGGCCACGTCCGCCCTTTCGGGCTGTGAAGGCGATATCGAGCGTGCAATCTCGTCTGGATTGATGATCGGGAGTTTCCCGGCCAGATGCCATCGGGTGAAGGATGTCTTCCCGCTCCCATTGGGACCCGCAACGATCCAGAGTTGCGGCCTTGGCATTACAGATCTCGCAGCAGAACTTCGGTATTCCCCTCGAAGGTCACGAGTTGCCGCCTTCCATTCGGATATTCCTTCACCACGCCATCCGGGAATCGATCCTCGGCATAGTAGATCGCCCGCCCAGCCTTCAAATGCCGCTCGGCTTCGATTCCGCGATCTCCTTCAATTTCCCGCGTGAACGCCGCCATGAAGCGGCGCTCTTCGGCGGCACTCATTGTATCGAGCTTGGAGAAATCTAGATCGGCCATGCTCCACCCGTTACAATTTCAACAGTTCGCGAGCCATTTCATCGACCGCCGCCCAATCATTGGCCCGGCGGGACTGCATCAAGTTTAGCGCGATTCGCCCCAGGCGCGCTTCTTTTCGCTCCCGGTGGCGCTGCTGACGTTCAGCGCCGGAAAGCGCATCAGGCTTCGTGGGTCTTCCCCTCCCCTGGTCCGGCATTTTTCGTGACATAACAAAAATTCCTTATCGCCCTTCCTTTTCCTTCAGGGCGGCGAAGGCATCCTTCAGCAAGGCGACCATTTTCCGGCGCGGCGCGCTGTTGAAGGCGTAGCTCTCGAATTCCTCCCGAAAGCTCGCCGGCACACGGAAATTCAGCGGCACCAGGGGGTCCCCCGTGGCGGGTTTGGCCGGGGCGGAGTGTGGGACCGGAGCCCCGCGCTGCGGAGCGCCATCGGTCACGGCGGCGCTCCCTTTCTTCACCACAAGACCGGCATCGAGACTCGCAGGCTTTGCCATCTTTCTACCTTTCACGCATGCGTTACTTCGTGCTTTATATGTTTCGTGCTTTCGTGCGGACAGGGCGAGCGATGCGATCCCGGACAAACTGCCACAAGGCCGCCGTCTCGGCGGCGCTCCGGCTCTTGGCATCGAGTTCCCGCACGGTCCGCCCATCCACCATGGAGGCGGCGAAATCGACGCGATCCCCCAGGATCGCCGGAGAAACCGGCCCGTGAGCCGAAAGCGCCGCGATGCTCTGCGCCGTAAGGCGGCTCGCGGCCTTCGCCATGGTGACGACGAAGAGAAATGGCTTACCCGCCTCCTCGACCAGTTCAACCGTACTGCCGACCGCCCGGAGATCGTGTGGACTCGGCTTGACCGGAATGACAACCAAATCGGCCTGAGCGACAACGGCGGCAATTTCGCGCGTCATCGCCGGGGGAGTGTCGATAAAGGCGTAGGCATAGCCCGCCTTCTCTAAGCTGACGATCTGCTCCGGCAAAGCCGAAAGCTGCGCATTGGCGAAGGCCGGGGTTTCGGCTTCGCGCGCATTCCACCATGCGGCCAGCGATCCTTGCGGATCGGTGTCCAGCAGGACAACGGGGCCATCCCCGGCGGCTTCGGTTTCGACGGCCAGATGTCCGGTCAGCGTGGTTTTGCCGACACCGCCTTTTTGAGAAATCAGCGCAATGACTTTCATATTTTCTATCTTTCTTGAAAGCACGCTTTCATGAATTAATAGAAGCACTAATTCATTAATGCGTGCAATATATATTTAGTGCTTTCGTGCATTATAGCCTTGGGAACCGGGACCGCCTTTACGGCCCCGGTTTTCCTGGGTTTTATTCAGCGGCTATGGAATAGGTTTTATCTTCCGGCTCGGCCTGGATCTGCTACTCCGGCCCGCGTCACGGTACCGAGTGCTGCCATCTTGGTTCCCCGGCAAGCCGCAAACCTTTTCCCCCTCGTAGAAAATTTGATCTAAAACCCGCACCAATGCGCGCGACGCTCACGCCAGGCGGCGCTACCGGGCTCCCAGGGCACGGCCAGGCCCTCGGCGATCAGGATGTCGCCCACGTCCTTGCCATCAAGATACAAATCCACCAAGCGCCGCCCGTATTTGTCCCGCTCGCCGGAATCGCGCAGCTGGACGTCCCAGGCGCTCCGAATTAGTTGCCGAAGCCGCGCGGTCGCCTGCTTGCCCTTGCGTAGCTCGGCCGGACAGCGGGGTTCGTGCGTCTCGGGCGCATCGATGTGCAGAAGCCGAAGCCGGTCCTTGCCCTGGCGCAGGGTATCGCCGTCGATCACCGTCAGGTTAAAGTCCGCGGCCTCGGCTGAGGCCGTGACGAAAATCGCGGCCAGGGCCAGGACAATTTTGCGGTTATTCATGTCGGTTCTCCTGAAGGAAGGGGCCGTCCGCCCCTTCCCTCCTCGATGTCGCTCAATAGGGGATTTCGTCCTCGGCAACGGCGCTTTCGGGCTGGCCGTCCTTCGGTTCCAGGAAACCGACTTCCCGCACGTTGATTTCCGTGCTGTAGCGGTCCTGACCCTGCTGATCGGTCCATTTGCGGGTCTTCAGGCTGCCGACGATCCGCAGGTAATCACCCTTGCGGACGTGTTTCTCGAACAGTTCGGCGGTCTTGCCCCAGGCCACCAGGCGGTGCCATTCGGTGGTTTCCTGGCGCTGGCCGCCCCGATCCTTCCAGGTCTCGCTCGTGGCAAAATTGATCGTCGCCACCTTCTTTCCGTCCTGGGTATTCCGAAGCTCAGGCTCACGGCCCATGCGGCCAATCAGTTCAACGCGGTTCAGATTGAGCATGACGGTTGTCCTTTCCTTGAAATCGGCCTCGGGGACCATTCCCCGGTAAGCCGCGGACCTTTTCCCCTCGTGGAAAAGGGGGGGAAGCCGGTCATGGGTCGAAGCGTGGCGGGAGTACCGCCCGAAACCCGGAGGGTGCGGAGCGTTCCGCTTGCGGAATTTCGGGGGAGAGCCGCGCTCCGACGACGGGCAAAGCCCGGCGCCTGCCCATTGACCGGCGAGGGGCGCAAGTCCCCTCTTCGGGTCGTCACGGCGCTAACCATCGAGGAACCCGAATATGGATCGGTCGATGTTGAGTTCGCCGGATAGCGCTTTCCGGGCCATGGCGCGGAAATAGCCGCCGGGGGAGGAGATGCCTCGCTCGGCCGCCGCCCGGTCGGTAATCAGGACGCACAAGGCCGCTGGATAGGGGCCGATGATCCCGCAGGCCTCCCGCCAGGCCGAAGCGTTGATGCCCAAAGGCACCAGCAAGGACCGGGCGGCCTCGACCAGATCTTCTTCGCTCATCGCCCGGCGGGCGAGCGGGATCTGGTCGCGGAAATGATCCGACGCGGCAAGGCGCGCCAGCTTCACCCGGACCCTATGGGCTCCGGTTTCCTCTCGATCGACGATGGAAGGGATGGAATCGCCGTTGACGGTTCCAAAAATCGACACAGCCTCCTCCTGGAGGCATAAGCCGGGGCGCGCGGAAGCGCGCATTAACCCGGCGCAACTTCGTCGCCAAGGGCGACGGCCGCTTTCCTCTCTGTCCACAGAGGGACTACTCAACGATGAAGAATCATCCGTTGGATGATGGGTTGTAGGATGTATGTGTCGGAAATTTATTTCCGACGCGTCGGAAGTTTTAACATCCGATCCACCGCTTTTCCCCTGCAACAGGAGCGTTTCCAGGGCTGCCTGAGCGGCCAAAGCCTCTGCGAGGCGTCTTTCCACCTCCCGAAGCTCCACCCCCTCTCCCAGCCGTCCGCGCACGCTCTCGGCGATCTCCTGGGCGGCGAGGATCTGTTCTTCATCCCCGAGGCGGTAAACCGCATCGGCCAGTTTCCGCACCTGACCGCGCACGGCGGCAAGCCGTCGCTTCAGCACCCGGCGTTTCGCGTGCTCGTCCTCGATCTCGGCCCCGGCCTGGCGCAATGCCGGCAGAGCCACGCGAAGGCCGGTAAGCTCGAAGCCGAAGGCGAAAGCTATCCGTCCATCCGAATCACGCCGGCCATAACGGCGGCGGTTATAGGCAATCTCCATCCTGAGGCCGAACGCCTCGGCGATGGCCTGTTCATAATTGTGGATCTGGCGGACCGTCACGCCGCGCTGTGCGGCGGTTTCGGAAACCGATAGATAGACCACGGCCCGGTTGCCCGGCTCCCAGTCCTGAACCCTGGTATGGCGGATCAGCCATGCCAGATGGTCGAGCGCGCGCCGACCCAGCCCGAACCGCCGCCCGGCAACGGGCAGCAGGTCGAGGAGTTCCGCGCGCACCGATGGCGCACTCGTCATCGCCCCTCCTTCGGAGGGCGTGGATCACGACAGGAAAAAAGGACGAGTCAATCCGTGCGGAAAACAGGTCTGTTTTCCGTTGACGAGAGCAGCCTTGGCGGGATAAAAAAGGAGCTGCAAAACGTCTTTTTTATTCCGCGCAAGGTCGCTCACTCCGCTGGATTGGCGGCCTTTTCGCTATCTATGTCTTTGAAATATCCACGCCTTTTCCCACGCACTGCGCGATCTTGCGGGAACGCCCTTGGATGTGGTATCACA